>NZ_JAWOWL010000029.1:0-72162 GCF_033340395.1 Vibrio sp. 1159 | reverse complement strand
TTAAAATACAAAACGCCCGATGAAGTACATCGAGCGTTTTAGTTAAAAAGTGTCAACCCATATCAGGACGGGTCATAGCCTCTAATGCTCTTCTTAAATACAACCCTAGACAACCTTCAGTCGATCTTGCTCTTAGCTCTGGCCTCTCAAATTCAAAATGAGCGCTTATAACTACTTATAGTTAATTTTATTAAAGTGTGATGATTAATTAACAAAAATACATGAACTTACATGTAACCTAGCCCTCTTATCCTGTTTTGTCATAACTAAGCTGTGCTAATATAGCGGCTCGTTCATTTTTTAGTTGAAGCTCTATGTTAGAAGTGTCTAACCTGACAGCAATCCGTGATGAAAGGGTTCTGTTTGAAAACCTGCAGTTTGAAATTAAGCCTGGTGAATTGGTCCAGATCGAAGGGCGTAATGGTACTGGTAAAACTACATTGCTACGGATTGTGACAGGGTTAGGTGATAGAGAAGAAGGTGTCATTAAATGGAAAGGCGAAGAGGTTGAAAAATCTCGTGATGTTTTCCATCAAGATCTGCTTTTCTTAGGACATCAAACAGGAGTGAAACGAGAGCTTACCGCATTAGAAAACTTACGTTTTTATCAATCTATTCAAAATAATCGCTCTTCAGACGAAGAAATCTTCATCGCTTTGACTCAAGTAGGATTAGCTGGTCGAGAAGATGTACCTGTAGCACAACTTTCCGCAGGTCAGCAACGACGAGTCGCATTGGCAAGGTTATGGCTCAGTAAGCAAATTTTATGGATTTTAGATGAGCCGTTGACTGCCATTGATAAGCAAGGCGTCAAGGTGCTTGAATCTTTGTTCGCAAGTCATGCTGATAATGGCGGTATTGTTGTCTTGACGACGCATCAAGATATGTTTGCGGACAGCCCGAAACTTAGAAAAATAAAGCTGGGTGACTGATATGATTTCCTCGATGACCACCATCATTCGTCGTGAGCTCCTAATCGCATTTCGCCGTCAGGCAGACATTCTGAACCCGCTGTGGTTCTTTATTATTGTCATTACTCTCTTTCCTCTGAGTATTGGACCAGAACCTAATTTGTTAGCACGTATTGCAGCGGGCATCGTTTGGGTTGCCGCATTGCTGTCCGCCTTATTATCATTAGAGCGTCTATTTCGTGATGATTTTCAAGACGGTGCACTAGAACAAATGATGCTAATGCCGATTCCATTGCAACTTGTAGTGGTTTCAAAGGTCATAGCACATTGGTTGTTAACAGGGTTACCTCTGATTTTAATTAGCCCATTATTGGCGGTTTTACTTTCGCTCGACTTCAATACTTGGCTATCGGTTGTATTAACCTTGATGATCGGTACACCAACACTAAGTTTTATTGGCGCCATTGGTGTGGCGTTGACTGTTGGGTTGCAAAAGGGTGGCGTTCTTTTGAGTTTGCTTATTCTTCCGCTCTACATCCCAATTTTGATTTTCGCAACATCGGCAATTGATGCTGCCGCACTCGGTATGGCGTATAACGGTCAACTAGCGATTTTAGGTGCGATGCTAATGGGGGCGATGACATTAACGCCTTTTGCCATCAGTGCCGCATTACGAGTTAGTGTTAACTAACTCAATAAAGTGCCAATGAAGCGGCGCTTGATCAAAGAATTATTATTAAAGCACTGCTACGGTCTCAACCCTTTAGACAGTGTCCCTGAAGTAAGAGTGAGAACAAAACATGTGGAAATGGCTACATCCTTATGCCAAGCCAGAAGCAGCTTATCGTTTGAGTGGTAAGTTTCTGCCTTGGTTTTCTGTATTGGCCCTCGTATGCTTATCGGTTGGTACGGTTTGGGGGCTTGCATTTGCGCCTTCAGATTACCAACAAGGTGACAGTTTCCGAATCATCTACATTCATGTCCCATCAGCTATTTGGTCTATGGGCGTTTATATGTCGATGGCGATCGCTGCATTTATTGGCCTAGTATGGCAAGTTCGCCTATCTGATATGGCGGCACTTGCGATGGCTCCGATTGGTGCAGTATTTACTTTTATTGCTCTACTTACAGGTGCTGTTTGGGGCAAGCCTATGTGGGGCACTTGGTGGGTATGGGATGCCCGTCTTACATCTGAATTGATTCTTCTATTTCTCTACCTTGGTGTGATTGCGCTTTACCATGCGTTTGACGATCAAAAAACCGCTGCAAAAGCCGCTGGTATCTTAGCGATCGTAGGCGTAGTAAACCTACCTATCATTCACTTTTCCGTGGAATGGTGGAACACGCTTCATCAAGGTGCGACGATCACGAAATTTGAACAACCTTCTATTTCATCCGACATGCTTTGGCCGTTATTGCTGAACATCTTTGGCTTTGCGTTCTTCTTTGGTGCCGTGACGATGGTCCGTTTTCGTAACGAAATCATCAGTAAAGAAAGTCACCGCCCTTGGGTGCGCAAACTCGCAACAGAACAAACTCAGTGAGGTAACTGATTATGCATTTTGAATCTCTGAGCGACTTTTTTGCCATGGGTGGCTACGCATCATACGTATGGAGTGCGTTTGGTATTACTTTCTTATCCATGCTGATTCTTCTGATCACTAGCCTTCGCCGCGGTGATGCATTATTGAAAGAAGTGAAAGCAAAAATTGACCGTCAAGCTCGTATCGACGCAGCGAAGAACATGGAGAACACCTTATGAACCCGAGACGTAAAAAGAGGCTAGGTATTGTACTAGCGATCTTTATCGGTATTAGTGCCACCATTGGTTTGATACTTTATGCGCTTAATCAAAATATGGACCTTTTCTACACTCCAACGGAATTGGTTAATGGTAAGCCAGATGGCACCAAGCCAGAAGTAGGCCAGCGTCTGCGTATCGGTGGAATGGTGGTTGTGGGCTCAGTTCGTCGAGATCCTAATTCTTTGAAAGTGAGTTTTGACCTGCACGATGTCGGTCCGAAAGTGACGATTACCTATGACGGTATTCTTCCTGACTTGTTCCGTGAAGGGCAGGGTATTGTTGCTCAAGGTGTACTGAAAGATGCCACGACAGTTGAGGCATTTGAGGTCCTAGCGAAGCACGATGAAGAATACATGCCACCAGAAATTGCAGAAGCGATGAAGAAAACGCATGAACCGCTTCAATACAGCACCGAACAGAAACAAGGAAGCGGCCAATGATTGCTGAAATCGGTCACTTTGCTCTCATTCTTTCGCTTGCAATGGCAGTGCTGTTGAGCGTATTGCCATTGTGGGGAGCATCGAATAATAACACCATGCTAATGAACACAGCGCGACCGCTATCTTGGTCTATGTTCCTGATGCTGTTGTTCTCTTTCGCCATTTTATGTTGGGGATTTTATACCAACGACTTCACGTTACAGTATGTAGCGAGCAACTCGAATAGTCAGCTTCCTTGGTACTACCGTTTAACCGCAGTATGGGGTGCACACGAAGGTTCACTGTTGCTATGGGTTTTAATCCAAGCTGCTTGGACTGTCGCTGTAGCGACGTTTAGTCGTGGTATGCCGCAAGAGTCGGTTGCACGTGTACTTGCTGTTATGGGCATGATCTCAGTGGGTTTCCTACTGTTTATCATCCTAACGTCGAACCCATTCCTACGTACGTTACCGTTCTTCCCGGTTGACGGACGTGACTTGAACCCTCTGCTTCAAGACCCTGGTTTGATTGTTCACCCGCCAATGCTTTACATGGGCTATGTTGGTTTCTCGGTTGCATTCTCTTTTGCGATCGCATCCCTAATGACCGGACGCCTTGATACTGCTTGGGCTCGTTGGTCTCGTCCTTGGACAACCGCAGCATGGGTATTCTTAACACTTGGTATCGCACTAGGTTCTTGGTGGGCTTACTACGAACTTGGCTGGGGTGGCTGGTGGTTCTGGGACCCAGTAGAAAACGCATCATTCATGCCTTGGTTAGCGGGTACCGCATTAATGCACTCTCTTGCCGTGACAGAAAAGCGCGGCACATTTAAAGCGTGGACGGTACTATTGGCAATCTCTGCATTTTCGTTGAGTTTGTTGGGCACCTTCTTAGTCCGTTCCGGTATTTTAGTATCGGTACACGCGTTCGCGTCTGACCCGTCGCGCGGTATGTTTATTCTAGGCTTCCTCGTTTTCGTTATCGGTGGCTCTTTATTGCTGTTTGCCGTAAAAGGGGCAGCAGTGCGTGTACGAGGTAACTTCGACTTAGTCTCACGTGAAAATGCGCTCTTAGCCAACAACGTATTACTTATCGCCGCTCTTGTTGTGGTGTTAGTGGGGACACTGTTGCCGCTCGTACACAAGCAGCTTGGTTTGGGGTCGGTCTCTATCGGTGCGCCATTCTTTGACATGCTATTTGCGTGGTTAATGATGCCATTTGCTTTCCTGCTTGGTATTGGCCCTCTTATTCGTTGGAAGCGAGACAATTTATCTAAACTTGTGAAACCAATGCTCGTTTCAGGTGTGCTTGCTTTCGCCTTGGCCGCGCTATGCGTGTACCTGTTTGCCGATTTCTTCTCAACCATGGCTTACATTGGTTGGGTGATGGCGATTTGGATTATTGCGATGCATGGCTTTGAACTGTACGAGCGCGCAACGCACCGTCATAGCTTTAGTGAAGGTGTTCGCAAGCTGCAACGTAGCCACTGGGCAATGATGTTGGGTCATGTTGGTCTGGCGGTATCTGTTATCGGTATTGCGATGGTACAGAACTACAGCATCGAGCGTGATGTACGTTTAGCACCTGGCGAACACTTCCAAATTCAAGGCTATGATTTCTACTTCTCAGGCTTGCGTGATAAAGATGGTCCAAACTACGATGGCTACATCGCAGACTTTGAGATCACACACGATGGCAAATACGTGAATACGCTTCACGCAGAGAAGCGCTTCTACCGTACGGCTAAGTCTATGATGACTGAAGCAGCCATTGACCGTGGTATTAGCCGCGACTTATACATTGCAATGGGTGAACGTTTAGACGACAACCGATCTTGGGCTGTTCGTATTTACTATAAACCGTTCGTTCGTTGGATTTGGGCTGGCTCTTTGATTATGGCATTAGGCGGCGCACTAGCGATTTCTGATAAACGCTACCGCTTCCGTAAATCGCCGAAGAAAAATGCGAAGTCAAAAGAGCAGGAGGCATAACATGAATAAGAAAATCTTATTTATTCCGCTTGTCGCTTTCATGATTCTAGCGGGCATTTTCGCAACCCAATTAATGCGTAACCAAGAGGGCGATGATCCAACTAAATTGGAGTCGGTTTTGGTTGGCAAGCCAGTTCCTGAGTTTCATTTAGAAGACCTGGCTGAGCCTGGAAAACAGTACGACCAATCAATTTTTAAAGGTGAACCGTTGCTCTTGAACGTTTGGGCAACGTGGTGCCCAACGTGTTATGCAGAGCATAAATACCTAAACGAATTGGCGGGTAAGGGCGTTAAGATCATCGGTATGAATTACAAAGATGATCGTAATAAAGCAATAGGTTGGCTGAATGATCTCGGCAACCCGTACTTGATCAGCCTATTTGATGGCAGTGGTATGCTTGGCCTTGACCTTGGCGTTTATGGTGCTCCAGAAACATTCATTATTGATGCAAATGGTGTGATTCGCTATCGCCATGTAGGGGATGTAAACCCACGTAATTGGTCAGAAACACTGGAGCCGCTTTACAACAAATTGGTTGAGGAGGCGAAGCAATGAGAAAGCTAATTCTTGCCGTTTTTGCTGCGATGACATTATCTCTTGCTGCTCATGCGGCCATTGAAGTGTACGAGTTTGATAATTTGGAACAAGAACAGCAGTTCAAAGAGTTAAGCCATACGCTCCGTTGCCCTAAATGTCAGAACAACACGATCTCGGATTCTAACGCTGAACTTGCTCAGGACTTACGCCATAAGGTGTACGAAATGACCAAAGAAGGGAAGTCCAAAGATGAGATTGTTGATTACATGATCGCCCGTTACGGTAACTTCGTGACTTACAACCCACCATTTACGGTCGCGACTGCGATTTTGTGGCTAGGGCCACTCGCTGTAGTACTGGGTGGTTTTGGTTTGATTGTGCTGCGTAGCCGTAAATCTAAAGTTAAGGCAAAAGCGAGCAGTGACGAGCAATGGGATGAGCAAAAAGAAGCTCGTTTAAAAGCATTGCTTGAAGAAGAGAACAACGGAGATAAGAAGTAATGACACTATTTTGGATTTCCACCGTTGCTCTCACGCTTATTGCTTGTGCGCTGGTGGCTTTGCCGCTGCTTAAACAAAAAGCGAACAATGATGATGTGTTACGCGATGAGCTCAACAAGGCATTTTATAAAGACCGACTATCTGAGCTTGCAGAAGAAACTGACGAAGGTCTGGTTGAAAGTGAAGACGAACTGATTTCTGATCTAAAGCAATCACTGCTTGATGATATCCCTGGTGATAAAGCGCAAAAAGAAACCAAGGTTTCTCCAATCGCGGTTTTAGTTCCATCGGTAATTCTGACGGTGGTGCTGAGCTATGGCTTGTATTATAAATTTGGCGCGTCAGACGATATTGTTCAATGGCAAGAAGTGTCTGCAAATCTACCTGAGTTATCGAAAAAGCTGATGTCGGCTTCTTCTGAGCCGCTGAGTGACGATGAAATGGCGGATTTGACCCTAGCCCTTCGAACTCGCTTACATTACCAGCCGGAAGACTCGACAGGTTGGTTACTGCTAGGTCGTATTGCGTTAGCAAATCGTGATGTCACCACAGCTATCGATGCGATGGAAAAATCGTACCGCCTAGAGCCAAAAGACCCAGATGTGATGTTGGGTTATGCACAAGCTCTGATGCTGTCTCAAGAGGAAATGGATCAAGCGACGGCTCGCTCATTACTCGGCAAGCTGATGCAGCAAGACTATGTCGATCTGCGTGTGTTTTCTTTGTTAGCGTTCGATGCGTTTGAGCGTCAAGACTTCCCGGCAGCCATAAAGTACTGGGGAATCATGCAGCAAATGATTGGTCCAGAAGATAGTCGCTACGAGATGTTGTCACGCAGTATTGAGAGTGCTCGTAAGCAAATGGGCGAAGCGGTTTCACCGGATAAGAGTGTAGCTGTGACAATTAATGTGGCACCAAATGCTCAGTTGGATCCAAACGCAGTTCTGATTGTGTCAGTACATCGTTCAGATGGCTCTCCAATGCCTGTGGCTGCTGCTCGTTATCCGCTAGGTACTTTCCCTCGCACAGTCGTATTAGATGATGGCAATGCCATGATGCAAGGGCAAAAGTTATCTTCACTCGATAAGCTAATCGTCCGTGTGCGTGTAGATTCTGACGGTAACGTAGCAACGCGTGATCAAGATTGGCACGGAGAAAGTGACGTCGTTGAATTTGGCGCACCAGTAGAAGTGACCATTGATCAGCAGTATTAATTGTTAACATCTGTCTCTGAAACATGACAACGAGGTAGAGTCAGTTGCCTTTAGTGGTATGACTCTAAACGATCGAGTAGAATACCGAAGGCCAGCGATTGCTGGCCTTTATTTATTCCCATATCTGAGTCATCTTTACTATGTATCCTGCTCAACATACGTACAATGGTTAATCGGGGTGACTTAGGTACATTAATAGTCGTTATGGAAAATAAAATGTATAACAAGGGTAAATCTACCTTCTTGTTGCTGTTAGCCGTTGGACTGGTTGGCTGTTCAAGTGCGCCTGATGAAGCAGTAACAGGACAAGAAACAAATCAAACGACTTCTGATGTGTATGACCCGTTGGAAGGCTTTAACCGAACCATGTGGGAACTCAACTACGAATATTTAGATCCGTATTTGGTTCGTCCTGTATCACTTGCGTATGTAGAATACACGCCAGTTCCTATTCGTTCTGGTATCGCTAACTTCTTATCGAACTTAGATGAGCCAGCAAGCATGGTTAATAACTTAATCATGGGTAATGGTACGAAAGCCGTGGACCACTTTAACCGTTTTTGGATTAACTCGACGTTCGGTATTTTCGGTTTATTCGATATTGCAAGTGCCGCGGGTATTACGAAGTACGACGAGAAAGCGTTCAGTGATGCAGTAGGCCACTATGGTGTTGGAAATGGTCCTTACTTCATGGTTCCAGGTTATGGTCCGTATACCTTACGTGAAGTGACAGATACCGTAGATAGTACGTATTTACCCCTCTCTTATCTCAACTTCTGGGCGAGTTTGGGTAAGTGGGCGTTTGAAGGAATGGAGAAGCGTGCTTTATTAGTACCGCAAGAAGCGCAGCTAGACTCGTCGCCGGATCCATATATTCTAACTCGCGATGTTTATATCCAGCGTCAAAACTTTAAAGCAGAAGTTGAAACGGTAGAAGAAGTTAACATCGAAGAAGAAGAGTATTTAGATGAATATCTAGAAGACTTTTAAGCGTTGTTCTTCACAATAGAGAAATGAAAAAAGGCTTAGCTGATACTAAGCCTTTTTTGTATTTTGCAGCTTGGTTAGAAACGGTAGTTTGCTTGAACACCGATTAGCCAAACATTACCCGTAGTTTCGCCTACAAATTGGCCGCCGACTTGTTCTGCAGTGTCGTCTGACTTGTAACCACGAGACTCAACGATTGGTGCGTCTTTCGCAAAAATATAGGTGAAGCCAGCGTCTAGGCTGAAGTCTTTCGTCCAATCGTACGTTGCGCCAATACTTAGCCAAGTGCGGTCAGTTTCTGGAATAGTGATCGTACGGTTTTTGTCGCTTACCGCTGAAGTATCGTATGCAATACCAGTGCGTAGCGCTAGCTTAGGATCAAGCTGGTAAGTGGCACCAACGGCAAAGCGATAGTTGTCTTCCCAGTTTTCTACTTTAACCATATGCGTGCCAGCAGTATCTAGACGTGCTTCCAATTTCTCGAAAGAGCTCCAATCCGTCCAGTTAACGCTTGCGTGTAATGCAAGTTGGTCTGTTACTTGGTGGAAGCTTGCCAACTCAGCCGTTGCAGGCAGGTTTAGATACATGTAGCCGTTGTCGCGTTCAGAAGTACCGAAGCCAAAACCAAGACCTTCAGCATGGCCTTCAAGCTTCAGTTCAACTTCAGATTTGTACGCGAAGCCGATACGGTTATTTTCATTGATCTGCCATGCTGTACCAACTTGCCAGCCCCAAGCGGTATCGTCACCTTCCATGTATTTTAGAGCGGTACCTTGAGGAACACTGATTGGTTGATTAGTTTCAGGATTTAACCCTACAACGTTATTCTTAGGAGCTGCTGCGCCAAAGCTGCCTTCGCCGATGATGTAACGGATACCACCACCAACGCTGATTGATTCATTGACTTTGTAAGCTGCGTTCAAGTTCGCTTCCATTGTCGTTACGCTTGCTTCGTTACCGAAGTGCGAGGCACCAAAGCCTTTACCTAAATCGGTTTCCATGCCGTAGTTGGTGCCAAATGCCAAACCAATCGCGAATTTCTCATTATATTGGTGTGATAGGTAGAAGTTTGGAATGATTGCATCATGTGCGAAGTCATCTGAAGATGCAGAAGAAGTGCTACCGTGGAAGTTTACATCACCTTCAATATCAATATTTGGGTTCACATAGATTGCACCAACGGACACTTGAGTGCCTTCCAAATAAGTTAGCATTGCTGGGTTACGCCATTGTGCACTTGCGTTGTCAGCCATTGCAGCTTCACCAGCATATGCTCGACCTAGGCCTGTTGCAGAATATTCAGCAAGTTGGAAACCTGCTGCGTTAGCCATGCCCGTTGCGCCAAGTAGGCTTAATGCCACTGCTGTTGATAGAAGAGTCTTGTTGGTTTTCATTCGAATGTTCGCTGATTTGTTTATAACGTGGGACAAAAGTTTAAAGGTAGAGTTTTTACTTTAGAAATGAAAATCCAGCATAAGTAGTCATTTGGAATATTATGCTTTCAAGTGTTGATTGGGTGGTTTAATTATCTAACTGTGAAAGGCTTGTAAACGGAATTCAGCGAACAGCTGTGCGTCCTAATTGTGAGATTTAGATACACGTGTTCACTCAAATTGAGTGGGCAATAAATCGCAGATATGAAAAAAGGCTGGAAATCCAGCCTTTTATATAAAGTATTTTTCTACTAACTAACAGCGAAGCGTTTAGAAGCTACGGCTGTATTGTAAGCCGAATAGAATAGCATCAGCGCGTGTTGTTGCTGACAAGCTCGAGATATTTTGAGGGCTTTGAGCGTCACTTGGGTTGTACATTGGGTTAGGTGTTGATTCATTTACCTCAACATCTTTACCCATTAGGTACGTAAAGCCAAAGTCGACATTTGATTTACTATCAATGTGATAAGTAAAGCCGGTAGAGAACCATTGGCGATCTGAGTCAGGAACGGAAACAGACGTTAAGTCAGCTTGGGCGCTCGTGTCGTACATGTAACCAGCACGAAGTGTCCAGTTATTACTTAGGTAATATGTACCACCAATCGAGTAGTGCCAACCATCTTGCCACTGGTACTGTTTATCGTACGATGAGCCAAGAGGAGAGCCTTTTAAGTTAGAGAATTCAATTTGATCGAAAGTTTCCCAGCCAATGTATTGGATGCTGTAGTGTACAGCAAACTTAGTGTCTTGAATTTTGTGGAAGCCGGAGAACTCGGCCATATCTGGTAAAGGTAGTGTGATTTTTTGACCTTTATCGTCTTTTGCTTCCATTTCTGGACTATGACGGTATGCAAGACCAAATCGATTGTTTTCATCTAGCTCGTACACAGTACCAACATTGAAACCTACAGCCCAACCATCAGCTTCGTCTACATCGACGAGTGTGCCTATTGCAGCATGTTCACGCTTCATTGTACCTTGGCCGTAGATTAAATCTAAACCAGCACCAAAGCTCCATTGTTCATTGAGACGGTAAGAACCTGCAAGGCCAAAGTTTACGCTCTTAACATCAGTTAAGCCGCCATATTCTTTTGCCGCAAAGCTATTGTCGAATTCTGTTTTAGTACCGAAATTAGAGTATGCGTTTACGCCCCATGCAAACTTGTCATTTACAGGAACGATTAGATGAATGTTCGGTGCAATAGAAGTATCGCCAGCGTCGTCATAGTTTGAGTCGACAGGCTTGAACAGTGTTGGTGCTACTTGGCACGTTGAACCACAATATTTCGCATCTTTCACTTCAATCATTGAAGTAATGCTTTCGAAACCTAGCGAAAGTTCCATTTTATCAAACAGAGCCATTGCTGCTGGGTTACGAGCCATTACTGCTGCATTATCTGCGATTACTGCATCACCAGCAAATGCACGGCCGATGCCAGTTGCTGATTGAGCGTTGATTTGGAAACCCGCTGCCATCGATTGACCTGAGGCAAAAGCTACCGTTACTGCTAGGAGAGTCTTTTTAAACAGACGCGTGTTCTGAGTCATTTGTTTTTCCTTATTAGATTCGTCTCTTTGGACGATAAATTGAGCTTTTTCTCAGTGGCGCAGATAGTAGTATCAATAATTGCTTGGACAAATCCGACCATTGGATAAAATTGAATAAAAATTGCAGAAATGATGTCTAAAAGACGGGAAATTGCACTTAAAATGCATAATTTAGAGTTTAAGCTCTAAATGGTATAGCGATGGTGAATGTTTTGCGTTCTATTTATACAAAAATGCCGCTAAATAAGATCATTTAGCGGCATTTAACCTTTTGAAGGCTGGAAATCGTCGAAGTTGTTACATCGGCTTAATCATTGATGCAAGAGTCGTAGCGAGCGCATCAATATTTTCACCTTCTTCCCCGACTAAAATCAGGCTTGAACTCCCGACGGGCTGAACGATTCCGGTCATGCCATCCTTATTAAAGTCGGTACTTTGTTCGCTTGGAATACCAGTAATAAATAACGTTACTTTACCTTTTGGACCTTGGAACACCATATGCACCGCATTGGATTCACCAAAACCGCAGTGGTTTAGGTAGTAAACGTGATATGGAAAGTTTTCACTAAACTGGTAATGAAATGGCGACATTTTCGCATTAATTTGCGAGCTCGGTACATCCTCATCAAGATGACGAACAAACGGTTCTTCATGAATAACGTGTTTCATCGCGGTATCCGCTAAACTGGCTTGTGCTGGAGACACCAAAACATTTCCCCAGTTTACTTGGCCAACTAATAACCCTGCGGTGAACGCAATAGAAGCGGCAAGTGCCATTGCTTTGCGGACAAAGTTTGGTCTTACGACCTTCTCTTCATCAAGTGCACTCGACGTCTGGCTAAATAAAATCTTATCTGCGAGATCTTCGGGTACATCCACATTCATGGCTTGTTTAATTTTTACATCGAGATCCAAAACGTCATCAACAAACTTATTGTTGGCGTCGCTACCAGCTAAAGCTTGCAGAATCTCTTCATCCTTTTGTTTTGGATCCGACAAAATACGACGACGAAATTCTAAATCATCCATTCTTTTGTCCTCTCTTGGTATCTTGAGAATCCAACATCTCTTTAAGTTGATTACGAGCGCGAAATAGTCGAGTCATCACTGTGTTTTTATTTAAATCAAGAATGTCACCAATTTCTTCTCCACTGAAACCACCAACAACTTGGAGAAATAAAGGCTCACGGTATTCAACATCGAGCTTCATGATCTGTGCCTGCAGCCATTCTTGCTGATGATGTGGTTCATCGCTGACTTTAGCATCATTGCCGTAATCATCGATATCAACTAAATCAAATTGTTTACGTTCGAAGCGGCGCGCATTTTCTCGTCTCAATATTGTGATGAGCCAAGACTTGGCAGCTTTTTCGTCCTGGAGGCTATCGAGTGACTTCCAAGCTCTAAGACAGGTTTCCTGAACTAGATCTTCCGCGACCGCTTTATCTTTGCACAACCAATATGCGTAGCGGTACAAGTCACGATGATACCCTCGGACGAGCGCTTCGTATTTTCTTTGCTTGTCCATATCAGAGTTGACCGGACTGTTGGAATTTTTCTTTCCAAACATTTTTAATATGGCCACAGGAGCCTCCATCCTCGCTCTGTGAGTTTCTTATTTGTTCTGAGCATGACTTTACTTGCTTCATCGCCTAGCGGTTTTGGTTGCAGGATTTGTCATGCAACCCCTTTGACACAATAAGCCATGTGGTTACCTAAAAGTGTATACGCAAATGTCAGATATCATCGAACACGAATTGATATATATTGTTAACAATATCATCATTAGTAATCAATGGCTTGGATAAGTTCACTCGATGGAGCATTAAAAGGGACTTCTGATGGTGGATTCTTGAATTGTTTTGAATCAATAATCGCTTTAGGTGAGCTTAAAACTCGTAAAATCACTATAAAATTGATCTATTTCAAAATATCAAGCAGTGAAGGGGTTATAGTACACCTTGTCATCTCGTTAGTCATTGCGACTAACATGTTGAGCAAGATGACACTTCCTTTTGAAGGCTGACTTTACTTTCTCCTAATCAGGAAACTGATTACTTTTCAATTGGCGTAAGTTAATTGTTTTATAGATATTCCGACCACACAGTTATGTGTGGTTTTTTTTTGCTTCGATTTTACTTTCCGTATACCTCTTACCGTTTTAACTCTCTATAGTTAACCATTAGTAATCGCATAAGAATCAAAGAAGTAGAGTAATTGAACTACTTGCTTCACGTTTATTTAAACGCATGTTTGATAAATTTAACAAATTCATTACAATGCATCAGGTCAGACCTCTTGTATTTAAGGAGAAACAATGGGCAAGCAGGAAGTAAAAACACGCAATGGTGAGCGTGTCGCTATTGTCGCGGGGCTTCGAACTCCCTTTGCTCGTCAAAGCACGGAATTTAGCCAAGTGCCAGCGGTCGATTTAGGGAAAATGGTAGTAAGCGAAATGCTTGCTCGAACAGATATTGATCCGAAGCTAATCGAACAAGTGGTATTTGGACAAGTAGTACAAATGCCTGAAGCGCCAAACATCGCACGAGAAATCGTGTTAGGCACCGGTATGAACATCCATACTGATGCTTACAGTGTGACTCGAGCGTGTGCAACGAGTTTTCAAGCGGCAGTTAATGTCGCAGAAAGCATCATGGCGGGAACCATCGATATTGGTATTGCTGGCGGTGCAGACTCTTCTTCCGTCCTGCCTATTGGCGTATCAAAGAAATTGGCCGCTAATCTGCTTGCTCTTAGTAAGACAAAAACAATGGGTCAGAAGCTTAGTATACTCAAAAACTTGAGCTTTAAAGACCTGATGCCAGTGCCACCAGCAGTAGCAGAGTACTCTACGGGTTTATCCATGGGACAAACTGCAGAGCAAATGGCTAAAACACATGGTATTTCTCGCGCAGAACAGGATGCGCTTGCACATCGTTCTCATACGCTGGCTTCTCAAGCTTGGAAAGAAGGAAAAATCCAAGATGAAGTGATGACGGCTTTCCCTGAACCATACAAAAAGTGGATTTCGGAAGACAACAATATCCGTCATGACTCAACGGTTGAGGGATACGCGAAATTGCGACCTGCGTTTGATCGTCAGTATGGCAGTGTTACGGCTGCGAACAGTACGCCATTGACTGATGGTGGTGCGGCAGTGATGTTGATGCGAGAAGGTAAAGCGAAAGAGCTCGGAATGGAGATTCTTGGTTACATCCGAGGTTATGCATTCTCTGCTATCGGCGTGGAAAAGGACATGCTGATGGGGCCGACTTATGCCACAGCGAAAGTGCTTGAAAATACAGGCTTGGAACTGTCAGACCTGACGTTGATCGACATGCACGAGGCCTTTGCTGCTCAAGCATTGGCGAATGTGAAGATGTTTGCTTCCGATAAGTTTGCTCAAGAAAACCTTGGTCGCTCAAAAGCGATTGGTGAAATTGATATGGATAAGTTCAACGTGCTTGGCGGATCAATTGCTTATGGTCACCCATTTGCTGCGACTGGTGCGCGTATGATGACGCAAACCCTACGAGAGCTAAAACGCCGTGGCGGTGGTATTGCATTGAATACCGCATGTGCTGCTGGTGGTCTTGGTGCGGCAATGATTCTGGAGGTTGAGTAATGAGCGAGCAAAAAGCATTTAGTCTAAAGGTTGATGAGCAAAATATTGCTTGGTTAGCCATCGATGTTCCTAATGAAAAAATGAATACGCTGCAGGCGGCTTTTGCTGACGAAATGAAAGAAATTTTTGCTCAGCTAAAAGACTCCAGTGGTATTAAAGGGATGATCATCCACTCCCTAAAACCGGACAATTTTGTTGCGGGCGCAGATGTTAGAATGCTAGAAGCATGCACCACAGCAAGTGAAGCGGAAGCCTTAGCAAGGCAGGGTCAGGAGTTGTTCCAGCAGCTATCGGACTTACCGTATCCTGTCGTTGCGGCCATTCATGGCCCATGTTTGGGCGGTGGTTTAGAACTGGCTCTTGCATGTGATTATCGTGTTTGTACGGATTCTGACAAAACGCGTTTAGGTCTGCCAGAAGTACAACTTGGTTTATTGCCAGGTTCTGGTGGTACTCAGCGTCTGCCACGTTTGATTGGCCTGTTATCATCGTTGGACTTGATCCTGACGGGCAAACAACTTCGTGCGAAGAAAGCTAAAAAACTGGGCGTTGTGGACGCCTGTGTGCCTGACACCATTTTGCTCGACGTAGCAAAACAGTTTATCGACAAAGGTAAAAACAAGGGCACGAAAAAGCTATCGACGAAAGAAAAGGTGATGTCTGGTAGCGGGCTAGGGCGCAAGTTTGTATTTGAGCAAGCTGCGAAGAAAACGAATCAAAAAACTCGCGGTAACTATCCAGCAACGGTTGCAATTCTAGAAGTTATTCAACATGGCTTAGAGAAAGGCTTCGCTAAAGGTCAAGAACTTGAAGCGAAGCGCTTCGGTGAGCTTGTGATGAGCTCAGAGTCAAAAGCGCTCCGTTCGATCTTCTTTGCCACAACAGAAATGAAGAAAGAAAATGGCACGGATGCGAAACCAGCACCAGTTCATAAAGTTGGTGTGCTTGGTGGTGGTCTGATGGGCGCCGGAATCAGCCATGTGTCTGTTGCAAAAGCAAAAGTACCTGTTCGCATCAAAGACGTTAGCAACGATGGCGTTTTAAATGCGCTCAACTACAACTACAAGTTGTTTGAGAAACAGCGCAAACGTCGCATTCTATCCAAGGCCGATCTGCAAGCGAAAATGCTGCAACTGTCTGGTGGTGTCGATTTTACCAGTTTTAATCATATTGATGTCGTAATTGAAGCCGTTTTTGAAGACTTAGATCTTAAGCAAAAAATGGTGGCGGACATTGAAGCAAACGCTAAGACAGAAACTATCTTTGCGACCAATACTTCTTCGTTGCCTATCCACAAAATTGCAGAAAAAGCAGAGCGTCCAGAAAACGTAGTTGGTTTGCATTACTTCAGCCCAGTAGAAAAAATGCCTTTGGTGGAAGTGATTCCGCATGAAACGACGTCAGATGAAACCGTTTCAACAGTTGTTGCACTTGCTAAGAAGCAAGGTAAAACCCCGATCGTAGTGAAAGACAAAGCGGGCTTTTACGTGAACCGCATTCTTGCGCCATACATGAACGAAGCGGCGCATATTTTGTTGGCTAACGAACCGATCGAAAAGATTGATACGGCGTTGCTTGACTTTGGTTTCCCTGTCGGCCCGATTACCTTACTGGATGAAGTCGGTGTCGACATTGGCGCGAAAATTATGCCGATTCTGGTTAATGAGTTAGGTGACCGATTCAAAGGCCCGGATGTGTTTGATATCTTGTTAAATGATGGACGTAAAGGACGCAAGAGTGGTAAGGGCTTTTACACTTACAAGGGCAAGAAGAAAGATGTCGACAAATCGATTTACAAACTGCTTAAGCTCGACCCTGAATCTAAGCTAAGCGATAACGATATTGCGTTGCGCTGTGTGCTGCCAATGCTGAATGAAGCGGTACGTTGTTTGGATGATGGCATCATTCGCTCGCCACGTGACGGTGATATTGGCGCGATATTTGGTATTGGTTTCCCACCGTTCTTGGGTGGTCCGTTCCGTTACATGGACCAATTTGGCATTAAAGAGCTCGTAGAGAAAATGAATGAGTTTGCATCGAAGTATGGCGATCGTTACGCGCCATGTGATGGTTTGCTTACTCGAGCTGGTGAAGGGACAACGTTCTATTAAACGTTGCTTCGGTAGAGAAAAAGGCTTGCCAGTGGCAAGCCTTTTTCATAAAGAAGAAATGGTTACTTCTTCTTGTCTTTCTTATCTTTATTGTGGCCTTTACCTGGGTTGTCGTCCCCGTGAACGCTGCTGTTACCTTTTTTGTCTTTATCATTCCACTGCTTTGAAGAGCAATCATCTGATTTGATGGATACATTGTCTCCGCTAAGGCGCACACAGTCGTCACTTAATTCGAAGCCATCGCCTTTGACTGAGATTTCAGCGTGAGCAGATGCCAATGGCAGTATAAGAGCCACTAGTAAAAGTGCTTTTTTCATGATTACCTCATTAAGTTATTTTTAGTGCGGTAATTAGAGATAAGCCGCAATGGCGTAATTTCAATTTTCTGCCAATTATGGTGCCGATTCAATCTATGAGACCGACAACCTCATGGGTTTGTAGGTACATTCTAGTAATCGACAATTTTATTTCTGCGCAACTAGATCACCCCAAGCCGCAATCTTTTGGCCGAAGTTGGAACTCTTCAATCGATCCTATTTCTTGTCCTAGATGGATGCGCGGAGCCTCCGAATGCGCTTGACCTTGAGAGTGCATGATCAAACGATTTGCAGTACGAGGTTTCAATTCGTTCACAACGAAGCGAATCATGTCTGCGCGCGTCAGCTTCTTCAACTCCGCCAGTACCTTGTCACGTTGGTTAAACTCAGTGTCCTTATTTCCTATCGCAACCCAAAGACGTTGAGCCCGTCCTCGAAGTGTGGTGTCCGGCGTTGCTATTTGGTTCCACAAGCCGCGCTTACTGCTGTGCCATTGGTAATCGTTTAACTCTAACAGCACCATATAAAAGGCATTTAAAAACTCATCGATTGAGGTAACCAGCTCGGCCGGTGCTGCATTAGGTGACTGCACATACAGTACAATACCAGGGTGACGATTTAGCGGCATATTGCCAGTGCCTACCATGTAACCTAATTGCTGCTTGGTACGGATTTCATGGAAAAACGTTGCCGACATAAGGTGATTGGCCAATGAGTATAGCGCGATACTACGAGGCTCAATATCCTCGCACTGGTGGTAAATAACGACCGCGGAATCTTGCTGGTTACAATGCACCTCACGTTGAAAACTGCCATTTTTACCTAGCATAATGAGCGGACGAAGTGCCTCTTCATAACGTTGCTCGTTAACTCTTAGAGCATCCTTCAAGGTCGTAGCCATGTCATGGGCTTGCTGGCGTTGCCAGTCTCCGTAAACAAACATTTCAACGTGCAGTTCTGCAAGAATGGATTCTACGAATACCGAGAGTTCATCGACTTCGATTTCTTCTAGCGCTTCGACTAAGGTTGCGAAAGGCGGGTTATTGGGTTGAAGTAACCCAGTAAGTGCGTTAAACAGCTGCGAAATAGGGCGATCTTGTGAAGCATTTCTCCAGTTTCGTAACAGTTGTTGTTTGATGGTTTCAAAGCGAGCAGGGCTGAAATCTCGAGAAGCAAAACGGTGCAGAATCATTTCCAGCAACTGAGGCAGCTTTTGACTGAACCCAGAGAGGGTTAAGGTCACGCCACCTTGGTGAGCGTACATGTTGTAACCCATCCCTGCGATTTCTGCTTGATAGGTTTCTTTTGCTAGCGAATCGAGGAACATCTCTACACATAAGCGCGTTTTGACGATGTTCTTTGGTGATGCAACGGCATGAGAGCTGTCGATAGCGACATAAACGACACCTTTAGGCACGCGAAATTCGTCATCTTGCAAATGCCACAGCCGAAACCCTTCGAGATCCTCAATCAACTCTGGCAGCGAGTCACCATTTTCGAGTGGCATGGGGTCGAGGTCGTAGCAAATATAAGGGTTCTTTTTCGGTAAGACGAATTGCCAGCTTGGATCGATTTGTTGATAGAAACGACGTTGGTCTTCACTAAAAGGCGTGACGGAGTAGGGGGTAAAGTACCATTCGGCAGTACGGTTGTATTCCAGGCCTTTAGCAATCAAAGTGACGCGTACATTATCGATGGTTAAGTATCGCAGCAATGAACGCTGTAACTCCTCATCGTAGCCCGCCATTTTGTAGTCACCATAAACCGTGTCTTCCGGTTGATAGTGCTGCATGTTGATCACCAGATGGCTGACGAGATCCATTGGGCGCGATGGCTCTTGGAAGCGAAAAGCCGATTCTAATACCGCTTGTTTTTCGAGATAGCGCCATTCATCTAACCCGTCTTGTTTGATCATCGAGAGGTATTGAAAAACTGCTTGAACGATATCATCAACATGATCTAAGCCGTTTGGCGTCAGGGTGCAGCTTACGGTAAAGTCTCGGTAGTTACTGCCACTCGCGCCGCCGCCCGCTGAGAGAGAAGTAATCCAGCCTTTTTCTTTGAGTTGAAGCATCAAACTGCCTTCTCCTTCATAACCCAACAGGTGAGCAAAGTAGGAGAGTGGCTTCACGCTATAATGCGCATCCATTCCCGGCATGGGGAATATGAGAATCAGTTTACGGAACTCTTTGAGCGGCTCGACTTGAACCAAAATGCCCGTGCTTTCCTCAGTGCCTATCGGTACATCAATCGATTTTCCACGAAGGCGGTGATTTGGGATGTCGGCAAACATGGTTTCTACCCAAGCTTGCTGTTCATCGAGCGACTGTGGCCCAAATAGAGTCAGTGTCATCAAATCGGCGGAATACTGAGAGTGGTGAAACTCTACAATTTCGTCGCGGATGGATTTACCATCTCGGTCGCCAAGAGTATCTAAGTTTCCGACAGAGAATTTTGAAAACGGGTGCTCTGGATTGATGACTTCTTTGTTAACTTGATACAGGCGACGAGAATCATCATTAAGTTTGAGCTTGTATTCGGAGTCGACAGCCTGTCGCTCTTTGTCTAATGCTTCTTCGTTAAACAAAGGTGCGGTAAAGAATTGGCTAAATCGATCTAAGGTACTTTCAAAGGCATTTGGAGCAATATTGAAAAAGAAACAAGTGTGCTCTGTACCAGTCCAAGCGTTGTTTGTTCCACCGTGTTGGCTAATATAGCTTTGAAACTCGCCCACTTTAGGGTATTTTTCCGTACCCAAAAAAAGCATGTGTTCTAAATAGTGTGCCAGACCTTGGCGATCGTTTGGGTCGTCGAAGTGTCCAACGTTCACTGCCAGAGCAGCTGCCGACTGTTGAGCTGTATCGGAATGAATCAGCAGTACACGCAGTTCATTGCTCAAGGTAATGTAGCGGTATTGATTTGAATCGTTAGGACTTAGATGCACGATGCGTCTCCAGATTTCGCATTACAGTAATTTAGGCTCCCCTCGCGGGGGGCGCAAAGTTTGCGTTTCGACAAATACTGCTTGCCGTATTTTTGTTATTCGTAGACTTCTGCACAGGCCCATCGCGTTTGCGTATGGGTAAGAACTGTTTGAGTGAATGCTCTGAACTCATTGCACAGTTAAATAGTGTGATGAACTGAGTACATTCTTTTAATAGATTGTTAAGAAAGTCGCTATCTTTAACAAGCGAATTGGTATAATGAACAGATAATTATATCAGTATTTTTGTTTCGTCATTGTTAAAGTTAGCCCCGTCTATCTAATAAAGATAGCAGTCAACCTTTTGGTAGCGTTAGCTATCCCTAGGAAATAACATGAAAATATTCATCATGCGTCACGGTGAAGCCGAGCATTTTGCAGATTCAGACGCAGCACGACAATTGACCCCAAGAGGCAGAGTCGAATCAGAAGCGGTTGCGAGAGCCTGTAAAGAACAGGGTTTTGCGCAATTCGATAAAGTGTTGGTGAGTCCGTACATTAGAGCTCAACAAACTTGGCAAGAGATCAGTGCGTATTTCTCTGCAAAAAGCATTGAAACTTGTGAAGATATTACACCTTATGGCCAGTCCGAGCATGTCTTCGATTTCGCAAGTGCATTAATCGAAGTCGAACAATTGGACTCGCTTTTGTTCGTATCGCATTTGCCTTTGGTCGGTTATCTGACTTCAGAGTTTGTAAAAGACATGACACCACCGATGTTTCCTACATCAGGGCTAGTGTGCATTGAATATGATTTACAAACACAAAATGGTGAAGTGCTTTGGCATATTACGCCATAAGTGTCTAAACCAAAATAAGCGTTTGCAAATTAGAGACAGAATAAGAAAGGCAGGAGATCCCTGCCTTTTCGTTTCGTCGTGTCTACAGCAAGCCTGTTACTTTTCAGGAATAGAAAGCAACACTAACAACGCACCATCACCACCAAATTCTAGTGGCGCTTGGTGAAAAGCCATAACGTCAGGATGCTGTGCTAACCAAAGTGGGGCTTTCTGTTTCAGGATGTGTTTCCCAATACCATGTTGCACACACGCACAATGAATCTCGTTTTTGATGCAATAGGCTATCATCGCACCAAGCTCGCGTTTTGCTTCTTGCTGTGTCATGCCGTGCATATCGAGGAACACGTCCGGTACATACACGCCACGACGTAGACGTTTGACTTCATAAGTGGAGACGTCGTCACGTGCATAACGAGTTGGACCTTCATCGTTTAATAGAGGGACAAACTCGTCTGAAAAGTAAAATTCAGAGTCACTCGCTTCACGGTTGGAGCGCTTGATTTCTTTTTGCTTAGTATTTTTTTTTGGTTGCTGGATTATGGTATCCTGTCGCAACTTTTTTACGCCCTGTACTGCTTCCTGAAACAAGGCGAAATCGTCATCGTTCTCGGTGTCTTTTTTGCTCATTAGGTAAACAATTTCATTAATAAACTTTATTGGCAGTATTGTAGCGCTTTTCGGAGGCAATTTTGGATAAGATTTTTGTAGAAGAAGCGGTATCGGAACTGCATACCCTTCAAGATATGATTCGTTGGACGGTAAGCCGCTTTAATGCAGCGAACCTGTTTTACGGTCATGGTACTGATAATGCGTGGGATGAAGCTGTTCAGCTTATCCTGCCAACCTTATACTTGCCGATTGATGTGCCTCCGCACGTATTGAACTCTCGCCTAACGACAAGCGAGCGTCTGCGTATTGTTGAGCGCGTAGTAAAACGCATCAACGAGCGTACGCCAACAGCATACCTAACAAACAAAGCATGGTTCTGCGGTCTTGAGTTCTTCGTCGATGAGCGTGTACTTGTGCCACGTTCTCCTATCGGCGAATTGATTCAAGCGGAATTCCAACCTTGGTTGGTGGAAGAACCTACGCGCATCATGGACCTATGTACGGGTTCTGGTTGTATCGCGATTGCTTGTGCGCACGCTTTCCCTGAAGCAGAAGTGGATGCGATCGACATCTCTACAGATGCTCTACAAGTGGCTGAGCAAAACGTACAAGATCACGGCATGGAGCAGCAAGTGTTCCCAATTCGCTCTGATTTGTTCCGTGATCTTCCAAAAGAGAAATACAATCTAATCGTGTCTAACCCACCATATGTGGATGAAGAAGACATGAACAGCCTGCCAGATGAGTTCACGCATGAGCCTGAGCTTGGTTTAGCTGCGGGTACGGATGGTCTAAAACTAGTGCGTCGTATTCTTGCTAACGCGCCAGATTATCTAACAGATAACGGCATTCTTATTTGTGAAGTTGGCAACTCAATGATTCATATGATGGAACAGTACCCAGAGATTCCATTTACTTGGATTGAGTTCGAGAACGGCGGTCATGGCGTATTTATGCTAACGCGTGACCAGCTGGTTGAGTGTGCAGAAGAGTTTAAACTGTACAAAGACTAATAGAGTCTTGCACTAAACATCAAAACACCGAGCTTTATGCTCGGTGTTTTTTTTATGCATACCTCGCCTATATTAACTCTTTACATCAAAACGTAATAAAGCCACTATGAATCCACGAAGAATTGGAAAGCAGCTATGCTCTGTTTTGAGAGAGCGTGGCGATAAAAAACTTGAGGAAGTAATGGCAGGAAACAGTATCGGACAACATTTCCGAGTGACGACATTCGGGGAAAGTCACGGTATCGCACTGGGATGTATCGTAGACGGATGTCCTCCGGGGTTGGAAATTACAGAAGCAGATCTACAAATCGATCTCGACCGCCGTCGTCCAGGCACATCACGTTACACCACACAACGTCGTGAACCGGATGAAGTTAAAATTCTTTCTGGCGTTTTTGAAGGCAAAACCACGGGCACATCGATCGGTTTGCTAATTGAAAACACCGATCAGCGCTCAAAAGACTACTCTGACATCAAAGATAAGTTCAGACCGGGTCATGCTGATTACACTTACCACCAAAAATACGGCATCCGCGACTATCGCGGTGGCGGCCGTTCTTCAGCTCGTGAAACCGCAATGCGTGTGGCGGCTGGTGCAATCGCGAAGAAATACTTAAAAGATGAGTTTGGTGTTGAGATTCGTGCTTACTTGTCACAAATGGGTGATGTATCTATCGACAAGGTAGATTGGAGCGAAATCGAGAACAATGCATTCTTCTGCCCTGATGCTGACAAAGTAGAAGCATTTGACCAACTTATCCGTGACCTGAAAAAAGAAGGCGACTCTATTGGCGCAAAAATCCAGGTTGTGGCAACTAACGTGCCTGTTGGTCTCGGGGAACCCGTATTTGACCGTCTGGATGCAGACATCGCGCACGCACTAATGAGCATCAACGCGGTGAAAGGCGTAGAAATCGGAGACGGTTTCGAGGTGGTAAACCAAAAAGGCAGTCAGCACCGTGATACGCTTGCTCCTGAAGGTTTTGGTAGTAATCATGCGGGTGGCATTCTTGGTGGTATCTCGACTGGTCAAGACATTGTCGCTAACATTGCGCTTAAGCCAACATCAAGTATCACTGTGCCGGGTGAGACCATCACAAAAGAAGGTGAACCAACTCAGTTGATCACCAAAGGTCGTCATGACCCATGTGTGGGTATTCGTGCTGTGCCTATCGCAGAAGCGATGCTGGCAATTGTGGTGATGGATCATTTACTACGCCACCGTGGTCAAAACCATGGCGTACAAACCGAGACTCCAAAGATTTAAGAGCTTTGTGTCATTCCAGCGAGCTATAGCGAGACTAGGAATCTAATTTCAGCACGATGAAAAGAGAAAGAAACATCTCTGACAACAGAGTGCTCGGATAATAGATCCTGAATCATGCTCCTTCGTCGCTGTTCAGGATGACTGAATATAAAATTATGCCACTCACTGAATCGCGGGTGGCACAATTTTATCAGGCAAACTTTTTTGTTTAAGTAGTTTTTGCTTAATGGAGTGAGCCTTCGGTTTCCAAATGGAAAGAAGGCAGACGCCACTTAAAGCGCACTGCAGCCATACGCAGCATGTAACCAGTAACCAGTGTAATGATCGTGGCAGTGACATCGGGAACATTGAATTCTAATAGCGCTAAGTACATTCCTGATGCGATAAGAGCGACAGAAGCGTAAAGCTCTTCATGCAGTACCAATGGTGTTTGGCGACAGATTAAGTCACGAAGTAGCCCACCGAATACACCCGTTACTAACGCTGAAACCATACAAATACCAGGGTGCAAGCCCATGCCCATCGCAATTTTTGTTCCGATGATACTAAACACGATTAAACCTAATGCATCGAGGCGAATGAACAGACCTTTCAGCTTAATCACCCATTTCGCTAAACCTGTTGTTAGCACACCTGCAACACACGTAATTGCAAGGAACTCTGGGTTTTTTACCCAACCAAGAGGGTAGTGGCCTAATAGAATGTCACGTACGGTGCCACCACCAATGGCCGTTGCGCTGGCCACCAACATAACACCAAACCAGTCCATCTTTCTTCTACCAGCACTTAACGCACCTGTCATGGCTTCAGCCGTGATACCAATGATATACAACACACTTAGCAACATAGGGAAACACTCAACGTAAAAAGTCACTACGTTCTACGAGAATCAGCGTAGGCGAAGTAACAACACTTACAAACGGTTCTATCTCTCTTAAAAAGTGATTAAAACCAGCAACATGCTTGTAATCAAACGGCTTAAAAATAGCGGTTTGAACGGCATCAAAATAAGGCGAGAGTGTAGTGGTAAATAAGTACGCTGACGAATGAGAAATTGTATGGAGAAAGCGACCTTCAGATAAATTCAACTAATAACCAAAAATGTGGGGTTGCCTTTACCTCATAGCTAAAAACAGCGACAATATGCAGCGCATGTCAAACTGAAGTACAAACTCGACGATGACCCACGAATACCAAGACTTAATCACCATTTTTAATGACACCTTTTTAGAACAATTTAATACGAAATTAGAGTTAGGTGGTGATGAGCCTATTTATCTTCCTGCTGATGATGAACACCCTCATCATCGGATTATTTTTGCTCGGGGTTTTTACGCCTCTGCTTTACACGAGATTTCGCATTGGTGTGTGGCTGGTCCAGAGCGTCGTTTGCTGGAAGATTTTGGCTATTGGTATGAACCCGATGGGCGAACAGCAGAAGTTCAAGCGGAGTTTGAGAAAGTTGAAGTGCGACCTCAAGCTTATGAATGGATTCTGGCACAAAGCGCTGGCTTCCCTTTTACGGTGAGTTGTGACAATCTACACGGCGATTTTGAACCAGATAGGCTCGGCTTTATGAAAAAAGTGCATAAAGAAGTGCTAGGTATTTTGGACGTTGGCTTGCCTTTGCGAGTGAAAATGCTTTCTGATGCCCTGCGCGCATTTTATCAAACTAAGCCACTGGAAGCGTCGGACTTTTGCGTTAAATAACCACTAATAACCTCAGAGATACACCATGATTATTGAATTTGAAGAAAAACTACTGGAACTGATTGATGCTCGAATTGAAACAGCATCTGACGATGAATTGTTTGCTGGTGGTTATTTACGTGGTCACATCTCTTTATCCGCGGCGTCTTGTGAAGAAGAAGGGATTAGCGATATTACTGAGCTGAAGTCACGCATTGAGAGCAGCTTAGAAGATGCGCGTACCGAGTTAAGCCCGGCCGATCGCGTGATTGTCAGTGATTTGTGGCAAGAGCTCCAGGCTCAGGCTTAATCCCCAAGCAGCGTTTTCCCTTTATTTAATCCTAGTCATTTACTACTTCGAAAAATTCGAACCTCTCCATAAAATTTTTGTGGTTGTAGCGAAACAGTTCAACTTTTATTCTGATCAGCATAAAACGTGAACAAAGGATTACAACCATGAAAATTGTCGCATTTGGTGCATCTACCAGCTCTACCTCAATCAACAAACTACTTGCTACATACGCAGCAAACCAAGTCGAAGGCGCTCAAGTGAATGTTCTAGACTTAAACGATTATCAAGCGCCAATGTTTAGCGAGGACAAAGAGAAAGAAATAGGTCAAGCTGAAGGGGCTGTCGCGTTTTTACGTGACTTGGCGGAGGCTGACGCTCTCGTTGTTTCCTTCGCAGAGCACAACGGTTCGTACCCAGCGGCCTATAAAAACTTGTTCGATTGGGCGACGCGCATTGAGCGTAATGTATTTCAAAACAAACCTGTCGTTTATTTAGCAACTTCCCCAGGTCCCGGTGGTGCACAAAGTGTTCTTGCGGCGGCGACAGGTTCTGCACAATTTTTTGGCGCGGATGTAAAGGCATCGTTATCTGTGCCGAGCTTCTACGAAAATTTTGACGTGGAATCGGGTAAGGTTGTAAACCCAGAAGTGGCAGAGCAAGTGAAACAGGCAGTTGCACTGCTGAAGTAATCTCAGTACGAGCGACTTAATGAGTTAGCGATTCCCGACATGTATCTGTGTCGGGAATTAAAACGAGAGAATACTCTTACAGCTCGGTAATGGCTTTGCCTTTTCTTAGTTTACGAACCCACATTCGACTTGGGTGAAGTTCGGTCAATACATCAACCGGTAATGGCAGCGGGTCCCCACAGATCTGGGAGGCCAACACTTCAGCTAATAATGGTGCAGAGCTCAGTCCACGAGATCCTAAACCTAAGAAGCAGAATAAGTTAGGGTACTGATGAATGGTTTCTACCTCTTCTGCTTTTTGATTTTGTAAGTTGGCGTATTGCGTTTTGATCGTCTCAAAGTCACCCACATTCCCGACAAATGGTAAATGATCCCGGCTAACACAACGAATACCTTGGCGAGATTGATTACCAGTGATATCTACCTCTTTTGCCCATGTTTGATTCGGTACACATTTCACTAGCTTTTCCGCATTATCTTTTTGGGCGTTTTCATCAAATTCGTAGTCAAGGTGACTGCGGTCGTAGCTTGCACCGATACACAAGTGTTGATTACTTGGGTTAACAGGTGTCATGTAACCGTCGTAACACAACACCGTTTTCAGCTGACTCAGCGTTTCGGTTGCTGGCGCATGACTGACTTGTCCTTTCACCTGCCCCATTGGGAGGGAAGCGGTTTGACTCAATGCCTGAAACTCATGGCCGTTCGCAATCACAACCGTTGAGTGCTCAAATGTTTGACCACTCGCCGTTAGTAGCCAGAGCTGACGTTTTTCATCCCAATCTAATGCCTCAATATGGTGTTCAAACTTCGTTGAGAGTAACGACGTCTGCTCCAATTGTTTGATTAACCCACGAGTTAACTCGGCAGGGCACAGCCACCCTCCCATTGGGTAGTGCACAGACGCCATATCAATAGGTAACCCGATAGTGTTCGCAGTTTCCTCGGCGGACAGCTTTTGAATGAGCTCTGGAGTGAAGTTACCCGCAAGCATTTTCTCCAGTTTGTCTGTGGATTTGTCATCCCACATCAACTGAGTTACGCCACACCAGTCATGATCAAAATCGATCTCTTGTGCTGCTTGTTCAACAAACTGACGTGCGAACAAAAATGCAGGAGCAAACACTCGTGAAACGCCAGTATGGGGACCGTTCAACAATGGATACACGGCCCCTTGACGATTACCCGACGCTCCTTTGGCTGGTTGTTTGTCTTTACAGTAAAGGGTGACGTTTTGGCCACGACGAACTAACGTTTTCGCTAACGCCACGCTGGCTATACCACCACCAATGATGGCAATCGAATCAAGATTGCTAGATGCTGTGCGATTGAACCAAGGGAGATGGTTCGACTGCTTTTCACGTTGCTCCATAGAGCCGGCGATCATTTCTCGTTTAGTGCCGAAACCTTTCACCTTTTTCATTGTAAAGCCAGCTTCGTTCAAACCACGACGTACAAAGCCTGCTGCGGTAAACGTGGCAACTGTACAATCTTGCTTGGCTAGCTTTGCCATGTTGTTGAACAGGCCTTGGTTCCACATCTCTGGGTTTTTGCTTGGCGCGAATCCATCTAAGAACCAAGCATCAATCAAACCTTGTTCGTTGTATGGGACTTGCGGCATGCAGTCTTTAATGTCACCAAACCAAAGGTCGAGTGTGATTGCACCGTCTTCTAAAACAATGCGATGACACTCCGGCACAGCGGCAGGATAGTGCTTTTGTAACTTTTCCGCGTACTCAGCTAGCTCAGGCCAAGCTTCATGCGCCTTCTTTAAATCGGCTTTGCTTAATGGGTATTTTTCAAAGCTAATAAAATGCAGCTCTTTCAATGTTGCGTCCGGATGCTGACGACGAAACTCACTAAACCACTGGCATACTGCTAAGAAGTTTAATCCCGTGCCAAATCCTGTTTCACCAATGACAAAACGTCTTTGGTCAAATTCCTGCCATCTTTCTGGGAGATGATTTTGTTTTAAGAAAACGTAGCGTGTCTCTTCAAGACCGTTTACGTTAGAGAAGTAAACATCATCAAATTGGTCTGAAACCGGAGTACCAGCTTCGTTCCAACCAAGTTCTGCGTTTTTTATTGAAGTCATAATGGTGCAAATTTGTGATTTGGCGCGGTAAGAATGGGGCGATTGTACGAATTTATGGGAAAGCTGACCACTTTTGTTGACTATCTTAGTTATCATCTAGCGGATTTTTGAATTATAGGAATGTCATAATGAAACGAGTCGTAATCACCGGTATGGGTATTGTTTCAAGTATCGGTAACAACGTCGAAGAAGTTCTAGCGTCTCTTAAAGCGGGCAAATCTGGCATCACTGCATCTGAGCAGTTCAAAGAACACGGTCTTCGTTCGCAAGTATGGGGTGATCTAAAAATCAACCCGGCGGAACACATCGACCGTAAGCAGATGCGCTTTATGGGTGATGCGGCTGCTTATGCATACCTATCAATGGAGCAGGCAATCGCAGACGCTGGTCTTACAGAAGAGCAGGTTTCAAACGATCGTACCGGTATCGTTGCAGGTTCTGGCGGTGCTTCTGCATACAATCAAACGGTAGCGACAGACACGATGCGCGCCAAAGGCGTAAAGCGAGTTGGTCCTTACATGGTTCCTCGTACTATGTCTTCTACTGTTTCTGCTTGTCTTGCTACGCCATTTAAGATTCGTGGCGTGAACTACTCAATGAGCTCTGCATGTGCAACATCTGCACACTGTATCGGCCATGCTATGGAGCTTATTCAACTAGGCAAACAAGATATTGTTTTTGCTGGTGGCGGCGAAGAGCTAGATTGGTCTCAAACTATGATGTTTGATGCGATGGGCGCACTGTCAACCAAATACAATGACACGCCAGACAAAGCATCTCGTACATACGATGCAGACCGTGACGGTTTTGTTATCTCGGGCGGCGGCGGCATGCTGGTTATTGAAGAACTAGAGCACGCACTGGCACGTGGTGCGAAAATCTACGGTGAAATCGTAGGTTACGGTGCGACATCAGATGGCTACGACATGGTAGCGCCATCAGGTGAAGGCGCAATTCGTTGTATGAAGATGGCGATGCAAGACGTTGATGGTGTGGATTACATCAACACGCACGGCACATCGACACCAGTTGGTGACGTGAAAGAGCTTGGTGCTATCCAACAATTGTTTGGTGAGAACAGCCCTGCAATCTCTGCAACAAAAGCAATGACTGGCCACGCACTCGGCGCAGCGGGCGTGCACGAAGCGATTTACTCAACACTTATGCTAGACAAAAACTTCATTGCTCCAAGCATCAATATTTCAAACTTGGACGAAGCAGCACAAGGTCTGGACATCGTGACAGAAGCACGTGATGCAGAGCTAACGACCGTAATGTCAAACAGCTTTGGCTTTGGCGGCACAAACGCAACTTTGGTTATTAAAAAGTACCAAGGTTAACTGAATTTGTTGGCGCCTTGCGAGAGTACTGTAAACGCCAACAATCCAGTTTCCAGAGCTTGATCAGTCACACTGATCGAACAGACGCAGACTCTATCCCATGGAGAGCGGGATAGGATCCTTTTGTTCTGGAACTTTGCCCGGCTATTTAGCCGGGCTTTTTCTTTTCTCTGTTTCTGCTTTTCTCTAGGCTTCCCGTCAATCGATTCTATAGGAGTTACCTCCTTGAGGTTTATTGGTGTTATATCTTGAGATTTTTCGGGAAAAGGGCACAATCGCTTTAGTTTCGCATCTTGCGAATAAACGAACTCTTACAAATGGATGTTAGAACGCTGGCGCTATGAAAATTATTGTTGATGAAAATATGCCGTATGCTGAAGAGCTATTCAGCCAACTCGGTAACGTAATTCTAAAACCAGGTCGTACACTGACCGCCGATGATTTAGTGGATGTTGATGCCCTAATGATTCGCTCAGTCACCAAAGTTAATGCTGACCTGATCAGCAAAGCAAACAAGCTGAAGTTTGTTGGTACGGCCACGGCAGGCATGGATCATGTTGACCAAGCACTCTTAAAAGAGAAAGGCATTTTCTTCACTGCGGCGCCAGGGTGTAACAAAGTGGGTGTGGCGGAATACGCGTTCAGCGTGATGATGGTGCTCGCTCAGCAACAAGGTTTCTCGGTATTTGACAAGACGGTAGGTATTATTGGTGCAGGCCAAGTAGGTAGCTACCTAGAGAAATGTTTGAAAGGCATGGGTATGAAAGTTCTCATCAATGACCCATTCAAACAAGAGTCTGGTGATCCTCGTAGCTTTACTCCGTTGACAGAACTGATTGAAAGCTCAGACATCATTACACTACATACGCCAATCACCAAAGATGGCCCATACCCAACGCATCATTTGATTGATGAGAAGGTATTAAATGGTCTCCGCAGCGATCAAATTTTGATTAACGCGGCTCGAGGTCCCATCGTTGACAACGCTGCTTTGAAGCAACGTCTTTTGAAAAATGATGGCTTTACAGCGGCACTCGACGTATTTGAATTTGAACCAGAGGTTGATATGGAGCTTCTGCCTCTGCTAGCATTCGCAACCCCTCACGTTGCAGGCTACGGCTTGGAAGGGAAAGCTCGCGGTACAACGATGATTTTCAACAGCTACTGTGAGTTCTTAAATAACGAATTACGTGCGCATGCCAGCGATTTACTGCCAACCGCGCCTGTTCCTACTATGGTATTGGACAGAGCTTGGGACGAAGCAACACTGCATAACATCACGCAGTTAATCTATGATGTGCGTAGAGATGACGCTCTTTTCCGCCGTGAAATCAGTAAGCCAGGCGCTTTTGACCTGATGCGTAAAAACTACTGGGATCGCCGTGAATACAGCGCTGTCACGCTAGTGGGTAACAAAACATGTAACCTTGCTCCATTAGCAGAACTAGGTTTTCAGATTGAGGTAAGTCAATGAGCCAGCAATATAATGTTGCCATTTTAGGTGCGACCGGTGCGGTCGGTGAAACAATTTTGGATGTGCTTCAAGAGCGCAAATTCCCAGTAGGCGAAATCTTCCTACTCGCGAGTGAGCGCAGCGAAGGCAAGACTTACCGCTTCAATGGTAAAACGGTACGCGTTCAAAACGTAGAAGAGTTCGATTGGTCTCAAGCGCATATCGCACTGTTTTCTGCTGGTGGTGAGCTATCAGCCAAGTGGGCTCCAATTGCCGCTGATGAAGGCGTGATTGTTATCGACAATACATCACACTTCCGTTACGAGTACGACATTCCTCTTGTTGTGCCAGAAGTAAACCCAGAAGCGATTGCAGAGTTTCGTAACCGTAACATCATCGCGAACCCGAACTGTTCAACCATCCAAATGCTGGTGGCACTAAAACCAATTCACGATGCGGTGGGCATTGAGCGTATTAACGTATCAACTTACCAATCGGTGTCTGGTGCAGGCAAAGCGGGTATCGATGAGCTAGCAGGTCAAACGGCGAAGCTGCTAAACGGTCTGCCTGCAGACAAGAAGCAATTCTCTCAACAGATCGCGTTTAACTGTATTCCACAAATCGATCAAATGATGGAAAACGGCTACACCAAAGAAGAAATGAAAATGGTGTGGGAAACACAGAAGATCTTTAACGATCCATCAATCACAGTCAATCCAACGTGTGTACGTGTTCCTGTATTCTACGGTCACGCAGAAGCACTTCACATTGAGACTCGTTCACCTATCGATGCACAAGAAGTCGTTAACTTGCTTGAGCAAACTGACGGTATCGAAGTGTTCCACGGTGAAGACTTCCCTACACAAGTTCGCGATGCGGGCGGTAAAGACCATGTAATGGTTGGCCGTATCCGTAACGATATCAGCCATCATAGCGGCGTAAACCTGTGGGTTGTTGCTGATAACGTGCGTAAAGGCGCGGCAACTAACGCGGTGCAAATCGCAGAAGTTCTGATCCGCGATTACTACTAAGTCGCTTACAGTTCATTTCAAAGCCTCGCACAGTGCGAGGCTTTTTTGTACGAACGAAACAAAATAGTGTGAGATTAGTACGAATATGGCGAGAGCCACACATTTTTTATTCTCAACGCTATAGTTTTGCATGCGATATCCGATATATTTAACCGATCACCATTTCAAATTGTATTTAGCACAAAACTGAGCCTTCTATGCGTCAAAATTATAAGCGTTTGTTAGCAGCCCTTGTGTTGATGAGCGCGACTCAGACATCATCAGTGGTTCAAGCCGAAGGAATTCGTCTTGTTGGACCGTCTGGTGAAGTGCAATCATCTCCGAGCTATGCTGAAGATATTGAGCGAGCATTACCTGCTCCTCCTGCGAATACTCAACCGTCACGTTTCTTTGGTCCGACTGGTGAAAATCAAACACTATGGTCGATCGCTTCAGAATTACGACCTTCACGCGGTGTTACCGTTCAACAAACGCTTCTTGCCATTTACCGAATTAACCCTCAAGCGTTTGAGAACCAAAACATTCATGAATTGATCCCAGGGAGTCGGCTACGAGTACCTTCTCTAGAGCAAGTGCAAAGCGCGACCACAGCGCAAGCTGTTGCGATTATGAAGGCGCATGAAGCTAAGTTAAAACAGCCGAAGCCGACAAATAGAGCGACGCCAGCACAACGAGTCACCGAGCAACCAAAGCCACAAATTAAAGTAGAACCCAAGCCTGCGACTAAGCCAGAGACAGTGGCAGCAAAGGAGCCAAAACCAACTCCGAAAACAATACCCGTCATCCCTGCGCCACCAGTAACCACCTCTCCGCAGGGTGAAAAGCAGGTCAGTGCGCTGAAGGACAAACTTCAAGGCTCACAAAGTGAATTAGAGTCATTAGAAGAGAAGAACCATCGTCTTCGATTGATGCTGTCAGAAGTGCAAAGCGAAGTCGAAACTTTGAAAAGCGAGTTGAATGACGAAGAACGCATTCGCTCAGAAGTCGAGAAGCTGCTTGCTGAAGAGCGCCAACGCCTTGCTGAACAACAGCGCATGCAACCAAGCACCATGGACAAAATTTTGTCTAATGGTTGGCTCGTTGGTCTTGCGGCATTAATTCCTGGTGCTTTGATTGCGTTGCTAGTTGTTATGCTTCTTGGCCGACGCTCTAAAGCGAAAGAGGAAGAAGCGGCTGCGCAGGAACAGCAAAACGTTGATCCTCTTGCGGCGCCAATCGGTTTAGCGGCGGCGGATGAGCTGGATGAAGAGCTCACGCTTGATGATGAATTGTTTGCAGATGAAGATATCAACGCACAGTCTTTACAAGAAGAGAAGTCAGATTTAGAAGAAGACGTCTTTGCTAACCTCGACGATGAAGAACTTGATTTCAATCTGGAAGGGGACGATGACCCATTTGCAGATATTGGCGATGAGGGTGACCTAGATGTTGGTCTGGATGAGTTTGAGTCATCGAACAATGGTATCCAAGTCAACGGCGAAGAAAAGGCGCTTGGTTTAGAAGAAATGGAGCGAGCCTTAGATGAGGTTGCTCCAGAACTAGAAGTGCTCGATGACGATGAGTCTGGCTTCGATCTTTCGGATGATGCGAATGAGAAATCAGACTCGCTTTCAGACGACGCATTTGCCGAGTTACTTGCAGCCGATGAGCCGTCAGAAGAGTTACCAAGTGACACTGTCGACCAGGATATGCTTGATGACTTGTTTGCTGAACTTGGCAACGATGACTTCGATTTAGATACTGATGAGCCTGAGTTAAAACAGCCCGTTTCGGATGATGACTTTAGTGTAGGAGAGGCATCTGACGACGATATCGATAAGCTATTGGCCCAGTATGAACAACCGGCTAGTGAATCGGAAGTTCGAGAAGCTGACGCCAATGAAGGTCCTGTTCTAGATGAAAACAGTACAGAGCTACTCGATGAACTCATTGATTTTGATGAAGATGACACAGACGAGTTTGATCCACTAAACGAGCTAGAAGCAATCTCTGGTTTTGAAGGTGATGACTCGATCGAAGAGTTAGACGCAGATAGCACAGACTTACTGGACGAACTCATTGATGATGTTACCTCTGAACTTGATGAAGAGACTGAAGCTGATTTAGATCCGTTTGATGATCTGATTCGAGAGGACGAGAGCCCAGAGCAGAATAAATCGGAAGAGGAAGAGTTACTGAAATCACTTGGTTTTGGTGAGCCAGACGCCGACGAAAAGCCATCTCCCGTAGTTGGGTCAGAACAAACTCATGAAGATCAGGACATTGAGTCTGGGTTGGACATCGACGCTTTATTAAGTGAAAGCCAGCCAGACACGCAACAAGCTGTAGAAGATCAACCATTAACCGAGCCAGAGGCTGCCTCAGAGCCATTTAGCAGCGATGAATTTCTTGGTGATTTAGAGGACCTCTCACCAGAGAATGATCCTTTAATGAGCGAGCTAGACGACCTATTTGAGTCAGACAGTGAAGAACTTCTGCCAACAGAACAAGAAAAAGCGGATTTTTCTGCTGAACTTGACGCTCTATTTGATAGTGAAGACGATTTACCGCAGCAAGTTGAAAAAACACAAACGGAGATAGAGGAAGCTTCATCACTACAACAAGAGGCTACCGATACTGATTCAACACAAGAACCATCCGTGGAGTCCGATGCTGAGGTACAGCCTCACGTTGAGCAAGAGGAAGACATTCCAGCCTTCACGCCGACACCAAATACAATAGAAAATGAATTCGGTGTTCCACAAGAAGAAGATTGGCTACTGGATGAGCCTGAATTGGAGCCGGAAACTGAGTCGACCAACGATTCAGAAGAAGAATTCAATTTTGATGAGCTAGATCTTCCAGAATTCAGCGAAGAAGATGCTCTAGCATCTATGGCTGGCGAACCTGCGTTAGAAACGTCCGAGTCCGTTGAACCAGAACAAATTGAAGCCGACTTGCCAGCTGAGTCCGAAGAAGAGTTCAATTTTGACGAGCTGGATCTTCCTGAGTTTAGTGAAGAAGACGCATTGGCGTCCATGGCTGGCGAACCTGCGTTAGAAACGCCCGAGTCCGTTGAGCCAGAACAGGTTGAAACAGACTTGCCAGCTGAATCAGAAGATGAATTCAATTTTGATGAGCTCGATTTGCCAGAGTTCAGTGAAGAAGATGCACTGGCGTCTATGGCTGGCGAACCTACGTTAGAAACGTCCGAGTCCGTTGAGCCAGAACAAGTTGAAGCCGACTTGCCAACTGAGTCCGAAGAAGAGTTCAATTTTGATGAGCTCGATTTGCCAGAGTTCAGTGAAGAAGATGCACTGGCGTCTATGGCTGGCGAACCTGCGTTAGAAACGTCCGAGTCCGTTGAACCAGAACAAGTTGAAGCCGACTTGCCAACTGAATCAGAAGATGAATTCAATTTTGATGAGCTAGATCTTCCTGAGTTTAGTGAAGAAGACGCATTGGCGTCTATGGCGGATGAGCCGGAGTTAGAAACGTCCGAGTCCGTTGAGCCAGAACAGGTTGAAGCAGACTTACCAGCTGAATCAGAAGATGAATTCAATTTTGATGAGCTGGATCTTCCTGAGTTTAGTGAAGAAGACGCATTGGCGTCTATGGTGGATGAGCCGGAGTTAGAAACGTCCGAGTCCATTGAACTAGAACAAGTTGAAGCCGACTTGCCAACTGAGTCCGAAGAAGAGTTCAATTTTGATGAGCTCGATTTGCCAGAGTTCAGCGAAGAAGATGCCTTGGCGTCGATGGAAGAAGAGCCAGAATTACCGAGCTCTGAGACTGCAGATATAGAACCAATCTCCGGTGAGGATGAAGAGTTAAGTTTTGACGACCAAGATCTTCCAGAGTTCAATGAGGAAGATGTTCTCGCGTCAATGAACGAGGGTGCTTCAGGGAGCCCTAAGGTTGAAGCAGAGACATCGAGACCAGCTATTCAAGCCGATAACGATCATGATGCTTTGTTTGAAGTATTTGCGCAGCAAAACGGCTTTGATACTGACCCAGAAGTGCAGCCAACAGCGACAGAGGGTGAGCCGCTCAGTAATTTGGATGATGAATCATCAATGGCTAACCTTCTTGCGGAAGACGCAAACTCAGAAGTATTTGAAGGTAAACTAGACAGTGACACCATCGCAAGTGCAGGTATGGATTTTGAAACCATGCTTGATGTTGGAGATGATTGGGATGGCTTTAAACCCGCTGCTGATAACGTAAGTTCTACTGAAGAAGTGCCTGAGGACCAGCGTGATGTTTGGAATTCGAGTGATGCACTAAGTCAGCCAGAGATCGCGCAAGAAAACTGGGCAGAGCAAAGCGACTTGGATGACTTCGACCCGAAGAAAAATCAATTTATGACGATTGATGAATTGATGGCTCAGGTCGACAGAGAAGGTGGTGAGTTCGAAGAAGAAGACCTTAAGCTCGATGTCGGATTGAACGAGTTTCCAGATGTTATCGGTGAGATCGGCGATATTGACGTAGATAGCAATGCTGAAGCGGCTGGGAAACTGGATTTGGCTAAAATCTATCTCGAGATGAACGATTCTCAAGGGGCGATTAAACTACTAGAAGAGGCGATTGTTTACGGTGAGGATGATATTCGCCGCGAAGCAAAAAGCCTGATTGACGCCATTAATGGCCGATAAACCGAAACAAAAGGGTAGCGTTTGCTACCCTTTTTGTGTCCCGTTAGTAGGATGCTACCTTTATGTCACCCTTGGTGAAACTGGCAACTTGAGGTGACTTGAGTATATACTTCCCGCCCCATTTTAGAGTTCGAAGGTTAAGATGAGAATCGCATTAGGTATCGAGTACAACGGTACAAACTACTTTGGTTGGCAGCGCCAAAGAGAAGTGAAAAGTGTCCAAGAAGAGCTAGAGAAAGCATTGTCCGTCGTCGCTAATCACCCAGTTGAAGTTCAGTGTGCTGGTCGGACAGACGCAGGCGTGCATGGCACGGGACAAGTTGTGCACTTTGATACCAACGTTACTCGAAAAATGGTAGCTTGGACCATGGGCGCAAACGCGAACATGCCGAGCGATATAGCGGTTCGTTGGGCTCAAGAAGTTTCAGATGATTTCCATGCAAGATTCTCAGCGACAGCGCGCCGTTATCGTTACATTATTTTCAATCATGCTTTACGTCCAGGCATCTTAAACTCGGGGGTTAGTCACTATCATGGTGAGCTCGACGAGAAAAAAATGCATGAAGCAGGGCAGTTCCTACTCGGCGAAAATGATTTTACGTCGTTTCGCGCGGCGCATTGTCAGTCTCGCAGTCCATTTCGAAACTTGATGCATCTGAACGTTACGCGCCATGGAAACTATGTGGTTATTGATATTAAAGCCAATGCGTTCGTGCATCATATGGTTCGTAATATCACGGGTAGCTTGATAAAAGTTGGACGTGGCGAAGAGAGTCCTGAATGGATCAAGTGGTTATTAGACGCCAAAGATCGCAAAGTAGCGGGTGCGACAGCGAAAGCGGAAGGTCTGTACCTGGTAGATGTAGACTACCCAGAAGAGTTTGGGTTACCTGAAGTGCCGATCGGTCCACTGTTTTTACCAGATAATTTGAACTAATTTTACAAACTTATTTCAAAATATCGGTAGTGTTTATATTGAATGTGAACGGAAAACATACGCTATTTACGATATCAAAAATAGGTACAACCAGTTTTTTATCTACAGTAGCTGCAAGATATGGTTTAATCCGTCGGTATTATGTCGAATTTATATCTTTCGCAATGAAGCGGAAGAGTTGAGAGAAAAGGTCTTCCATGAGTTGGCTTGAAAAGATTTTAGAGAAAAGCAATCTAGTAAGTTCACGCAAAGCTTCTATCCCAGAAGGTGTGTGGACTAAATGTACCTCTTGTGAACAGGTTTTATACCATGCTGAACTAGAGCGTAACTTAGAAGTTTGTCCAAAGTGTAACCATCACATGCGTATGAAAGCGCGTCGTCGTTTGGAAACATTTTTAGATGAAGGTAATCGAGTTGAATTAGGTTCCGAACTTGAGCCACAGGATAAACTGAAATTTAAAGATTCTAAGCGATACAAAGAGCGTATCTCTGCTGCACAAAAAAATAGCGGTGAGAAAGATGCGCTAGTTGTGATGCAGGGTGAATTGCTTGGTCTGCCGCTTGTGGCGTGTGCGTTTGAATTCTCCTTTATGGGTGGTTCAATGGGTTCAGTCGTTGGTGCTCGCTTTGTGAAAGCAGTGGATGCAGCCATTGAAAATAACTGTGCGCTTGTTTGTTTCTCAGCAAGTGGTGGTGCTCGTATGCAAGAGGCTTTAATGTCTCTTATGCAAATGGCAAAAACCAGTGCTGCGCTTGAGCGTTTATCAGAAAAAGGTCTGCCGTTTATTTCTGTTCTAACTGACCCTACAATGGGTGGTGTATCAGCAAGTTTGGCTATGTTAGGTGATATCAACATCGGTGAACCTAAGGCCCTCATTGGCTTTGCTGGTCGTCGTGTAATCGAGCAAACTGTACGTGAAGATCTTCCTGAAGGTTTCCAGCGTAGTGAGTTCCTACTTGATCACGGTGCTATTGATATGATCGTTGACCGTCGTGAAATGCGTCAGCGTGTGGGTGGTCTTATCGCTAAGATGACTAACCACAAGTCTCCTTTGGTGGTTTCGGTTAACGAATCTCCAAATGAAGAGCCATATTCTGTACCAGAAGCGGACGAAAAAGGGTAAAGTATCAACTAACATAAAAACCAAAGAATTTAATGGTTAAAGTTAGATGACCCAAAACCCAATTCCTCAAGCCACATCTTCATTAGAGATGTGGCTTGATTATTTAGCAAATATTCATTCCTCAGCAATTGATCTAGGCTTAGACCGTGTCCAAGCGGTAGCAAACAAAGCCAATCTTACCAAACCAGCTCCAACCGTAATCACCGTTGCCGGAACCAATGGCAAAGGCTCAACGTGTGCGTTAATGGAAGCCATTTTACTTGATGCTGGCTATTCAGTCGGTGTTTATAGTTCTCCGCACCTGATTCGTTACAACGAGCGTGTACGCATTAATGGCGTTGACGTTGTAGATGCCAAGCACTGTGAAGCATTCGATTATGTAGAAAAGCAGCGTGGTGATGTTAGCCTTAGCCTCTTTGAATTCGGTACGCTTGCTGCGCTACGTATTTTCCAAGTAGAGAAAGTTGACGTTGTCTTACTTGAAGTAGGACTTGGCGGCCGTCTAGACGCCACTAACGTTGTTGACCATGATGTTTCTGTTATTACGAGCTTAGCGATCGATCATGTGGATTGGCTTGGTGATGACATCAATGTTATTGGTTTTGAAAAAGCGGGCATTTACCGTTCAGGGAAGCCAGCAATTTGTGGTCAACCGACGCCACCAGCGACCGTGGCGGCTCATGCTGACGATATTGGTTCTGAGTTCTTCCAAGTAGGTATTCAGTACGATTACCAACTAACTGATAATGGTTGGAAATGGAGCAGTGGGGCATTTGAGTTAGAGGATTTACCAATCCCATCGCTACCATTACAAAATGCAGCCACTGCACTGATGGCACTAGGGGCTTCGGAATTGCAAATCACTGACATAAATATTGTCAATGGCTTGAATAATGCTCGTTTGGCGGGGCGTATGCAGGTACTGCATCACGAACCTGAAATAGTCCTTGATGTCGCTCATAACCCGCACTCTGCTGAGTATTTGGTAGAGAGAGTGAAGCAACAATATCTGGGTAAGAATATCCATATTGTGGTTGCAATGCTGCATGACAAGGACATTAAAGCAACCATTGAAGCTCTAACTCCAGTTGCAACACAATGGTATCCAGCGTCGCTTACTGGACCGAGAGCGGCGACCGCTGATGAATTGTGCCAATACTTACCTGATGGGCAAGTTCATTTTGAAAACCCTGTTGACGCCTTCGAGAGTGCGAGAAGCCACGCAAAGACAGGAGACGTTATTCTGGTGGTTGGCTCATTCCATACCGTCGGAGAGGTATTGGAACATTGGCAATCAAATAATAAATAAGTAAAGGTATTTTGATGGCAAGTAAATTCCAAAGTCGTTTAGTCGGCACCATCATTCTAGTCGCAGTCGGAGTCATTGTTCTTCCCGATGTGCTAGATGGTAAGAAACTGCACTACAAAGAAGAATTTGCCAGTATTCCTATCAAACCAGAACTTGATAGTGATGTGGAAAACTTCGAAATACTAGAGCCAGTGGAAGACGACATTACGTTACCGGATTCTCCGGTTGAAGCTGTAGTGCAAGAACGTGAGGATGCTCAAGTAGCCGTTTCTGAGCCCGAGCCAGTGCCAACATCTAAACCTGAGGTCATCAAACAACCAGAGCAAGTTGAGGTCGTCACTCGTCCTGTTCAAGAGAAAAATCAATATGAAGATTCAGCTTGGATCATTCAGTTGATGGCACTTAAGAATCACGAAAATGCTGTCGCGCTTGTCGCGGATTTGCAAAAGCGTGGTTATCAAGCTCACACAAAGAAAGAAAACGAGTTTACGAGAGTGATTGTTGGCCCTGATGTGTCAAAAAGTAAACTTGAACGACAAGTTCAAGAATTACAAAAAATTACAGGTTCAAAAGGTCAATTGCTTAAATTTAAGCCATTAAATCCATAAGAAAACGTTTGCGTCAGCATTTTTTCTGTTAAAATGCGCGCCAACTTAAGATGAAGAAAAGATGAATTGGATAGATTTTATCATTTTAGGTGTGATCGGATTTTCAGCTCTGATCAGTTTAGTTCGCGGTTTTGCTAAAGAAGCTTTGTCTTTGGTGATTTGGTTCGGAGCGTTTTTTATCTCCAGTAATTACTATGCCAAATTGGCGGTGTACTTCACCAACATCGAAGATGATATGTTTCGTAACGGAGCGGCGATCGCGGCGTTATTTGTCGCAACCTTGGTAGTTGGTGCAGTGGTGAATTACGTCATTGGTCAACTGGTACAAAAAACAGGGCTATCAGGTACGGACCGAATTCTCGGGATTGTATTTGGTGGTCTACGCGGAGTCTTAATTGTTTCTGCGGTGCTGTTTTTTATGGATGCGTTTACTGCATTCCCAAGCTCGGATTGGTGGAAAGATTCACAGTTGATCCCTGAGTTCAGCCGTATCATCGCCCCATTCTTCGAGCATTTACAAGCAACATCAAGTTTTCTGTCTGGCACTATCTAGTAGTGCCAGCTACTGTCGCAAATCGAGGATTAGGACATGTGTGGTATTGTTGGAATCGTGGGCACAACGCCTGTAAACCAGTCTATTTATGACGCGTTAACGGTGTTACAGCATCGTGGCCAAGATGCCGCTGGTATTTGTACCATAGAAAGCAATCGTTTTCGTCTGCGTAAGGCGAACGGTTTAGTCAAGGATGTATTTGAAGCAAGACACATGCAACGCCTGCAAGGCGAGGTCGGAATTGGTCATGTTCGTTACCCTACAGCAGGCAGTTCAAGCGCTTCAGAAGCTCAACCTTTCTACGTAAACTCTCCTTTCGGTATTACACTTGCCCACAACGGTAACTTGACTAACGCTAACGAAGTTCGTCAGAAGCTGTTTGAAAAAGATCGCCGTCATATCAATACCACTTCAGACTCTGAAGTATTACTAAATGTACTGGCGCACGAAATTGACTCAGTAAAAGGAAATGTCACGACCGAAGACGTATTCCGCGCAGTTACCAATGTTCATCGCACAATTCGCGGTGCTTATGCTGTGACCGCCATGATCATTGGTCATGGTATGATTGCATTTCGTGACCCACACGGTATTCGCCCGCTCTGTTTAGGTAAGCGTGAAGTTAACGGCAGAGCAGAGTACATGGTTGCGTCTGAATCGGTGGCATTGGATGCGGTCGGTTTTGATTTCGTCCGTGATGTTGCACCTGGTGAAGCGATTTACGCAACGTTTGACGGTGAGCTTTACACGAAGCAGTGTGCAGATAATCCTAAGCTGAACCCTTGTATTTTCGAGTTCGTGTACTTTGCTCGTCCAGATTCGTTCATCGATAAAATTTCGGTATACAGTGCTCGCGTTGAAATGGGTAAAAAGCTGGGCGAACGTATTCGTGAAGATTACGCAAACCTTGATATCGATGTTGTCATTCCTATCCCTGAAACGTCTTGCGACATTGCACTGCAAATCGCTCAAGCGATCGATATCCCTTATCGCCAGGGTTTCGTGAAAAACCGTTATGTTGGACGTACGTTTATCATGCCTGGCCAGCAACAACGTAAGAAATCAGTACGTCGCAAGTTGAATGCTATTCGTTCGGAATTCAAAGGTAAGAATGTGTTGCTGGTGGATGACTCTATTGTTCGAGGTACAACGTCAGAGCAGATTATTGAGATGGCTCGTGATTCTGGTGCCAAGAAAGTGTACATGGTCTCAGCGGCTCCTGAAGTTCGTTTCCCGAACGTATACGGCATTGATATGCCAAGTGCTACAGAGCTTATTGCCCATGGCCGTGACAACGATACAATTTGTAAGCAGATTGGTGCCGATGCGCTTATTTATCAACGTCTAGAAGATTTGGTAGAGGCGGTCGGTCTTGGAAACCAAGATATTACTCAGTTCGATACATCCGTGTTTAACGGCGAATACGTAACGGGTGATATTGACCAACAATACCTAGACTTTTTGGATGGTCTTCGTAATGATGATGCGAAAACACAACTTGAAATCCAACAGGATTTAGCAAACCTAGAGCTTCATAACGAAGGCGCATAGGGTGCGTTTTCTTAAGTCGTAAAAAAACCAGAGCTTCGGCTCTGGTTTTTTGTTTTCGCTACTTAATTAGTGAATGTTATAAGCGATCACAAAGTCAATAAAGAGGCGAACTTTCTCTGGCAGGTGGTCTTTGTGGTTGTAAAGCATATAAATGTCGCGCGGGTTTGCACTCCAATCTGGCAGTACGCGTACCAAATCGCCGCTCTCGATGTACTCTTTGATCATGACATCTGGCATTAGTGTGATGCCTAAACCTTCGGAACAAGCGCTGCGCACCACATTGAGCGCGTTTGCTTGAAAACGACCACGATCAACATTCACCACAGACTCGCCTTTGCTATTAATCAAGGTCCACTTAATAAGTGGGTACCCTTTTAGCAATGAATGGTTAGAGAGCTCTTCTGCATGATGTGGCGCAGGATTCGAGGTTAGATAGTCAGGGCTTGCAACGAGAATATCCTTCACTTCGCCAATCTTACGCGCGATGAGGCTAGAGTCGCGTTGCGGTCCCACTCGAAAAATTACATCCCATTCAGTAGGGTCAAGCTTGTCCGCATTATTCTCTGTCGTTAGCTCAATGTTGATGTCCGGGTACTGCTTCATAAAGCTGTTGAACATCGGCATCATCATTCGTTTAGTTAAGTTATAAGGCGCGGATATCTTAATCTTGCCGGATGCTCCTCGGCAGTCGTCAGTGATTTCCTCTGCTGCGGTTGTTAGCCTTTGTAGTAAAGGAGAGCACTCATGGTAAAAACGTTCCCCTGCTTCAGTGAGCGAGAGTTTGCGAGCATGACGGTTCAATAGTCGAAGATTGACAGAGTCTTCTAGCGCTTGAATGCGTCGGGTGATGGTCGCAACCGGGATCATGGTTTTTCGCGAAGTTGCGGTGTAGCTCCCATTTTCGACAACCAGTCGAAACAGGTTTAAGTCATCTAATTTCATATTTCCAGACACATTAAATTACCGATTACGGTTAATTTATAATTAACTTTGTGATCAAAGCTTGCTTTAAGTCAACATGTTGCATCATTTGAACACAGCAACCCTGTTTGAGTAAATACTGTTATACGCCGTAATATTTGTATTAATGCAGTTTCCGAGCTAAGTTTTATAACAAGGCAAAGCGGCCTCAGGTCTTGCTGTGACACGTTTTGCTGGAAGTAAACACAACAAAAATAATGACTTAATAATAAATCTGTTTTTTTGACTGAGCTTTGTGAGGGATAAAGGTATGTTTAAGACTCACAGTCAAACGGCAATGGTCTCGGCACAGGAAGTGATTAATCAAAAACTAATAATGTTGGTGGACGATGATCCAATATTTCGTAAAGTAACCAATGCCTATTTAGAAAGTCAGGGTTTTAAAGTAGTAGAAGCAGAAAACGGCCTAGAAGCGCTTCAACAACTCAGGGAATGCCAACCCGATCTTATCTTATGTGATTTATCGATGCCGGTCTTAGATGGTATCGAGTTCGTCGAAGAAGTTAGTCTCGAATACCCATATATGCCGCTTATCGTGGTATCAGGCACGGATGAAATGTCCGATGTCGCGAAAGCGTTGCGATTTGGTATTAAAGATTTTCTTCCTAAACCGATAGGTAATTATGAGCACCTATCTCAGGCGATAGAGAATACGCTAGAAGATACCGATAGCCACTTCTCAGAACAACGTGACTTTTCAAGTCAGTGGTTCAGGGTTGATGATGGTGGTGAAATCCCAGATGAACAAGAGCTATATTGGCATCTGGAATATTTACAACAGAATCCGAGTGCGGCAAGAGATTTACTGCAAGCGCTATTGCCAGAGAAGGATGCTGCTCAGGGAGATTGGCGCTGCTCGTACCGTTTATTGCAATCAACGGATGTGATGCCCTTGGTTTTCGATTATCGTTGGTTAATGAATGGTCAATTTGCGTTTTATCTCGTTGATTCTGCTTCTCAAGCTAATGATGGAGTTGCGACGACATTGCTCGTTAGGGCATTGTTTGACGACTATCTCCGTAACTTGAAAAGTTTCAGTGCTGATCTCAAGGACATGGTAGGGATCATTGAAAAAGGAATTGAGTGTTCGGAGTGTGCGGGTGCAGTCAATGCTGTGTTTGGTGTCGCCGACCTCGCTTCATCCTCGGTCTCTATATTGCCTGCGGGTTTAGATAGCCATTGGTCTGACGGAAATACGAATCAACACATCGCAGCAGGTAACCGTTTAGGGGGAGGAAGTATGAAAAACTTCATCACCCGCGATTTACCGCTTAGTGTTGCAGGACAGTTATCTATCGGGTGTTTAGGTTCTTCAAGTTTTAGTTTAAGTATTACCCGGAAATCCCGACTAGTATAATTATGACTTGCAAACCAATAAGCAGCGTCCTTACGCTGCTTATTATCTTTTTAGAACCACCAACACAACATACGTTTAGTTTAATAACCTTACTTTTTACTGGTGTTTAGATTTGGCTGTTTAATGTATAGTCAGCGCTTAAAACAATAATGACCCATTTGTGCAACGATAATTTAACGCTGTGCCTTGGGAGAAGCAAAGTCAACTAGTGAGAAGACACATCATGGCAGACAAAGATTTTAAAGAGCCTTATAATATTTTTTACTTTTTAGGTTTTATTGCAGTTCTTTTGATCCCAACACTTCCTGCAACGCTAACCTGGCTTCGTGTAATGAATGGTTACGCAGGCTTTTAATCTAGCTATTTTGTACCGGAGTTCACCATTCGTATTAAGCGTTACTTTTTCAATACTGTTGGTGGACTCTGTATTGTGCTCGGCATAGCCGGCATAGCCCTTCCACTGTTACCCACCACACCTTTTATTTTGCTTGCTAGCGCATGTTTTATGCGTGGTAGCCCCGCATTTCATCAATGGTTACATAACCACAAAACGTTTGGACCCATTCTCGACAATTGGCATAAGCATCGGGCTGTTACTTCAAAAGTAAAAAAGCGTGGTGCGATTTTTATTGCGCTTAGTTTCATGGTTTCAATCGTTGTTGTCCCCCTCGTTTGGGTAAAAATTGGTCTTTTAGTGATGCTAATCGTTTTACTCAGCTGGTTTATGCGTCTGCCTGTGATTGAGTTGGTTGCTGACCGAGAAGAAAATCACTAAGATTGTAGAGAATAGTGTGCCCGCTCTTCGAGTGGGCGTTTGTATTTTCAGCGCCTGTGACTTTTACGAAAATAAGCACATAGTGGTGAAAACCTATTGTTCGTTGCCCTCGTGATACTGCGATTAGAGAGGGCGATGAGCCAATCTAAGTAAATCGGTATTATGACTACAGAAACAATTTCACTGATCAAATCTAGCATCAAAAGCATCCAAGACTACCCAAAGCCAGGCATTCTATTTCGTGATGTGACGAGCCTTCTTGAAGACGCAAAAGCATACCAAGCGACGATCAACTTACTTGTTGAACGTTACAAAGATATGGGCTTTACCAAGGTTGTGGGTACGGAAGCTCGTGGCTTTCTATTTGGCGCGCCTTTAGCGCTTGAGCTAGGTGTTGGTTTTGTACCAGTGCGTAAACCAGGCAAGCTACCACGCCCTACTGTTGCTCAATCTTATGAGCTTGAATACGGCGTTGATACACTAGAAATCCATACAGATGCCATCGTTGAAGGCGACAAAGTACTGGTTGTCGACGATTTATTGGCAACGGGCGGTACTATTGAAGCGACGACTAAGCTGATTCGCCAACTGGGTGGTGAAGTTGAGCACGCTGCGTTCGTTATCAACCTACCAGAAATCGGTGGCGATAAACGTTTAGAAGCACTAGGTCTAAACGTGTACAGCATCTGCGATTTTGAAGGACATTAATACATTCAATGAGTTATTTAGCTTTAGCGCGAAAATGGCGTCCTAATCAGTTTGACCAAGTTGTCGGACAAAAACATGTCCTGACGGCGTTGGAAAACGCACTGGCGCAAAACCGTTTACACCATGCTTATCTGTTCAGCGGGACTCGTGGTGTGGGTAAAACGAGTATCGGTAGGCTGTTTGCCAAAGGCTTGAACTGCGAAACCGGCATTACCGCGACACCTTGTGGTAAGTGTGATACTTGTCGTGAAATTGATGAAGGTCGCTTTGTCGATCTTCTTGAAATCGACGCAGCATCACGTACTAAAGTTGAAGACACTCGTGAACTGTTAGACAACGTTCAATACAAACCTGCTCGTGGACGTTTTAAAGTGTACCTCATCGATGAGGTGCACATGCTATCGCGTCACTCTTTCAACGCGTTGTTGAAAACCCTGGAAGAGCCGCCAGAGTATGTGAAGTTCTTACTCGCAACAACTGATCCACAAAAGCTGCCTGTCACTATATTGTCGCGTTGTCTTCAGTTTCATCTGAAACCAATCAGCGTTGATGAGATTCACCAGCAACTTGATTACATCCTAGGTCAAGAGCAAGTTTCAGCAGAGCCAAAAGCGTTGGGTATGATCTCACATGCTGCAGATGGCAGTATGCGTGATGCTCTCAGCTTGACTGATCAAGCAATTGCATTAGGTAACGGTGCGGTGCAAACCGATATTGTCAGCCACATGTTGGGGACGATTGATACCGACCAAGCGATTCACTTACTAGAGTCAATCAGCAGCAAGCAACCTCAACAAGCCATGGATAAAATCCAGCAATTAGCAGCAAATGGTGTTGAGTGGGATGGTTTGTTGCAGCAAGTCGCAACACAGCTTCATCGAATTGCGATGTATCAAGCGCTGCCAGCGTCGCTAGACCGAGCGCAGCCAGATGCAGAAAAAATCGAGTTGTTGAGTAAAGCACTAAGTCCGCAAGACGTTCAGCTTTACTACCAAATTGCATTGAAAGGTCGTGAAGATTTGACTCTCTCGCCAAATGGGCGAGTCGGTCTGGAAATGATTGTGCTGCGTATGATGGCGTTCCGCCCATCAAGTAACAGTGGGGCAAATGTTGTTTCCAGTAACTGCGAATCAGCTTCAGCCCCAGTTCAAAGTGCCAGTCAATCAAAGGCTGCGCCAGCTCAGACCGCAGCTGCCCCTCGAGCTCAACAGCCGAGTCCAGCACAAAGCACACCACAAGTGGCGCCTCAACCTTCATCCAGTTCGCAACCTGAGTATCAAGCGAGTGGATATGAGACGGTTCCACCACAGTATGATATGGCGCCGCCGATGAGTGAAAACCCAGCGCCGCAGCATGAAACGCCACCTCAACAAATGCAAGAGAGCGTTTCAACACCAGCGCGCGGTGGTCTAAGCGGTTTACGTCACCAATTACGTTCTCAGCGTCAAGGCCTACAACAGAATACTCCTCAAAATGGTGGCTCAAAAAAGCCTAAAGCGGCATCTGCACAACCAGAATCGGTTATCGACCGAGTAGCGCAATTGCATGGCAATTCCGCGCAGGTGTCGCCAAACTTAGCTCCGAAGTCGACGGAGCCACAAGTTGAGGAAGCGTATCGCTGGCGTCCAAGCAAGCCTGTTGAGACAAAAGTAAATACAAAACTGACACCTACGCAGCTCAAGCAGGCACTTGAGCATGAGAAAACGCCTGAAATGGCACAAAAGCTCATCGATGAGTCATTAGAACATAATGAATGGGCGAAGCTAATCAGCTTAATGGAGATCCCTAAGCTGGTAGAGCAACTTGCGCTAAACTCTCATTATAGTAAGGAAGGAACAACCGTTTCGTTACTATTGAGAAGCAGCCAAGCTCATTTGAATACTGATAGAGCTCAAGCCGAATTGCTTAAAGCACTTAATACCGTGTTGGGTGAAGAGTGCCACATGAGCATCGAAATAGGGGAGAGTGGAGAAACACCACTTGAACTGAGAGATAGGCTCTACCAAGAGAAATTACAGCAAGCGCTGAACAGTTTAGAAAACGATCCAAATGTTCAATTTATTGAACGTCGTTTTGCTGCAGAGCTTGATAAAGATAGTGTGCGCCCTATCTAATAATCGAATGGAATGGGGTTGAAAACCCAAAGGTATAACCCCATTAATTGATGCAACACCTCATTAAACCAGAGAGATAAACATGTTTGGTAAAGGCGGTATGGGCAACCTAATGAAGCAAGCCCAGCAAATGCAAGATCGCATGCAAAAGCTTCAAGAAGAAATCGCGAATATGGAAGTAACTGGCGAGTCTGGTGCTGGCCTAGTTAAAGTTACTATCACTGGTAGTCACAGCGTACGTCGTGTTGACATCGATGAAAGTTTGATGGAAGACGACAAAGAAATGCTTGAAGATCTTATCGCTGCGGCGTTCAACGATGCAGCCCGTCGTGTTGAAGAAACTCAAAAAGAGAAAATGGCTTCTGTAACTGGCGGTATGCAACTACCACCAGGCATGAAAATGCCATTCTAATCTGCTGATATTTAATTAAGCGGACTTTTAATGCGTACCAGTCATATGCTGGAACAATTGATGGAGGCCTTACGTTGTCTACCTGGGGTTGGCCCCAAGTCAGCGCAGCGTATGGCCTTTCATTTGTTACAGCGCGATAGAAAAGGCGGTTTGCAGCTTGCAGATGCGCTTAGTCAGGCAATGACAGAAATAGGTCATTGTACTGAGTGTCGAACCTTCACCGAAGAAGAAGTCTGTCACATTTGTACCAACCCAAAACGCCAAGAAAATGGTCAAATTTGTGTGGTAGAAAGCCCGGCAGACATCGCAGCCGTTGAAGCAACAGGCCAATATTCTGGTCGGTATTTTGTTCTTATGGGGCATTTGTCGCCATTAGATGGTATTGGTCCAAGTGATATTGGGTTGGATGTCCTTGATTACCGCTTACGTCGCGGTGATGTTACCGAAGTGATTTTGGCGACAAACCCAACAGTTGAAGGTGAAGCCACTGCCCACTACATCGCAGAGCTATGTAAAGAGCACCAAGTTGATGCCAGCCGCATCGCGCATGGTGTGCCTGTCGGTGGGGAGCTAGAGCTTGTTGATGGCACGACGTTGTCACATTCGCTATTAGGTCGACACAGAATTTAATAAAAAGCCGCTGAATTCAGCGGCTTTTTTGATTTTGGGAGTTAGGAACGATTAATCGTTCGATTCTTTACCAAGAAGATTTTTGTAGATAACTGCACCAAGCACGCCACCCACAATAGGAGCAATCCAGAACAGCCATAGCTGAGAAACCGCCCAGTCACCCACATATACTGCGACTGCCGTGCTACGAGCAGGGTTTACTGACGTATTGGTGACAGGAATGCTGATCAGGTGAATGAGAGTCAAACACAGGCCAATTGCGATAGGTGCAAAGCCTTGTGGCGCACGTTTGTCTGTTGCACCCATAATGACAATCAGGAACATCATCGTCATGACAACTTCAGTCACAAGTGCAGCGATCATCGAGTATTGGCCTGGAGAGTGTTCACCATAACCATTGGCGGCAAAGCGAGAACCCACAACATCGAATCCTGCTTGTCCAGATGCAATAACGTAAAGCACGCCACCTGCGATAAGCCCGCCGATCACCTGTGAGATGATGTAGGGAGCAACGTCTTTTGTCTCAAAACGACCGCCAGCCCAAAGGCCAACTGTCACTGCAGGGTTCAAGTGACAACCTGAAATATGACCGATAGCAAATGCCATCGTCAGAACGGTTAAACCGAATGCCAAAGAAACGCCCAACAGACCAATACCCACTTCAGGGAAAACCGCAGCCAACACCGCGCTACCACAGCCGCCTAACACTAGCCAGAACGTGCCAAAAGCCTCAGCCAAATACTTATTCATGTTCTTTCCTGATCTTTAATTAAATGACCCGCTGAACATAGTCGAGAATTGTCAATAAATTGTGAGGGAGATCGCGCGAAAACCGCAAATGGGACGCTATGTGGCAAGAGTTCTCAAGGGTGAGATAAAAGGCTGAGGGGGGAGTGCTAAATCTTGAGTTGGCTTTGATTACTGCCTCGGAGAGAAACAACCGAGGTACTAACTTTAAACGTGTGGTCTAGAGTCGCATTACGTCAATTGTTCTAATTCAGTGATGTTGTCGAGTGCTTCTTGATTGGTGTTGCCGCATACAATCGGACACGGTTTAAAATCGTGACAGACTTTAGGGCGTTCAGGCTTACCAAATAGCTTGCACAAATTGTCGTCGTTGAGTTGCACACAACGAACACCTGCAGGTTTGCCCTTGGGCATTCCAGGTATTGGTGAAGAGATACTTGGCGCAATACAGCACGCTCCACATCCTAATCGACAATCCATAATGTAAACCTCTTAAAAATTAAGGGGGCAATTATGGTCATTTTGACGTGGATTGGAAGAGTGAAGAAAGAAAAAAATAAAAGGGCGCGCTTAACATTACGCTCCCTTTTTGGTTTTTTGCTTTTAAATCATCGTGATTATTTTAAGAAACGGTTATAAACAAACAACAGAATAAATGCGCCTAGTGTTGCGGTAATGATACTACCAATGTTGACGCCAGTTGCTCCGCCGAAACCGAGAATGCCGCCAAGGAAGCCACCTACAAATGCCCCTGCAATACCAAGTAACATTGTTGCAATCCAACCGCCCCCATCTTTTCCTGGCATGAGCCATTTAGCAAGTGCGCCGGCGATTAAGCCCAAAATAATCCAAGAAATAATACCCATGAAAACTCCTTAATGCCTTCTTGATCAATTGAGTAATGGAAACTTGTTTAAGGATAGAACAGTAAAACGAAAGTAGTTGAATATCTCCACCGTTATGTGGGAAGGATGCAAGATCTTCTCAAAACTTGAACTTTTGCGTTGAGAAGAGTATAAATCGCCCCCTAAATTCCCTTGGTGAGACCTGAAGTATGAGCACTCCATTTTGGCAAAGTAAATCGTTAGAGCAGATGACAGAAGAGGAATGGGAATCTCTCTGTGATGGTTGTGGCAAATGTTGTTTGCATAAGCTGATGGATGAAGATACCGATGAAATCTACTATACCAATGTGGCTTGTAGCTGGCTGAACAGTAAAACGTGTTCATGTAAGGATTACCCAAACCGTTTCACTTCGGGTGAAGAGTGCACCAAGCTGACCCGAGAAGACATCGACGATTTTACTTGGCTGCCACACACGTGCGCTTACCGTCTGTTGGCTGAAAAGCAGCCTTTACCAGAATGGCATCCGTTGATTACAGGCTCTAAGTCCGCAATGCATGCGGCAGGGGAAAGTGTCCGTAACAAAGTCGTTTACGAGATTGATGTGGTGGATTGGGAAGACCATATTTTAAATCATCCCAACCGTCCTTAGTCGAATAAAAACAAGCCTTTCATTGATTAAATGAAAGGCTTGTTTGCTATTGGGGCTCCCAACTTTGACGTCTCGCTAACGAAATGCTGCTCAGTTTATTATTTAGTGTTGTAAACTTAGGAGTATGATTTCAACGCTTTACACTTCTATTTCTGATTGTTTTGATCAGGATTGTTCCCTATGAGGTAAACATGACGTTTCATTTCCCCCAGAAACTGCGCCTGACATCTTGGGTGACATTATTCGCACTTGCCGTCATTATGTTCTCCCCAATGGCTGTTCATGCGACTGCTACTGACGACATCCAAGAGCCTTCTGCTGCCGAAATCTCGATTGACAACTTGAACCGAGAGATTGTGGATTTATCCCAAAGCCTCTCGCAAGCGAGTGGCGACGAGCGTGATGCCCTTCAACTGCAACTATTCCAAAAGAATGAAGAATTAAGAAGCCAGTTAGCGTCAGCGATTGAACGTGAAACTATCTCTCGCGACAAGCTGATCTTGCTAGTTAAAAAACAAGAACAATACTCTGAGGACGCGACGAACTATCTATCGGAAAAAATAAAGAAAGTCGTCGAGGATTTAAATAAGGCTAAGGATGAAGAGAAGCTTGCTCTTGTTAATGATTATCGAGAGCTACAGCGTTATCTTGATGTTAGCTTCGATTCGAGCTGGCAAAATCTCGCTTGGTTGAAGGAGCTAGGGGCCCAAAACGAGCGCGCAGAAGCGGAATTAAAAGATAAAATTGATAAACGTATGCGCTTACTGTCTGCTTCAATTGAGTACTTGAGTCAGCAAAGTGAGATCATTGGCTCCCAACTTTCGTCTAGCCCAGAGTCGGAAAAAGCGTCGTTGCAACTTAGTCAGCTCATTACTAAACAAAGGCTAAATATTGCGACAGAAAGCTTACGCAACCTGATTTCAATTGGTGATAAAGTCGGTTTAGAAACGTCTGAATACAAGCGCCAAATTTTTGAAGTGACGGGTAATATCACCCATGATTTACTGAATACCAAAGTTGTGTGGTCAATACTGAGTCACTGGTCCAACTCGGCACTGGATTGGTTTGCCGAGAATGCACCGCAGCATATCTTCCAGTTGTTTGTTTTTGCGCTGATTTTATTGATCGCTCGCGGACTGGCTAAGTTAACTCGCAAAGTCGTCCGTAAAGCAGTTGCATCGAAAAACTTAAAACTTTCCCACTTGATGCAGGACTTCTTTATCTCGATGTCCGGCAAATTCGTGTGGGTGATCGGTATCATGGTGGGCTTATCTCAGCTTGGTTTGAACCTAGCGCCAATCCTAACCGGTTTCGGTATTGCTGGTGTGATTATTGGTTTCGCGTTGCAAGACACGTTATCCAACTTCGCGGCGGGTATGATGCTGCTTATTTATCGCCCATTTGATGTTGGTGATTTTGTGTATGCTGGCGGTGTGGATGGCAAGGTAAGCCATATGAGTTTGGTGAACACCACAATCCGTACGTTTGATAACCAAATTATTATTGTTCCTAACAGCAAAATCTGGGGAGATGTTATTAAGAACGTCACGCATGAACGCATTCGCCGCGTGGATATGGTGTTTGGCATTGGCTATGCGGATGACCTCTTAAAAGCGGAGTCAGTATTGTCTGATATCATTACCTCTCACCCGTCGGTACTTCGCACTCCAGAGCCAATGATCAAAGTTCATACATTAAATACGTCTTCTGTAGATTTTATTGTGCGCCCTTGGGTAAAAACGGATGATTACTGGGATGTATATTGGGATGTGACTAAAGAAGTGAAACTACGCTTCGACCGAGAAGGTATTTCGATTCCTTTCCCACAACAAGATGTGCATTTGCATATGGTGGAGAAGCAAGACGCTTAATCACAGATCCCAACTAGTGAAAGGCACTCTAGATAGAGTGCCTTTTTTGATCTTCGGTTAGCGCTATAGTTACAGTTCGTCGAAGAACACCAGTTTCGGCTCGCATTCTAACAAGTTGTCGATCTGGCTAATCAAAAGAGCAAAGTGTTCTGTTTTACCATGAAGCTCAAATGCTTGTTGGTCTTTAAATTGCTCCTGAAAAACGAAGTGGCATGCATTGTCTTTATCTTGGAACAATTGATAACGAACACAACCTTCTTCATTGCGAGTAGGTTCAAGCGCTCGGGTAAGTACCTCTTTCAACTCTTGTTCTTTTCCCGGTTGTGCATGAAAGGTAGCCGTCAAGTGAATCATAATGTTTACTCTTTTTGTTATAGGTAACGCCCTTGGCGTTGCAGGAACTCAATTTTGTAACCATCAGGGTCGGTTACAAAAAAGAACGTTGCTAAATGCTTTTGTTGATGGTCAAAGGCTTTGATGTCACCAGTTTCAATGCCGAGAGATTTAATGCGTTTGTGGGCTTGTTCAATGTCCTCCACGCTGACGGCAAGGTGGCCGTAACCTGAGCCGTGAGTGTAGGGCTCACTTTGGTCGTGATTGTGCGTCAGTTCCAATTCAAAGCCAGTTTCTTGGTTGGCTAGATAGGTTAGAGAAAAGCCATCAAAGATGTATTGATCAGCGACTTCTAGTTCAAGTATGTCACAGTAAAATTGTAGAGAGCGGTCCAGATCACTTACTCGGATCATGGTGTGAATCATTTTTGTCATAGGTACTCCTTGATAGTCCGCACAGGTTAGCGATTTCAAAAGGAGTCTGGGTAGTACTCTAGTACGACAAATTAGAAGATGCTCAAGGGTTTATAATACGGATGCATAGCCTAGGATGGTTATTGGTCGGTTGGTTGCTATTAACTGTTAAGTTGCGCAAGTGCTTGACGAGTGGTCTCTTGAGGTTGGCGGGCGTAAGTGAGGCAAGCGCATCGAAGTAAGGAGGCAAAGTTGTTCACTTCACCATTGTATTCGAGTGCTTCTTGATAAACAGTGCTTATGAATTTAGGAACCGTCATGTTTTGAGCACTAGCGATTTCCTCAAGAATTGTCCAAAAGCTCGCTTCAAGTTTTACACTGGTCGCGTGACCATCAATACGGATAGAGCGGGTGATGAACTGATAGTTGTCTTGGGGTTGCTTAGCAAAGATTTCGCACATTTTCTTTATTCATATAATTAAAGACCCATAATTATTGTGGTGTACGATTTAAAACGTCAACTGTTTTCATGCATAAAAAAACGCTCCCTTGCGAGAGCGTTGAAACATCACGAGTTGTGAAGTAAGTGCAAGTTGATTATTTAATTTGTTGCTTCAAGTACTCGCCTAGTTGCGAGTGGTGCATGATTTTTGATACTGGAAGGATAGTTTCTGCAGGTCCCCAAGCAAATACGTTGACAGGAGTATGCGTATGAGTACCCGTCCCCCATACTGTGTTTTGCTTTGTTGCATGCTCACGCGCTAGCAAGTTGCTACGGTCGTTGTAAGGAAAGAAAGCATCAAAGTCATTGATTGTCGGTACGTTCTCTTCGCTTAAGTATTTGTGTCCAGCGAGTCGGTATGGATTTGGTTTACTTGCTAATACGCGTTCTGCTTGCTCAGGCGTAATCGAAAAATCGCTATTTGCGTTCACGACTTCCGCAAACTTCTCTGGAGTTTGCTCTTTCTTATCAAGCGCTTGGAATTCACTGATCATGCCGTAGTAACTTTTCTTTTGGTTGTATAAACCATCGAGGATCTCGAACTGACCAAAGTTGAAGTTTGGCGCGTAATCCTGATTTTTGAATGCTTCGCCGTCGCGTTTTTGTGGTTTAGGCAAGTTTGCTGATGAGTAGCTAAAGCCAAAAGAGCCGGTTTCGTGGTCAGCAGTAACAATGATCAGGGTGTCATCACGGCCTTTTGCCCACTCATAAACTGAGTTTACCGCTTCATCGAATTTAAGCATTTCATGCAGCATCGTACCTGCATCGTTACTGTGGCCAGCCCAGTCAATTTGGCCGCCTTCAACCATCAAGAAAAAACCGTCTTTGTCTTTTGAAAGAATGTCGATTGCTTTGGTGGTCATTTCTTTCAGCGATGGCTGCGTGCGTTTTGGATCGTTTTTGCTTTGACTGTAGGCAATACCATCGTTCATGCCCGAGTAAGCAAAAAGTCCAAGTAATTTGTCACCTTTAGCTTGTGTGAGCATATCGCGGCTGAAAGCCAGGTTGTAACCTTGGTCTTGCGCCTCAGTAAGCAAGTTGCGTTCGTCTTTGCGTTTCGATTTTAGGTAGACATTTCCTTCAGTGAGCTTTTCAAGCTGCTCGTATGTCTCTCCCTTGTCGTTTGTCGACTTTGGAATCCAATGACGAAGTCCACCAGACATCATCACGTCTACGCCTGTTTCGAGCATATCCGCCGCAATACTGTTTTCTAGGGAGCGATGTGGTTGATGAGCGGCAAATGCTGCTGGCGTTGCGTGGGTCATACGCGTATCAGAGACGAGCCCAGTTGCTTTACCTTTACTTTTGGCTTTTTCTAAAATAGTTTCGACATGGTTGCCTTGGCTATCAATGCCAATGACTTCAGAAGCGGTAGGGATTCCTGTCGCTAGCATCGTAGCTGAGCACGCAGAGTCGACGACAATTGCGTCTTCTGGATTGGTCAGTGATGATCCAATCACACCTTCTTGAGCGAGTTTGTATAACGCTGTGCTTTCGCCTTTGTAAACCGAGTTAGGTGCGTGTTTTGCGTAGGTCTCGAGTAAACCAACTTGTTGAGGACCCATGCCGTCGCCGATCATCAAAATGACGTTTTTGATTTCAGCTGAGAGTGCATTGAAAGAGAGGGTAGATGCAGCCACTGCCGTAACGATTGGAGATACTAAGCGCTTCATTATATTTTCCTTGTTTATTGAAAGCGCAGGCATTAAAGCAATGATTTATGAAGGTTTTGTGTCGGTAATAAAAGTTTAACCAAATTGTCGTTTTTGTTTGGTTTTGCAGAAAAAATGAGTCGCTCTCTAACGTTCGTTAGTTTGGAAAGAAGAAAGCCCACAAACGTGGGCTTGGATTACGCTTAGGAGTTGAAAGCATGGACTAAAGTTATCCATTCAGTGCCTTCACAAGAAACCTAGTTTAGGGAGCAATAAACGAGCATGTATTATCGGGCCACAAGAGCGGTCGAATTCACTTACGTTTGCATCATATCGTTCTTTGGCTTATTAAATTATGGGCTGCAGTAAGTGTTTGGTTCAAATAGGATTTGTTGTCGTGACGATTATCAGACTGGTTATCAGACTAATGCCAATATGATGCCACCAACGGTAAGTGCCGCAGACAGGTATTGACCCGCAGAATATGAGCCATCCTCTTCTTTCTCGATTTTATCAGGGTGATCCATGCCAAGCGCACCATGCGTGAAAGATTCGACCTTTTCACCAACAGATTTATCTTCTGCTTCTATTTTCTTGCTGTCGTGCTCGATTTGTTGCAGAGCGGCAAGTAGCGCTTTGCCCTCGGTCGAAAGCGTCACCTTATTGTGTTCGACTTTCAGAGGCGAAGCACTAGTTTCTTCTTGTGCAATACTTGCTTGTTTAGAGGCGACAGATTGTTTGGCATAGCTATTAACAGAAGTGCTTCCTACTGGATTCATCGAATACTCCTTGGAACATCGACACTCGGTCACTGAGTGCAGGCAAAAAGCAGTTATATTTTTATCGGCGGCAAAGTTTATTTCTGAAGCTATTTGGATAAAAACAGGTCTGCTTTTGCCGCTTCTAGTTTCTATTGGTGATCATTAGCAAAAAATAGACCAGCAGGAAGCAGACCGTTGTCACCCTATGAATTCGGAGCGGTGTGATGATGCAACGCAACGCAAGGTAGTAACTTAAATTGAAGACCAGCTACTTACATTGAAGATCGTTATTGCGTTTAGTTAGATGTTGATATGCCGCCATGCGGTGAGCATCTTGTACATACCGTACTGGTGGTGCGAGGACCTCTAACTGATAGTCAGTATTATCGGAAAGCACGTTATCTGTTGGGCTAATTACAACCACTTTTAAGCTCGAGTTGCGGCTTAAGATTGATGCTGCCGTACCCAACCCTTGCTCGGTGTGAAACTTGCCTGCAACATGGACAACCTGAGCGCCTGGGTTGTCGTCTAGGTAGCTAACGATAGATTCCGCCATAGTTTCATCCCAAGTAACTTGAGCTGCAAACTGTTTTTCCGTCTGCTCTGGCTTACCGTGATGCATGGATGCCATGAACTTTTCTTTGTACGGACTACTACCAGTGTTGATGGCTTGTGCAATGAACATCCGCTGATCATCATCGAGCTTGTTAATGTAATCTAGCCCTTGTCGACCAATGCATCGGACAATGCTCTTTGGTGCATTTGCTGCAATGACCGGGAGATTTTTCTGCTTAGCAAACTCCACGAGAGGGCGATAGTCGCTTTCATAATTGGGCCAAGCGTTGGCTTGTTTCATTAAGTACTGTTCGCCGATCTCCCCACGTAGGTAAGCGTCAACAACAGGTTGTTTGTCGCGGGTAAATTGTTCCATAGATAACGCGAGTGAGCGGTCGTAGGACGTAAGTTGTTTGAGCATATCGGTTTGAAAGCGATGAACGCCGGCGTGTGTGTGCCATTCACCAATAAGAATGACATCTGCTTGTTGCAGCTCAATTGGCAGTTTGCTTAGAGCGATGTGCTCGCCAGAAGGGGTGTATAGTTGGTAGTCGTAAAAACTAGTGACTTCCGCTGAGGTTGCGTGAGAGTTGGTGTGCGTATATGAAGAGCAACCAGTAAGTAAGCCTGCAAAGAGCAAGCTCAAAGTAGAAAAGCGCATTGAAAAGCCTCCAAAAATGTCCGGATGATATTAATGGAGGCTGAGCAACGAATCAATATAAATGATAACTATTTGCGTTTGTTGTTTTTTTGACTTATTAATTGAGTGTTTTTTTGCGATATACACGCAACATAAAATCAGCCTCACATTGGAAAAGTGTAGCGGATTTCAACTCTTCACGAAGAGCATCGGTTGCTTTCCATGCGAATGGCGTCATTTGCAATAAATCGATTGCGGCTCCGTTTTTCAAGTCCATAACATAGTTAAGATGCTGCTGGTGCTCTAATTCAAACCCTTCAATATGTTCTGGTTCTTCATTGTGAAGACGAACTTCTTGATAAATGCGCTCACGCAGTTGGTATAAGTGGCGGCTAGCAGGAGTAACCGTGACAACAACGCCGTCGTTTTTTACAACGCGCTGCAGCTCCTCAGCTTTACACGGGGCATAAATGCGCAAAATGGCATCTAAGGATTCATTTGCGAAGGGAAGTCGGTGACTAGAAGCCACACTAAAGTTGCAGTGCGTGTAACGCTTCGCCGCGTAACGAATGGCAACTTTGGAAATGTCTAAGCCATAAATCGTGGCATGGTTCGCTTGTGTTTCTATCGTCTTTTGTACTTGATCTGTGTAGTAACCTTCACCACAACCAATATCTAATAATTGATGGGTGCTCCCCTCAGTGTATGTTGCACACAGCTGCGCCACTTCTTGGCGCATTGGGTTGTAGTAATCTCCTTCGAGGAATCGACGACGAGCTTGCATCATCTCTTTGTTGTCACCAGGATCTTTAGAACGTTTGTGGTGCGCTGGCATCAAGTTAACGTAGCCTTCTTTTGCTAAGTCAAACTGATGATTGTTTTCGCACTTAAACGTTTTTTCATTTAACGCTAGAGCTTGGTGGCATAGAGGGCATTGATAGTTCATGACGATCTCGAACAGAAAGTAGGGCGGCAAATTCTATCAAAAAGCGTGGTATCAAGTGAAACAAAAAGAGCCGACTGGGTCGGCTCTTATTAAGTATTAGTGGAAGAAGTCGACTTGCTCTTTCAAGTTTCGTGCTTGTTGTTGAAGTTCAATGGCACTTTGCGAGGTTTTTGCGCTCGTGTTGCGGCTTTCTCGGTTAAGTTCACTGATAGAATGGGCATTTGCTGCAATTTCTTGTGAAACTTGAGCTTGTTCTTCTGAAGTCGCTGCAATGGCGTCGGCTTGAGAGGCTATCGACTGCACTTGTACTGCGATGGCTTCTAATGCTGTGCCCGCGTCTTGTGCTTTGTCCAAGACCTGGTTTGCACTGCGTTGGCTGTCTGTCATCATATTAACTGCATTATGAGTCGACCCTTTTAGTTTCTCGATAATTTCCACGACATCCTGAACTGAGCTTTGGGTTCGGTGCGCAAGTGTGCGCACTTCATCTGCTACAACTGCGAAGCCACGACCTTGTTCACCTGCTCGTGCTGCTTCAATGGCGGCATTCAAGGCAAGTAAATTGGTTTGCTCAGCAATTTCATCAATCATTTTAGTGACGGTTTGAATACTCTCGCTATCGCGATTTACTTGCTCGATAGCCGTTGCTGATTGATCCAATTGATCGTTAAGTTGAGCAACGTCGATACATACGCCTTCAACAATCGCGAGACCAGACTGGCTATCGGTATTTGCTGAGCGTACGTTTTCCGCAATGCTTTCGACTTGTTGTGCGACAGATTGAGCGGAAGAGGCCATTTCTTCAATCGCTGTCACAACTTGCTCGACTTCTTGTTGTTGTCGGTCGGCTTGGGTCAAATTGCTATGTGCATCGTTGGCAACGCTGGTGGAGTTGCTCTCCACTAAGTCGCTTGTTGAACGGATCTTACCGACAAGTTCATTGAGCTGACTTGCCATACTGGCGACACCCGAGCTCAGGTTCGTAATTTCATTCTTTGATGCTTTACGAGACGCTGGGATGTTCAAGCTGACTTCGCCGCCGGCTAAGCGAGTCATGTATGAGTTTAGAGTCGTGAGAGGTTGTAAGCTGTGATTCAAGAAAAGTGTCAGTACAACAAAAGTAATGATTGCCGCTACCGAAGAAATGATGGCAATGAGTGTGAGAAGCGTGTCGCTACCTTTTGTAACTTCTTTGATAAACGTACCGCCTAGCAGTTTCCAGTTCCAACCTGGAACCTCTGTGTAGACAAGATACTTTTCGCCTACGTTACCTTGGTACTCGAAAGGGTAGCGAATTAATCCACTAGATTGTTCGAAAATCTGACCAAAAGGCTTGTGACCATTGTAGTCGGCGACTTCTAGTATTGACGAATCTGAGCCGCTTTTTGCTGGATGAAGTAGGTATTTACCAAGATTGTTTTCGTCGTTATCAACGATAATGGTGTAACCAGTGTCGCCCCATTTTATCTCTTCGAGTGCATCGAATAAGGTTTGTGTCGCTTGGTCTACTGGTAAGCCAATAAACGATAGGCCTACTACCTTTCCTGTCGCATCTTTGATTGGGGCATAGTAGGTAATGTAGCGCTCGCCATACAATTTAATTTGAGCGTAATACGGTTGTCCTGCTTTAAGCTGCTGATAACCAGGATGGTTGATGCCTAGCGTGGTTCCGACCGCTCGCTGACCTTGTGGATCTTTTAGGGAGGTGGACACCCGAATAAAGTCGTCACCCAATGGTGCGAATAGCGTTGCTATAGCGCCGGTATCACGTGTGAAACTGTCGACCAACTTGGTGTCATTAATTAAGCTTTCACTGTATTGAGTGATGTTTGGTACTTCATGTCCCATGAAGTCAACCGTGTAATTTTCGACATAGACACCGGCAAGGTAGCCATTGCGAAAAGTAGATTCGAGGACTTTAGCGGTGTGCAGGTAAGCATCGAATTGGCCAGCAATGGTTTTTGCCATTGATTCTACTTTAGATTGGTGTTCTTTCAGTGTGCTTTCCAATAGAACATCGGAAGCGTTGCGGTAAACAAGCGCTGCAATACTGCTGAAAGCAATGAATAGACACAAAGTGATCACCAGTTTCAACTGGAATCCGACACTTTGATTTCGGTATCTCTCTAACATAGACTAATTCCTGATATTTTTATTATTTATGAGTTTTGTATCGGTATGCTATCGGTTTATATGATCAATTTTTTTGATATTTATTAATGAAACCGTCAAAAGTGACCAGTAACCAATAAGTTAGTAAAGATAGGACCATCTAAGCAGAGCTTTTATTACAAAAAAAGCCGGGTATCCCGGCCTTTATATGGTGATTCTTACTGCGCTGAAATGACAGTGACAAGTTCATGTGTCTCACCTGGTTGGAGGGTTTGACCTTGCTCAATACTTGGTGCATGAACAGTAGACTCCACACACAACATGGTTTGATAACCATCGTCAGCCATGTCACCCATGCTTTGCGCACCTTCTGCCCAAGGGTTCCATAATACTGCTGAGTTGTGGCCTTGGTTGTGTACGCTTAGCGTACGATCCAATACCGGGTCTTTTACCAAAATTTTCGCTTCTGGTTGCGTGTAAACGCGGTCAATGGTGTCAGTTAGTTGTAGAACATTACCACCTTGGCATACCGCATCAGCTTTCAAGCTATCAATGTACTCGGCACCCATGCCTGTCGTTTGTGCTTGCTTAATGTCTCCAACGTTTAGGTAAGTATGTAATGCGCCAGAGAAGGTCCAAGCCTCGTCATCAATGTTCATGACTTTGAGCGTCACTTTTAGCTCATCGCCCACTTCAATCACCAAACGAGCGTCAAACATATGGGGCCAAATATCGTGGATTTCTTCTGTCGGGAACAGAGCAAGTTCAACAATCACACCGTTATGGTTCTCACGATGTTCAACCAACTCCCATTCTGCGGTGCGGGCAAAGCCGTGAGCTGGAGCAGCAATACGCCCAAACCAAGGCCAACAAACCGGAATACCACCGCGAAGAGCAGCTTTACCATCGAAGACAGCTTTTTCGCTCATCCAGATCAGATCTTCTTGACCTTTAGGCGTGAACGACACGACATGACCACCGTGTAGCGAGATGCCTGCCGTTGCTTTGTCATGAATCACGCGGACGATTTTTATCTGATCAACTTCAACGATAGTGACGTTATCAGATAGCACCGTTAGGGCTGGGAGAGTTTTTAAATCCATGTGTAGTTTCCTATCGCTGGGGGAGAGCTTTTAGACGCGCTTCGCACATTAAATGCAACATCGAGCCTGCATTCTCTCAAATTCCAGATACAAAAAAGGCGACTCTAGAGCCGCCTTTTCTTTAACGAAGTTATTCGCTAATTGCTAACTTTCTAATTACTTAGAGATGTGAGCGATTAGGTCTAGAACTTTGTTTGAGTAACCGATTTCGTTGTCGTACCAAGATACAACCTTAACGAATTTGTCAGTTAGCGCGATACCAGCTTTAGCATCGAATACTGAAGTGCAAACTTCGCCGATGAAGTCTTGAGATACAACTGCATCTTCAGTGTAGCCTAGAACGCCTTTTAGTTCGCCTTCAGAAGCTTCTTTCATCGCTTTACAGATGTCTTCGTAAGAAGCACCGTTAACTAGGTTAACAGTTAGGTCAACTACAGAAACGTTAGCAGTTGGTACGCGGAAAGCCATACCAGTTAGTTTGCCGTTTACTTCTGGAAGTACAACGCCTACAGCTTTAGCAGCACCAGTTGAAGATGGGATGATGTTTTGAGAAGCACCACGACCACCGCGCCAGTCTTTAGCAGAAGGACCATCTACAGTTTTTTGAGTTGCTGTAGTTGCGTGAACTGTAGTCATAAGACCAGATTCGATACCGAACTTGTCGTTAAGAACTTTAGCGATAGGCGCTAGACAGTTAGTAGTACAAGAAGCGTTAGAAACGATGTCTTGACCAGCGTAAGTGTCGAAGTTTACGCCGTTAACGAACATTGGAGTAGCGTCTTTAGAAGGACCAGTTAGTACAACTTTTTTCGCGCCAGCAGTGATGTGCTTACGTGCAGTCTCGTCAGTTAGGAAAAGACCAGTTGCTTCAGCTACAACGTCAACACCGATTTCGTCCCATTTTAGGTCTTCAGGGTTGCGCTCTGCAGTAACACGTACAGTTTTACCGTTAACGATTAGGTTACCGCCTTCAACTTCAACAGTACCGTTGAAACGGCCGTGAGTTGAGTCATACTTAAGCATGTATGCCATGTAATCTACATCGATAAGGTCGTTAATACCTACTACTTCGATGTCGTTGCGCTCTTGCGCTGCACGGAATACGAAACGACCGATACGGCCAAAACCGTTAATACCTACTTTGATAGTCATTATAGTTGCTCCACAACTTAATTTCTGATTAAAGATAACTGGTAGTAAAATTACAGAATCCAGTAAACATCTGCAAGTGATAATCGGACTTAACTTGTTTAAAGTCAAAAAAAAGCGACGCTTTTTTTAACAATTCTTTGCAAATGTACGTTTTTTAAACTTTTAACTGATTCTTCTGTAGCCCAGTTGGCGTAATATAACTGGTGAGATAAGTGCTCTTATCAAATTAATTACGCATGGTGTCCTGGTGAGAAAGTATGTGCTACAACTGTTAAGAGAAGCAAGTTTTTTGCTAAAAAAGTCAATACCAAGAACAGTAAATAAGGAGCCGAAAGTCGTGGAACAAAGCGGGAAAAAAGTGACGAAGTCAGATGAACAGTGGCGTGAGCAACTGTCTGATGAAGAGTTCCGTGTTTGCCGAGAGCAAGGTACAGAGCCTCCTTTCAGCGGTAAGCTACTGCATAATAAGGAAACTGGTGTTTATGCTTGTACTTGTTGTAATGCCCCTCTCTTTGTCTCTGATAACAAGTATGACTCTGGCTGCGGATGGCCAAGTTTTGATGCGCCTATCAACGATCAAGCGGTGCGTTATTTAGAAGATCTAAGTCACGGAATGGTACGTACAGAGATTCGTTGTGCAACGTGTGATAGCCATCTAGGGCACGTTTTTGAAGATGGCCCACAGACCACAGGAGAGCGTTTTTGTGTTAATTCTGTGTCGTTAATTTTCAACAAATCAGAATAATAACGACAAAATTGTGCTCGAGATTGTTTTATCCTTTCAGGATGATTCATGCTCAACAGTGATCTGAGTGTCGCTCGACTTAAATAAAAACTCCCGCTCATTGCGGGAGTTTTTCGTTTATATCTCACTGGGTATCATTGCTGGGGAATAGATACCTTTCTCTATGGCTTTCGCCACCGATTCGGCTAATTCATCCAACTGCTTATATCGCTCTGGATGACTGAAATTGAACATACGTTGGAGCTGCTTTTCATCAGCAAGCGGTACGTCGAATCTCTTCGCGACCATTGCCCATAGATACGCTTGCTCTTTGTCTCCAAGCCCCTGATGAATACTTGCCATTGACTTGAGAATGACCGGATTGATGTTGTCTTCATCAGATAAAGACAACGCGTTATTAAGAAGCTCCAGGGTTTTCTTGGTATCTCGGTTGGTATAAAAAGTGGCTAATGCATATTGCATCTCAGCATTATTTAATTGGGGAGACCCTTCCATTTGTAAAAATGCGCGCCGAGCTTGAGTATCTCCCGTTTGAGACCATAAGAAATACAAAGTAGCCGGGTCTTCTGAGCCTTTTAACTCGTTTACGATGCGCTCTAGCTCATCAATACTGTGTACCAATGCATTAAAGCGTTGTCTTTTGAGAGCACTTTGATCAATAGGGGTGATCTGGGAGGCGAGTTCTAAGCATTTCCTATATTCAGCGACCAGACCGTATTCGATGATTTGGTTGGCCTCTGATGGGTTTTTCAATTGCTCAAACCGATGCCAAACCAAATTTGTTCTTGGAATTCGACATTGGCCGTCATCCATATTGAGCTGCTCGCAACGCAGCTCTGGTGTTTTTTGGCACAACTCTTCGGTTGTCACGTTACCTTCAAAACAGCCCGATAGCGCAAAACATGCGAGGCTGAGAAGTAACCAGTTTGTTCTTTTCATGGCTTTGCTTGTGATCCGTTACACCAATTCATTTTCGTATTCTTGACTCAGTTTCTTAACCCGTTATGTTCTGTAAATAGAATGTAATAAGAAGGTACACTATGGACGCAGAACAACTATTACAAGCGATGACTCCAGAAGTTTATGATCGCTTAGTCTATGCAGTAGAAACGGGAAGATGGCCTGAGGGTACAACACTTTCTAAAGAGCAGCGAGATTCGTGTATGCAAGCTGTGATGTTGTATCAATCAAAACATAATACTGATGCGCAGCATATGACGGTTGCAGCCGGTGGTGAAATCAGTTTTAAATCAAAACAAGAGCTTAAAAAACAATTCAGCGGAGAAGAGAGCGATATTGTTCGTGTCAATCCGAACATTGATTAATCCTTACGCCTTATTTCTCAAAATTTTATTATTTTGATTTTGAAAGAAAAAAGCCCAAATTGTATTGGGCTTTTTAGATCGTAGAAAGCTTGAACTTACAGGCTCATTTCACCACGCAGTACTTGTTGCATTCTCTCTTTTACTTCTTCGTAAGAAAGGTTTTGGCTTAGAAGGTAGTGTAGTTTTGCCAGCGCCGCTTCGGGCGTCATGTCAAAGCCACTGATAACACCAGAGTCTGCGAGAGCACAACCTGTGGCATATCCGCCCATATTCACTTTACCTGCCAAACACTGAGTTAGGTTTACGACAATAACGCCGCGCTCAGAGGCTTCTTTCAGGTGACCAAGCAGCTCAGGGTTCTGAGGAGCATTACCGACACCAAAAGTCAGAAGAATCATCGCATTCACGGGCTGACGAAGCGTGTTGCGGATAACTTCGTGTGAAATACCAGGGTACATGGTGATCACACCGATTGGTTGTGGCGTGATGTTGTGAACCTTAAACTCACCTTCTGGTTGTGCACCAACGGTTACGCTGTTGCTAACTTGAATATTGATCCCAGCTTCCAATAGTGGAGGAAGGTTTGGTGAAGTAAAGGCATTAAAACCGTCTGCATGAGATTTTGTACTGCGGTTACCACGCATCAATTGATTATTGAAGAACAAAGTTACTTCGTTGATCGGGTAGTTTGCCGCAATATGTAGCGCGTTTAATAGGTTTGCTTGGCCGTCAGAACGCAGCTCTGCGAGAGGGATTTGTGAACCCGTTACAATCACTGGCTTACCAAGGTTTTCAAGCATGAAAGACAATGCGGACGCTGTGTACGCCATGGTGTCAGTACCATGTAGGATAACGAAACCATCGTATTTGTCATAGTTGTCACGAATATCATTCGCAATCTGCTGCCAGTCAGCAGGTGTCATATCTGATGAGTCAATCAGAGGGTCGTATTCGTGGATGGTGTAATCCGGCATTTCAGGACGATGGAATTCGGGCATGCTTGCTAATTGCTTTTCCATAAAGCCAGCAACAGGCACATAGCCGTGGTCGGATTTTTGCATTCCGATGGTACCACCGGTGTAAGCGATGTAGATGTGTTTTCTAGTCATCGTTTTTTCTTTCGTGTAGGGGAACAGAGGCGGGGATTATATACCTAAATAACCTTGAGATGCGAGGCTATACGCACAGCATCAGAAAGTCATCTGAGGAGATGCAAAGCCTAATAAAAAGGGCACTTCAAGTAGAAGTGCCCTTTGTAATATTGATGGAAAAACTACTGCACTTGGCAGTTCAAACAAAATGCGTATTGACCTTTAGGATCGTTGAAGCTTTGGAGCAAGCTTGCGTCTTGTTCGAATTGTTGAGCTACGGGTTGAAGACTTTTTGGTAGCAAGCTTGTTGCATCAATACCTAGAGAGACTTTCACCTGTTTCATAAACTCTTGTAGAAATAGTTCAGTAGGTGAAAGAGGCTCTTCTACCCAGTAAATGCCATAATCGGTCACGTTCGCTAGTTTCGCCGCTAGCTCTACAGCATCATCAAAGTCACCCATTTGATCGACAAGACCAAAGGATAGTGCATCTTGGCCAGTCCAAACTCGACCTTGAGCAACTTTGTCAACTTCCTCTAGAGACATATCGCGATTCTCGCCAACTAGAGAAATAAAGCGCTTGTAACCGTGTTCGATACCTAATTGGAACACTTGAGACGCGCCCTCAGAAAGGCCAGTGGTAATACCGTCACCTGAGAACGGCGATGTGCCAACGCCATCAGTGTTAATACCTAACTTGCTAAAGCCTTTTTCAAACGTGGTGATGACACTAAATATACCAATGGAGCCCGTCAGGGTTGTTGGCTGAGCAACGATTTTGTCTGCGCTCATTGAAATCCAATAACCACCAGAAGCAGCCAAACTCGACATGGATACAACAACCGGCTTACCTGCTTGCTTCAGAGCTTCTACTTCGTTACGAATCACTTCAGAAGCAAAGGCACTGCCTCCTGGACTATCTACTCGTAATACGACCGCTTTCACTTTTTCATCATTGCGTGCTTGACGCAGCAAGCTTGCGACTGTGTCACCACCAACAGTTCCGCGAGGTTGTTGACCGTCCATAATCGCGCCACTTGCTAGAACAACGGCGATGTCGTGCTGAGGTAGTGTGTAATCGGGACGAATCGTTGCAAGGTAGTCGTAGTAACCAATCGCGTTGTAGCTGTCTTTGCCGTCACTGCCAAACTGTTTTGCAAATAGAGTGCGAATGTCTTGGCGTGTAGCAAGTTCATCCACTAGCCCCAATTTGACTGCGAGCTGAGCAATATCGCCATTTACAGACTTCATCTCGTTAATCAGCTCATCCATGGTTGGATTAAGCACTTTCGCATCAATGTTTCGGTTTGTTGTTACGTCATCAACAAAAGCACTCCACAATTGAGTAACCCAGCGTGTTGCTGACTCTTTCGCCGCATCGGACATGTCATCACGAATAAACGGTTCGATAGCGGATTTATAAGTACCTACGCGAAAAACATGAGTGGAAACGTCAAGCTTTTCAAGTAACGTTTTGTAGTACATTGAGTAAGCGCTGTAACCTTTAATCAATACACCACCATCAGGTGCCAGATAAACTTTGTCAGCGTAACTTGCCAAGTAATATTGGCTTTGGTTGTAGAAATCACCTACGGCGTAAACGGGTTTGCCTGACGCTTTAAATTCGTTCAACGCTTTCGCGATGTAACGTAGTTTCGTGAGATTTGTTTCTGGCATGTCTCGCAGTGCTAGCACTAATCCAGATACTTTAGGATCGTCTTTCGCGTAGCGAATAGTATCAACGATATCGAAAAGGACGTTTTCTTTCGGTAGCTCATTACCCAAAAGGGAACCAGCAAAAGAGTCCATTGGGTTTACATAACGTCTTTGTTCGACAATTGGGCCTGAAAGGTTCATCACCAATGCCGATTCTTTTTCGACGACAGGTTGACCGTCTCCGGTATAAGTAAAGGCAAAGTAGAAAACGGCAATCATCAGCAAGAAAATTAGGTTTGCCAGTGCGAGTCTGATGAAAGTGATACTTTTCCATATCCCTTTAAATATCAAACCAATAAATTTGAAGAGTTTTTTCATCTTGTCTCCATAACGAGATAGTTACGCCGAGTCTAACAAAGTATGGGTTCTTATCTCTAAGATCTCAAAAGATAACATTTTTTTAGCTTATCACGACCACTCAACAATTGGCATATTTTCACACGAGATTGATCGGTGTTACAAAAATGTAAACGCTTGTTTGATTTTTTGGTTGAGCAGGCTTAATCTGGTCAGACCATGATAATAACAATGGATGTTAAGTGATGTCTGCCATGTACCCAAACCTATTAAAGCCACTGGACCTCGGTTTCACACAATTACGAAACCGAGTTCTGATGGGATCAATGCACACGGGCTTAGAAGAGCACAAAGAAGGATTACAGAAGCTCGCGGCTTTTTATGAAGAACGCGCGAAAGGCGGTGTCGGACTGATTGTAACCGGAGGTTTTTCTCCTAACTTACGCGGTCGTTTACACCCGTTGAGTGCTGAATTCAGCAAGCCAAAACATGCTAAAGCCCATAAAGTTGTGACAGAAGCGGTGCACAAGCACGGTGGTAAAATTGCGTTGCAAATTCTCCATGCTGGGCGTTATGCAATGCATCCATTCTCGCAAAGTGCATCTGGCATTAAAGCGCCAATTGCAAAGTTTGCTCCGAGTGAAATGAGCGACCGCCAGATAAAGAAAACCATCGACGCGTTTGCTAATAGTGCGGAGTTAGCACAGCTTGCTGGTTATGATGGCGTCGAGTTAATGGGCTCGGAAGGTTACTTGATAAACCAATTCTTATGTAAACGTACTAATATGCGTTACGACGAATGGGGTGGCAGCTATAAAAAACGTATGCGTTTTCCGCTAGAAATTGTTAAAGCGGTACGCAAGGCGGTAGGTGACAAGTTCATCATCATCTTCCGTCTTTCTATGCTGGATCTTGTCGAGCAGGGCAGCACTTTTGAAGACGTTATCGAATTGGCGAAAGCACTTGAAGAGGCTGGCGTCACGATTATTAATACGGGTATCGGTTGGCATGAGGCTCGAATTCCGACAATTGCGACTCAAGTACCACGCGGTGCGTTTACATGGGTTACGGAAAAAGTTAAACCTCACGTTTCGGTTCCTATTATCACTTGCAACCGTATAAATACGCCAGATGAAGCAGAACGTATTTTATCTTCAGGTCATGCCGACATGGTTTCGATGGCGCGCCCATTCTTGGCCGATCCTTACTTTGTTGCTAAAGCCGAACAGGAAAAAGCGCAGCTTATTAATACGTGTATTGGTTGTAATCAGGCGTGTCTAGATAACGTGTTTAAAGGTAAGCGCGCCAGTTGCTTAGTGAACCCTCTAGCGTGCTATGAAACCGAAATTGTTGTTGAACCAGCCTTTAAAAAGAAAAACATTGCAGTTGTTGGTGCTGGACCTGCGGGCTTGGCTTGTGCGACCACACTGGCTGAACGTGGCCATAAGGTTGATTTGTTCGAAAAGAACGACCGCATCGGTGGTCAGTTCCGTCTTGCGATGCAGATCCCTGGTAAGGAAGAGTTTCGAGAGACGATACGATATTTCGCTAACCGTATTGATGAAACAGGCGTGAATCTGCACTTATCGACGGAAGCGAACTATGACTTACTCACAGAATACGATGAGATAGTGATGGCATCGGGTGTTGAGCCACGTAAAGTCAATATTGATGGAATTGATAACCCAGAGAAAGTCGTCGACTATCAAACTCTCATTCGAGACAAAACGCCAGTCGGTGAGAAAGTGGCTATCGTTGGTGCTGGTGGCATTGGCGTAGATGTCGCGACCATGCTCACTGAGCCAGTTGGACAAACGTTGGATGACTGGTTGCATGAATGGGGAATCGACAAGGAGATGTCTCAGCCGGGTGGTTTATACCCTTACCCTGATGCGGTCAGCGATAAAGAAGTCTGGGTACTTCAGCGTCGTAAAGGTCGTGTAGGTAAAGGCCCGGGTAAAACGACAGGTTGGATCCATAAACGTACCCTTGAAAAACGGGGCGTACATTTAGTCGGCGGCGTGTCTTACGATAAAATTGATGATCAAGGTTTGCACATTCATGTAGACGGAAGCGCGCAGGTACTTAATGCAGACAAAGTTATCATTTGTGCTGGGCAAGAGTCTGTACGTCCGTTTGAAGATAAATGGTCTGAACTTGGAGAGAAGATTCATATCATTGGCGGAGCTGACCATGCGGGTGAACTTGATGCTGTGCGTGCGATTCGTCAAGGTGTTAAATTGGCGGTAAAACTCTAGCCTTTTAATGTGTGTGACCCGTCCTGATATGGGTTGACACTTTTTAACTAAAACGCTCGATGTACTTCATCGGGCGTTTTGTATTTTAAAG
>NZ_JAWOWL010000028.1:0-76736 GCF_033340395.1 Vibrio sp. 1159 | reverse complement strand
GCTACGACGATTGATGGGCGTAGCCGCTCAGATCGTAGTTTCTTGATTTAGTTCCATCGAATTACGCAACAAAGCCTGCGCATACGAATCTTACTACCAGATAAAATCTTACGTCTAAACTTTTGAGGACTCATGGTGCACTCTAAACCACTAGCAGGATCGTAAATAATCACAGCATCTTCTTTTAAAGTAATATCCATACTCAACCCCTTCCGATGTTTGAATCCCAGATATTATAAATGCCCCAAAAAACAAATATATGGTGTCAAATCACAGTTGTTTGATTAATTTTGCCAGTTGCCTATAGCTGAAAAATCATCCCACCCGACTAAGATTTTTGCCTTAGCAAAACAAACAGGAAGAGTGCTGTGGGGATGAAGGGGGGTATCACGAATTAGAAGTTCATGGGCTGCGGTTACTTAAAACACAACAGCCCAAAATTATGGCTGTTGTGTTTATTCTTGAATAAATCAGACCGCTATTATACTGTAACCAAAGTGGTTATGACTTACCGTTACGGCCCGGTAAAGTAGGGATTATGCTTTCTTCAATTCCTTGCTTAACCCACAAAGACCACTGACGAATACTATTGCCACCACGGAGCATACTTCCCTCCTTCCAACTGAGATTAAAGTCTTCTGCTATTAGCTCACCGACTTTGGCTCCATTTAAGCTACAGTCCGTTGACAGATATTCAAGACACTTTTGCACGGAAGGTTCATTCTTTGCCGCAACCCAAAGCGCTTCGACTTCACCACCATGTTTGTCAATAAGCGCCTTGTTAATGGAGTAGTCATTATCAGCATTTTTTACTATTAACTCGAAGCGTTTTAGTACCGATAGGGGGTTACGATGCCCTTGCTTTTCCAGCTCCGCAAAGTTTCCTCCTTGTTTGAAAGCCTCGAATGTCTGCATGGCTCTATGTGGAGACACTGGTGCAGAGAAAACTTTACTTTGCTGTTTACCTTTGTGCCTTACCTTAAATTGTTCTGTTGATACTGCTACGATCGCCGAATCTTGAACTGTGAAATCTTGTCCCGTCTGGACTAAAAAACCTGTAAGTTGGAGATACTTGGCAAGTCTACGACTATAAACTGACCAAGTTTTATCACTGTGAGAAGCTTTCGGCATTGACGCCTTGATTGTTTCCAATAACTGTTTGTGAGTCACTACTTTTCCAGAAAAGTTTTTATAGATAGCTAACTTAAAGCTGTGTCGTGCGAGCTTTTCACGGATGATCGTTAAACAGTTGAAGTCGGTTAGTTCACCTAACTGGCTATGTAACTTGAAGTTAGAACCATCTCTTTCGGCGATACCAAACATTACAAGATCAGAACCAATGTTCAATATTGTTTTTTCAGTCTTAACTAATTTTTCAACTAAGTCATTCGAGCCAGTAAATTTATATGCTTTTAGCTCTCTTGCGAGACTCATGAGTGCAAAAAAGTCAGAAGTTGGAGTGTAGTTGTATGGAATGAACGGTACTTTACCCGTGTTCAGGTAGTCTTTAAAAATATCCCAATAGATGTTAAGGCGATCACCACTTCGAATAACCATTCGTTTGTGTACAAGTTGATTTACATCGGCAACGCTAGACAACTCAATAATTTCACTCCAGTCTGCGGGAGCACGATTCGCAATGATGTCTAGGCACGTACGCTCTTGCTGAGACAATTGTTCTAGGTCGTTAGCAAACAGTCTGGCTACATCTAAATCAGCAAGAGAAACATCTGCACTTGCTCCTCTTTTGTAGCTTTCTCGTAAGTTTATACACAGTTTTTTTAAAAGCCACGGGAAACCCTGACATGCATAGGTAATCTGGTGACGAATGTCAGGCGTAATTTTGTGATCGAACTCTTTCTCGAATGTTGTTATAGATTTGGATACTTCGCCACTATCAAAGATTTCTAAGCGGTACTCCCGACGTAAATCTTTTAACTCGTGCCACATGTGATAGGCTGGGTGGTCTTGTTGCGTTGTACTATCGGTTTTCCACGCGAATCCAAGAGAAATGTTCCCCTTGAGTGCTGCAACGTCTAACATCAAACTTTTCGCTGATTCAAAAATGCTAAACAGCTCAGGCTTTGAGTAGAGTTCTTCAAATTGGTCAAAGACAAGACAAATCACTTTTTCTTGTCTTTCCACAGACTCAAGATATGCCTGAATACTGTCAGATGAAAGAGGAGCGTCGGGATCGCTAAGTTTCAGTTCAATTTTATCTCCGACATCATAGCTCTGAGCTTCTTTTAACGCTTTGAGCAATGCTGCGTTTATATAGTTAGGAGATTTAGCTCCTCGAATATCGACAGCAAACACAAAGTATTTATTTTTATAGTGTTTATTCTTAGCTCGATCGCGCAGCTTTGCGATTAAGGAGCTTTTACCTAGCCCTGAATTACCTGTAATTGCGAAAATCCGAGTTGATGATTCTTTGTCGCGAATCGAGCCAAGGAAAGAAAGAATGTTCTTTTGTAACTCATCACGCCCGACAAAATCTTTAGGACGTGCTGGACGGTAGTCATCCCATGAGTCACCTATCTGAACTTCAACAACAGCAGGTAGCTTTTGAGGTTTGGTTAGGCTCATTTTGTTGGTTATGGTTTCTTTAACTTCACCCACAAAAAGGTCGTACTTCGACAGAGTAGAGTCTAGCTTAGATATGTTGGTCAACGTGTCATTATCAGTAACCTGCAAACCAGTCTTTGCACTATACACAAGAACACCACTAGGTGAGCCACCTTTTAGGGTATAGATGCACCAGTAACGACCTACTTCGGAGATGAGCAACGTGACACTACCCAAATTGTCGATGCCTGCATACTCTTCTGCTTTTTCTTGAGGAAACCTTGCGATCACATTTGCCACAATGAGAGAGTGGATAACTTTCTCAGGAGTATAGAAGCTATACTTAGATGATTCCTCGATACGCTTACTTGCAATTTTTTCGGCAAGGCCTAGTGCATCCTTACCAAATTCAGAGGTTGAAACGAGCCAGCCCTCTTGGTAATCATTGGCAAAAACAACGCCTATTAATTTAGAGATAACAGGTGCGCCAATCTTATCTCTATGTGCTTTACATTCCACATAGATTTCTTTCTGGCTCACACGATGCTTGCATAACAGGTCTAGTTCCGAACCTGTTACGCGCATTTCTTGGATGACTTCGTAGTTCTGAGCACTCAACAAGTCCGATGCTAAGTTTTCAAACAAGTCTCCTTTAACTTTTTGAGGCTCATCTTTTTTACATACAACTTCTATTTTCATAAAACGCCACAAATTAAAAATTCACACCCAATCATACCCTTGGAAAGGGATGCGCACTTTAAATAGCAACTGGTTGCATTTGGTTAATGTGACAGCGATCGACTTTACATCTCAGTAAAGCTGTTCAAAAATTTTTAGGCGGATTTTCTTTTCAAGGCTCGCAGGCTACGGCCATCTTTAATCTATCATCGACCATATAGTACCTATAGCGTTAAACGGTGTTAATGAGCCTACAAGCCTCCAGATATTATTCCAAACATGTAACGGTCAAAAGAGTGGATCTAGCATTAAAGCATCAAATGCCATTCCTTTGTTTTGGGACGCATAAACCTCCATTTAACACAGCGTTAGCAGGATGAGTGAGAAATAAAACGATATCGTATTTTGTCCTTTGACTTGGATAGCAGGGCGCATAGTCTCGAACCGATTCAAGAAGAATGGGATGACAAAGTCAAAGAATTACATTTTTCTTATACTTTTTCCTTGCAAGCTTAGAGGGTTGATGAAGGTCAGCGAATCTCTTCAGCTACATTCAATAGTAGTTATTGGTTCTTGCGAGATTTAAAATCAGTGTGCCAGTCAATAACGGCAGTAATATCAGCATCTAACTGCTCTGGTGTGGGTGGTTCTACTGGCGACTCAGTCGGCTGGCTATGTTCATGCGCAGAGTATTCCCCCATAAGGCGCTCAATGAGATTACAGTCCTCAATGGTTATTTTTGCTAGATTACCAATTTTATTTTTTGTTTGGACATCTCTACGATGACGTTGAACCACATCTGCTAGAAACTCAACTTCAACAACTCTTTCAAGTAGAATTCTGAAGTCACTGCAAATTGACTTTGCCAGAGGGGCGTAAACTTCAAAACCGTCCGAATCCAATAACTTTCTTGCTTGAGCTAGCCTTTGATTCTTCAACTCATTTAAAGCCTTGAGTGGTTTTTTCGCAAACAATGGTACAACTCCGTGTTCTCCACAACCCCAATGCTCACGCCTTATGTGTACGCATGTAGGATTTCCCAGTTCATTTAAGGCTCCCAACAAACTAATTCTATGTGTAAAAATAATGACTTGCCTTTTTTCTGATAACTCAACAAGCCGTTTTGCAACACATAGCTCGTATGACTGGTCTAGCGATGATATCGGGTCATCAAAAATAAATGGGGTAGTTTGAGGTTTACTATTAGTATCAGCTAAGAAAGCAGCAAGGCTTACAACTCGTTGTTCACCCTCACTTAAAACGTCATGGGACTTACTACGGATGAAATTTTGGTTCACATCCATCAAATGCAGTTTGTGCATCACTTTTCCTTTTGACACTCGCGTTTTGGACAACTGAACATTGATTTTCTTTGCACCAAGATTATCTAGTTCATTATTGAAACGCTTAACATAGGCATTTGTTATTACTTGCTTGGATATTTCACCAGCTTTACGTGTGAACTTCGAGGTACCTAACAGTTTGCCCCATTCTTCATATTGCCTGTACTTCTCAAGTCTTTTGACCTCTTGAATAATGACCTCAATGTAACCTGAAGCCCATTGCTTTGCTTTGTAATCAATTAGATCGTTGGTCAGTTTCTCTTTGTTGAAAGCAATTACGTCTTTTTCATGGTTCTCTATTTCTTTTGCTAAAAGCTCTTGTTTTTCTGATAGAGCCGCAATAAGAGAAGTATCAAATATGAATCCTTGATTAGGAATCTCAGGATGCTTAGTAAGAGCCTCCGAGGTTTTTTCGATTCCCCCCCATATTTTGCTGAAGACAGGGAGCCACTCTTCTTCGACGAGGTTTGATGCTGCTATTTGAGTTTTTAAGGCATCTTCTGATGGTATTGATGGTTGCTTTTTAACTAGATTATCAAAGTGTAGTTGTGTAGCTTTGACTTCTTTCTCAAGGCTTCCTTGAATGTGTTCTTCAAAAGACTTAAAGCGTTTTTTAGCGGCATCTGAAAGTGGTTGATGGCATAGAACACACTGAGCGTCATTTTCAATATAAGGGGATGCTCCATCTGGATACGCTTCTTTCATAGAGTATTCTTTCGCAGCAATCCAAAGGGCTTTCCAAGTTTGGCTTCCGATGCCAGTCAGCAAGTTTTCATCAGAGAGAGCTTTAGCACCTTGCTCAGCTATTTTTTTTGCTGATTCTAGTTTAGCTTTAGAGTCATTGATCTTTTCACAAACTAGAGGGCTGACTTGTTCGCTGGCCACTAAAACTGAATTAATGAGTTCAGTTAGTTGTTTTAGTTCCCGAGATTTTTTGTCTTTTAGTTTTGATGGGTCGCCTTTTAGACGCTCACTAAGTTCTTTGAGTTTGTTTTTATCAGAATTGGTAAAATTGAAAAACTCTCTCAGTGTTGCTTCCGGCACATCCGCTTTAAGCCTGTCGTTTATAGCTCTTATATATTTGGATTGCATTAATTCTACTGGAGTGCTCGGTAGAATTTTTACTAATTGAGCTTGTTCTTTATCTAGTAAAGACTTAATTGATGTGGAAACGAACACAAGCTTCTCAAACAGAAGAACATCAATCGGTACGTATGACACTTCATTTTCATTATCAAGGTAAAAGCCTCCAGTAGAAGAATCGAAGATGTCTGCTGAGCTTATCTCAGGGATAGGTAGCGAGTTTGCAACCCAGTCGATTTTTTTTGCGCTAATTCCATCAATACTGATGGTACATCTGCTGATAACTGGAGGCTCTTTAAAAACGTTTGGTTTCAGGTCGTTGGCATTGTTTTTTCCACATGCCTTTTTGAGGATACGTGTGTAACCTGATTTACCAGAACCATTATTTCCGTAGACAACCGTGAGCTTCGGTTCGAAGGTTAAAGGAGAGCGTGGGTTTAGGTCGTCAATACCTTCTATATCACCAATCGACTTAATCCAAACTTGATTTGCGGAGTTTGAGTCTTCGTTAAATTGTCCAAAGTCTAATGTCTTGATGCATGACTGGCCTTTTGGGGTTTTTAATAGCTCTTTAAACTCTATGATTTTATCTTGTGTAATTTCTTCCTGTTTTAAAATGCCTTGAGCTGCCAATTGAACCCAGTAAGGTTGGGCATGTAGCCATTTGATGATGTCATCCCTAACGTTCCCCATCCACAACACTCCAGTAAACTTTCGATTGAAATTAGAATAGGTTGATTAAAGCATGTGTTCAGAAATCTTAATATGCCATCTTTTTAATAAGATCTAAAAACCTGATTTAGAGCAAATAATTAGACGATTAAGCTTTGTTTGTCTGTAAGACTACGTCCGGTGCCTTGCAAATACGCTACCTCACATAAAGGTGGGGTTCGTCAATTTGGGATACCAGTAGTTCGACAGTACGATCTAGTCGTGACTGACCAGCGGACATGTGAGATCGAGTATGAGTTACTACACTTAAGCGACAATCTTCGCCTACGTGAAATGGCACTGACGAGCAGTGTAACCTCGTGCGTCGAAGTAAATACTCGCCAGATGCACTTTAATCTTGTTCTAGTTCAGGTCTAGGTGATGGGGATGTTCTTAAACCGACCAAAATAGCGGCAAGGTGTAGAAACCTTGCCTTTGTTTTCATTCAGTTAACCTCTGGCGGTATCAATTTTTCTAGAACTTCTTTTAGACCCGGATCTGATATAGCAGTATGACTTCTAAGTCCTTTTGCCGCATATAAAGCTCCTTCATCGTCAAAGTATAATTGCCCATGTTGACCGTCTAAGAAGTTTCGCAATATTTCTACGTCTAAGCTATCAAGGTGTGATGTCTGCGTAGGAATATTCCTCTTCTCCTCAAGGTTTTTGGTTGATGGTTGAGTATGGTAATCTGGGTGAATTGCAGGTAATTCACGAAGCTCTCTCAATGCAATATTCTGTTTATTTAAAGCAGTCACATGTCCATAAAGTACTGATATTTTGTATCGTAAAACGGGGTCACTAATCTTCAATAAGTCTTGTTCGGTAACAAATGCATTTGGTTTTTCAATTGCTATTCCGGTATCAGGCTTAGCCTTCAGACTCGATTTGACGATGGCGTCAATGCCGAGCTTTTTCTTTTGAACAACTGAAATCCAAGCATCGATCAATATTGGATAAGGATTTTTACCTTCTCTTCTGTTATAGATCGACCTTTCAGATATTATAACCCCTTTACTCGCTAGTGCTTTTACAATAGCGGGAACAGATGGAGTTGCGTTTGCCGCCACCATTTTTTCGCATATCTCATTGATATTCTTTAATGTTGTTTTTACTGATTCTTTGGTAGCAGCTTCGAAAAGCTCATTGTAGGTGTTTTGAGCATCAGTTTCTGACACAATATCTGACTCTTTCATCGTTTAGCTCATGAATGTTGGCTGTTGAGTAAGTAAATTCTTCGGAATGTTAACAGGTGTGGCCTCCATTAATTCTTTCTCGATACCGATTCCGGCTAAAGTCGTACGGCCATCTTTAAGAAGTTGGAGTGTTTCTGCATCAACTTTTGTAACCAAGAATTTTGCGAAGGCGTCGGCAGATTGTCTCTTCTCCTCTGGTGTTAGATCCATAAGCATCAATGGCTCATAGCCATTCCTTAGAAGGATTGAGTCGATGAACTGTTCACGCTCACGCTCGAAATCTTCATTTCTTTCGTGTTTATAAAAACGGCTTGCTTGAATTACGAAGTCTAAGTTCTGGAAGTTACTAGGCATTTCAATGTAATCCAGTTCAAATTCAGAGTCGTTATGCATAAACAAAGCAGGTAAATTACTACCTTTCGCATCATCTTGTTCGGAAACAGGAGGCTTTGGTAATGCTTTTATCTTCTCAATTAGGAGATGTGTGGAGTGTAACTCATTGAATATGTTATCAAGTTCAATTGAGTTTCTTTCATGTATAGTCTCCGATTTTTTGATCTTTGTCGTTAGTTGAGTAGGTATATCCTCACCATTCTTTTTCAACTTTAAGCGATTACTTTTTAGCTTATGAATCTCTTGCTGGCTCGTCTCCAGCTCCTTAGACATTTTCTCTGATTTAAGTAGAAGCGCATTACCATGTACCCAAAGCTCAGTTAACCAAGGAAGCCCTGTAATGAAGTGTCTACACATGACACAGTTCTTATCTTTTACTGGAAGGTAAGTATTATTCCCTTTCCCATTTTTGCGCACACAAGCTCCTCCGTCATTACAACGGGTTCCATTGTATGGGCATAGGCCTAAGTTAGTACTATTCCACAAAGAAGCTGTAAAACTACTAGCGGCTGACTTTATTCCGTCAACAGCGTCTTCGGAGTTATAAGCGGTGTATTTGGCAACCTGATCCCACGCAGCTTCCTTTAGCCAGTTTTGAAAGCTACTTTGGTACTTGAGTTCTAAATCTCGGCTTGCTTCATTGAGAACTTCAGAAATGTGGCTTGGATGATACTTTAGATAGTAAATTGTCATGAGAATGCTTTTGTGCCCAGCAACAATTTTACTCAGTATGTCAATAGGTACGCCTTGTTGTGCAAGAGAGGTTAAACCTGCAACTCGTAAGCCGTGAGGGGTGTAAAGAGCCTGTTGAGGTGCACCCGTTTTTTTATTCCGGTTTATAATAATCTGGCAGTCTATGCCTTCATCATGCAGTTGCCTCTCTAACTCTTCCATTAACTTTAGCCAGAAATTGTTTAGCACACTGTTGGATGGTGGCATTTGGCGAGTGCCGTCTTTCACCTCTTTAGCTGAACGAAATAAATAGAATCGGTCAGGAATACTGGCTACTACTTTTTCCGAAGGAGTTCCGTCAAAGATTGTTCCGGGAATGTCCTTGTACTTAACAGGCACCGTTACAGGATTGTACTTTTCTTGCCAGTCTCTTAATTCATCAAGATACTTGATTGCAGCCTGATTTTTCCATGGAATCTCATATCCAGATTTTTCACCAAAACCTACACTTTTATCGGCTGTTTTATTTGAGTTGATGTAAAAAGCAAATTGAGGGGCTAGCGTGGCATTTATCATTTTTCGCCTAAACACACCTCTGTTCTGAATTTTGGCTCCCGTGTTTTTCCAGTAACTTGCTGCTTGATGGTCGTTCTTGACCCATAGATCAGACTTTGCGTCATACTTCCAGATATCACCTTCTCCGGAGTCAAGACGAAGTACCTGAATTTTGCGAAGAGGAATCTCAAGCATGATTAAAAACAAGTAAGTGATTACTGGTATCCAAACGGGATTACCATTCTCATCAACAATGTTATTATTGTACTGGTTGGTAAGAGACTTAGGCCATGCGTAGTCGTTTTCGGTAAGTATTTCCTTGAGCTTTAACACCATCCATAGTGGTGGAGAAGGCTTGGCCGACTCACTAAGTTTGATGTCACCATTATCATCACCATGCTTTAACAAGATTTGTTCAAATCTATAATTGGAAACAATCGGATGACCGATAGTTACTAACTCACCATCTTCTTCAACATCTGACATATATGTGGCGATAAACCAGTTGCTGTATGAGTTGATAGCATTGAGTGCAGTGATCAGTACTTTATTGTTTATCTGGTTGTTATCTACTTGTTCGTTTAACCATTTATAATACTCGTCGTTGCGATATTTCGAGAAGTATAACTTTGGATCTTCTGGAAATGGCGAGCTATCAGATGAGTAGGTGGCTTCAAGGAAGTCTCGAAATTTGGCTACGGCATTTTTAAATGGTTTAGTGCTAAAGGCTTTTTTGGCATCCAGAAATTCATTCCATGAGTCCACCCAGCGTTCCATGTGTTTGTCAGGGCGTTCAAAGAGATCCTTAGTTTTAAACTGAGTGTCGCTTCTTTGTACCGAAACACATTTCCCAAAGTCTGCGGTGTTGAAGTGCTGATTCAAGCACAGAGCAATGGATCTCAGAGCCTTGTGATTCTGTGGTGTTAGGTCTTCGTGCCATCTATCTTCTTGTGTTCTTAGAGGTAGAATGAAGTTCTGAAACTTATCAATGTCGACTTCGTCGAGACTGTCAACCTTTGTGACATATCGAAAAATCTCTACGGCTTCTTGAAAATAAGTTTCTGCGGCCTTTAAGCCTTCCTCGGTTTTTATACTCTTATTCAGACCGAGCGTGTCAGATAGTATGGTTAACTCTTTGTAGAGGTTGGAGTTTTGTCCTCCAATGAGCTGCTTTGTATTAAAGCGGTTGCCGTTGCCTATTTTTTGGAAGAAGAATAAGCTATTGAATGAAGCATCACCTGACTCATGAAGCCCCTCTAAAATGCGAATTCCTTTCATGTATAGTGATATAGACTTTGAGGAGTCAAATAGTCGTCTAGTAGTAAAGACACCACTAATATTGGCAAGATCTAGATCAGTAACAAGGTTACTATATGAAATCCCTTTAAGTTTTTGAATGTTTTCAGCTTTTGTCATTATTTGTCTTTATTTTAAAATTTGTAAGCAATTGGTTGTAGGGGTAGTGATTGCGTAATTTTCTAACGTTTCTCGTATTCTTTGCGACGAGATGCCTTTATAGATATCTTGTGACCCAATAGTACGATGGCGTAAACATTTTTGTATCATCTTTGGAGATACTCCCATATCTTCAAGAGCTTGGGTGAAAAAGTGTCGGAGAGAATGTGGATTGATAGCTGATTCTCGTCCTCGGGGAATTTTTAGTCCGAGATGACGCTCGAGCCGCTGTAGGGCTTTTTCATAGCTCTTGTCAAATTGACTAATAGAGTACGGAGCGCCTATATAGCTTTCCCCTGTTCGGTGATCTACACCAGTAGATACAAATAGAAATGGGTGGTCATGACCTTGCTCTTTTATGTAAGTCTCCATTAGTTCACTTCTGTATGAGAGATACAGATTATATAAGGAGGTAAACATCGCTTCTGCTGAAGGGTGTAACCAGAATATATCAGCGTGATAGGATGACTTATCAACTGCTAGCTTTTTCCATCCTGCCTTTAATGACTTAGAATTAGCTTTGTCATGCCTAGGTCTTAATGTCCTTTCTCTAAGATACATATCTCTGGTTTTGTCTCTTTCACCTATTAGGTTTGTTTTTGCCAATCTTGGATGGTACAGCCTCGCCTGACACTTAAACTCGGCTGTTGGCATGATGTCGTTAAACCAAAGATGTAACGGTTCGCTTTTTCTAAGGCCGCCAAACGAAAGTAAAAGAGTAATCATTTTGGCAGTGATATCTTCACGCTCAAATGGGTCTGTAGCCAATGGGTTTTTAACGAAGCCGTATTGTAAAAGAGGTGATATAAGCTCAATAGGGAAGCTCTTCGTTTCACTGTTGTCATTTATGTAGTCTTTAGGGTCATCCTCAAACTCGTGACCAAAGGTTGTCTGCGCACTACTCAAATGTTGAGCTACGACAATAGGATCTTTAGTATGCTCCATTGGGCTGAGTTTGATGATTTTTCTAGCTGTTTTCATCAAGGATAGAGTTTGCTTTTCATGATTTTTCATCGGGGCTTTGAATGTTGAGATGCCTTTACTAAGTAACTCCTCTTCCTCTACCCAATTGATGAAGGCAATGAGCCTACTCCTTAACCTCTTCGCTTTTGTTATGCCAGTTGGTGCCCAATAGAGGGCTGTAGGATCAGTTTGGCATTCGACACCTATAGTTCCATTTTCTAGGCTGGACATGAAGTTACGTAGTTGAGTCCTACGATCTGAATTTGAGTTTTGGTAAGCAGTACAATAGTCATAAAACAAACCAATTGCGCGTGCAGTATCTCTCATCCAAGTATCACTTTTGGAGGGGTATGCAAGGAAATAACGAACTAGCGACCACATGATTGTGAATCCATCATTTCCTTCGAGGTACAGGATTGGAAATACTGTAGTTTGTACAGATGCTACCTTTTGCTTTACAACAAAGTGGAATCTACCTCGAGGTGCTAATTCTTTCATTATCAATAAAATCTCCTTATCACTCTCAATATGGTAACTTTAACTAGGGGGTTACGCAACTTTATTGTCGTGGCGAATCTTATCCAGAAATCCATAAGAGAAGCAGAAATAGATAAAATAGAGGCTTTTGTAGTAACAAGTAGTAAGTTAAAGGTAAGGGGTTAAAAGAGCACGTCCCTTCTAAGGATGTGGTCATTGGTTCGAATCCAATAGGGCGTGCCATTTATTCAAAAGCCTCGATAACTCTTTGAGTTGTCGGGGCTTTGTCGTTTTTAGGTTTTTGGCTGTAATTGCCACTCTATCTACAACTTTTGAATGGCATTCTAGCCATTGCAATTTCTAGCAATTAATATGGACGCATATTAATTACCTTTCGTTAACCTTTATGCCTGCCACTTCTAACTTTTATGACCGACACGCCGACTCTTTCGCGAAGCAATACACATCGATCCAGTTTGAGGATGTCCACGCGAGTTGGAGAGTCTTCTGGCCCCAGGCTGGAGATCGTGTGTTAGATGTTGGCGCGGGCTCTGGTCGAGACGCGAAATGGATGGCTGAGCATGGGTGTGAAGTTGTTGCGATCGAGCCTGCTCAAGCACTTCTAAGGCTTGGTAAGTCTTACTGTGGCGATTCCGTTACTTGGCTTGAAGATGCATTACCTAAGCTTGAGAAAACCATTAATCTTGGCTTTCGCTTCGATTTAATTCTTGTCAGTGCGGTATGGATGCATCTTGCGCCTACGCACCGTGAACGTGCATTTCGCAAACTTGCAAATTTGTTAGCGCCTAATGGTCGATTGGTGATTAGCCTTCGTCACGGTGACTTTTCTGACGGTCGTAAAGCTTATCCCGTATCGGTTGAAGAGCTCGAAAAGTTTGCAAAGAATAGCGCTTTAATGGTGAGAAACGTATCTCTCGATGACGATCAGTTAAAGCGAACGGGTGTATCTTGGCAAACTGTAGTGATGTCTTTGCCTGATGATGGTTCCGGTGATCTGAATAAGGTTCGCCACATTATCGTCAATGATTCCAAATCGGCTACCTATAAGCTCGCACTACTACGTACTTTACTACGTATTGCAGACGCTCATTCTGGTGCAGTGGTTGATCGCAGCGAAGGTAAAGTTGCAATCCCATTAGGATTAGTTGGCTTGTATTGGATTCGTCAATTTAAGCGTTTAATCGATAAAGAGAACATCCAGCAAAGCTCGAACTCGTCTAAAGGGCTAGGTTTTATAAAGCCCGATGGCTGGGGCAGACTTTCCCATTTAAGTCCTGATGATCTTGCTATAGGCACGACATTTTTTGGTGAAGATGCAGTGGCGCTTGATAAAGCGATAAAAGACAGCTTAAAAACCATAAAAGATGGTCCCGTCACTTTTACCTATCAAGGTGATAAATCAAACCCTTACTTTGAAATGATTCGTTCAGCTAAGAAGCCAAAACGTTCAATTGTTGTGGATAGCGAGTTCCTCGAAGGTTATGGGCTGTTTGTGTTGGATGAAAGCCTTTGGGATTGTTTTCGATTGTATAACTCTTGGATTGAGCCGCTGGTGGTCAACCAATGGATTATGGAAATGCAACGATTTCGGTCTAATCAAGAGCGGGGTATTCCACTGCAAACGTATCATGATTGTTTGGTCTGGATTGATAAAGACCATGATACGCGAGTCGTGCGAAAGAGAATTGAACAGTTGAAGCTCAGCCATTGCGACATTGTCAGTGTATGGAGTGGAAGCAAATTACGAAATGAGTATCACGTTGATCACTGTTTGCCATTTGCTTATTGGCCCAACAATGATAAGTGGAACTTACTACCAACATCTAAGGTTGAAAACCTAAACAAGCGTGATCGTATTCCTGCTAGCTATCGATTAAACGCATCCAAGCCGCGAATTTTGGATTGGTGGCAGTTAGCTTGGGGAGAGACGGATAATTTGAGTCGGACGTTTTTTACCGAGGCTTCATTGTCGCTACCTAATGTGCCTGCATCTTGTCAAGATTTTGAGCATGTCTTTGAAGCGATGGGATTACAAATTCGTGGTGTTAAAAGTCGCCTTTGTATCGCGGAATGGTAATGTCTTGTTTGCCGTTACAGCGTGATATATGAACCTGATAGGCAACCAACAAAAAAGCGCTGGTTAACCAGCGCTTTTGCATTTACTAAGGGCATTACATCTTTTTAAAGATGATGGAGGTGTTGATGCCGCCAAAGGCGAAGTTGTTACTCATCAAATATTTCACGTCCAGCTCTCGGCCTTGTCCGGCGATGTAGTCTAAATCACCACATTGCTCGTCGAGGTTTTTTAGGTTGAGCGTTGGGTTGAACCAGCCTGTGTGCATCATTTCTAAACCTAGCCACGCTTCAATCGCGCCACAGGCGCCTAGTGTGTGGCCAAAGTAGCTCTTGAGTGAACTGATTGGCACTTTGCCCAGAGCATTCGCTGTTGCGTTGCTTTCCGCAATATCGCCGCGGTCGGTGGCAGTGCCGTGAGCAGATACATAGTCGATCTTCTCAGCAGGAATGCCCGCATTTTGCAAAGCCATTTCCATACAGATTTGCATGGTTTCCATCTGTGGTTGAGTGACGTGTGCGGCATCACAGTTGCTGGCAAAACCGATGATTTCTGCATAGATTTTCGCGCCACGAGCGACGGCGTGTTCGTACTCTTCCAGAACTAGCGTTCCCGCACCTTCACCAATCACCAAACCATCGCGATCGGAGTCATAAGGTCTTGGTGTGCTTTTCGGGTCTTCATTCTTCAGACTGGTGGCAAAAAGGGTATCGAAGACAGCGGATTCCGTTGGGCACAATTCTTCAGCGCCACCAGCAACCATTACCGTTTGGTAGCCATGTTTGATCGCTTCGTAGGCGTAGCCGATTGCTTGGCTGCCAGAGGTACATGCACTGCTGGTTGGGATCACTCGGCCTTTCAAACCGAAAAATAGACCAACGTTCACTGCTGTGGTATGCGGCATCATCTGCACGTAAGTCGTTGCGGTGATCGCTTTGGTGGTTTTCTCATTCAGCATGACACCAAATGCACCGATTGCATCAGTACTGCCTGTTGATGAGCCGTATGCGATACCCGTTTGACCATTGGTGAGTACGTCGTTACCAATCAAACCTGCTTGGCTCAGTGCGTTTTCTGTTGCGACGGTCGCCAATTTGGAAACACGCCCCATGCCGCGTACTTGCTTGCGCTTGTAGTGCTTTGGCAGTTCAAAATCTAAAATTGGTGCCGCGAGCTTGGTGTTCAAACCATCATACTGTTCGTAAGAAGGCATGTATTGCGTCGCGTTCTGGCAGTCACGCAGTTTTGGTTCGACAGATTGCCAATCGTTACCAAACGCAGTCACGCCTGACATTCCGGTTACAACAACTCGATGGCTCATACTAGGCCTCCGTTTACCGAAATGACTTGGCGAGTTACATAGCCTGCGATGTCAGACATAAGGTAACTGACTAAACCAGCAACTTCTTCTGGCTCTCCCATGCGGCGCAAAGGAATTTGCGGCATCGCATGTTCTTTCACGTGTTCGTCTACCATGCCTGTGTCGATAAGCCCTGGAGCAACGCAGTTGACGGTGATTTTGCGTTTTGCCAGTTCAAGCGCGAGTGATTTTGTTGCACCAATTACGCCCGCTTTCGCTGCGCTGTAGTTAGTTTGACCACGATTCCCCATTAGGCCAGAGACTGATGCAAGCGTAACAATTCGGCCGCCTTTGCGCTTTTGCACCATTGGCATAACACAAGGGTGAAGAACGTTGTAGAAGCTGTCTAAGTTGGTATGAATCACACCATCCCATTCTTCTTCGGTCATCGCAGGGAAAGCGGTATCTTTTGTGATGCCAGCGTTGTTTACTACGCCATAGTAAGCGCCGTGTTCGGCGATATCGGCTTCTAGCTTCTCACGACAATCTGCACGGTCACTGATGTCGAATTGGATAAGACGACCGCTACCACCATGCTGTTCGATGGTGTTTAGGGTGTCTTGCGCGCCTTGTTGATCGCCCATGTAATGGACAATGACTTGGAAACCATCTTTGGCTAATTGAACGGCAATGGCTTTACCGATGCCTTTGCTGGCACCTGTAACGAGGACTTGTCGGGTCATTGTTGACTCCTGATTTTCATTTCTTGTAATTTTTCTTCTGATGGAACGTAAACGTTCAATTGGCAAGTCGCTACAACAGTTCCTTGTAGCTCAATACGGGCTGAAAAAACCGCCATACCGTTATCTTCCATAACTTTTTCAGCATACACATCGAGCACCTGTCCGCGAGAAAACGTATCGCATTCAGACGTGTATCGACGGCTACCAAGCAAAAAGCCAATCGGTGGCGCTTGTTCTTTCATTAATGCGTGGTAACCAGACCACGCCGCGACAGATTGCGCCATAAACTCAATGCCAACGTAAGCTGGCACAGTTTGAGAGGCCGAGTCGAAGAACGGGTTGTGTTCTGCGATATCAACCTGGCAGTGAATCGTATCTTGTTGAACATCCAAAGCACGATCGACCAAGATCATTGGTTTGTCGTGTGGCAAAAGTTGTTCGATGGGAGGAAGTTTAGTCATGAGCGTAACCAAAAATAAGACTAATATTATTGCCACCAAAAGCAAAAGAGTTGCTGAGAATCGCTTTGTTACCCAGTTTGGTTGGCGTCTCAACTAACGATATATGGATATCGTCTGCTTTGGTTTCGCAGTGTTGTATTGGCAAATCAAGGTTGTACTTGAGAATATGCCAAGCGATCGCGGCTTCCGTTGCACTTGCTGCGCCTAATGTGTGTCCGGTAAGTGGCTTTGTCGAGCTTACGGGAACGGAGTCACCAAAGCAGCGATGAATGGCTTTGCTTTCCATCGCATCGTTTAACGGCGTTGCTGTGCCATGCGCGTTGATGTAACCAATGTCTTGCGCTGTAAGTCCTGCATTGGCCAACGCTTTTTTCATCGCTTCTTCTGCGCCTAACCCTTCTGGATGTGGTGCGGAAATATGGTGTGCGTCTGAGCTATCGCCAGCTCCGAGAAGGGCAACAGGCGCGGGTGTTTTGCTTAGCAACATTAATGCTGCGGCTTCGCCGATATTGATGCCGTTGCGATGTTGGTCAAACGGCTTACAAAGGGTATCGGATAGGGCTTCTAAACCGTTAAAGCCGTTTAGTGTGAGGCGACAAATGGTATCCACACCACCCACAATGACCGCATCAACAATGCCAGAGCGAATCAGGCGTTGCGCGGTTAAAAAGACACGGCCACTAGAAGAGCAGGCGGTTGAAACTGAGTAATGTGGGCCGCTCAAATCAAAGTAGGCGGCAATAAAATCGCTGCAGTTGCCAAGCTCTTGTTTGGTGTAATGGTAGTCGGCAGGAAAATTACCGTTTGCCAGCTTTTCGCCAAATGCGATTTCGCCATCTGAAATGCCAGATGTGCTGGTGCCGATCACGACTGCGATACGGTCACGACCATATTTAGCAATGGCGTCACGCACGTCGCCTTCGATTTGCAGCAAAGCCGAAAGTGCGAGGCGGTTGTTTCTCGTATCAAACTGGCTGAGTGCGGTCGGTAATTGCGGTAACGTCTGTGCAATTCGACCGATTACTGTTTGGCGGCCTGAATTTAAAATATCTTGGTCAACCACCATGTTGGATGGCTTCGCTCCTGATAAACACTGGTGGATGAGCGCATCATCTTGTCCCATGGCAGAGTGAAAGCCACAGGCCTGAATATACAAAGGTTGAGAAGAGCGAATAGGCATATTGTTATTCTAAATTGTTCTTAATTAATCTGATGTTGCAGTGTTTGAATAGAAATTGAAAACTGATGTTTGAGGTGATGAAAATCAATCTTACCCTCTAACTTGTTAGAAGAGCTGTATTGAATCTTAATGATCTTTTCACCGTCGCTATCAAAGATGGCGCGAGAATTATTTTTATCAATAATTCGCCACCTTACCTCATTTAACGACCCTTCCCAAGCGGAACTCGGCCAGAGCGTGATCATCAGGTTAAATAATACCTGTTCTGGCTGCGGTAGCGAACCTTGTAAACCGTTGAGCACTTCGGTTTGAATTTGTTCTCCATCGTAAGACAGTGAGAGTACTCTCGTCCCCCAGGATGAGAAGCCTGCCAGCACCACTTCGTTGTTGATCACTTGCAGTTGTACCGGAAGTTGCTCAGATTTGGTTTTACCATCTATTGCCCAAGAAGCCGTAATTAACTGACTGGCAGACAACTGATAGCCCAAGCTTGCGGGAGTGGGCAAGCTAACTTGGGTGTGCTCGGCAATGTCGACCTGAGGCGTCGATTGGTGAGGGACCAAGCTGCATGCACTTAAAAACAGGCTCAGTGCGAATAACGTCGCGCAGCGAAAGGCGTGATTGAAAATCATGACGTCGTTTCCTCTGTTTTAATTGCAATCGGAGAGAGCAGCCAAGCGACAAAAATACCACTTAACACCGTAATGCCAAAACTGTGAATCGCGTGAGTTTGGCTGAGTGACAGCAATCCAAATGACAACACAGTGGTCATTGCCGAAAGGGTGATCGCCAATAGTGTGCTCACACTGCGGGCTTTCTCGGCAAAGAACAGAGTGTAATCGATCCCTATACCAAGAATGAGCACCAAGCCAAGCAAGTTGAACAGGTTTAATGTTGTTCCCATCGCGACAGCAGTTGCAAGACCGCAGGCGCAAGCAATCAATGATGGCAGTAAAACTCGGCAACTGTGTTGCAGACCGTACCGCTTGATTAATACCAGAAAGATCACAGCACTGGCGGCTGCCAATAGCTCCATGATTTTGATTCGGTATTCACCAAATAGGGTGGATATTTCTTCAGCTTTGTTTAGGTAGACAACATCAGACTGTGATTTGGCAAATGCCTTAACAACAGCGGAGTCTTGCAATTGGTTTAACACCACTACCGTTGCCGATTTTTCTTTAATTTTACCCAAATGAAGAAAACGTACAGGCGCTGATACCGGGTTTTGCAAGTACTGTTCAACCGTAACAGGGATAAAGTCGGCGTCCATTTTGGGCTTTTTACTTAAGCCCAACCCGGAAGTAAGTGGGCTGGATTGTGTCGCGTAAAGATCGCGAATCAATTGATAGTCTTGTTGCTGACGTTCCACTGAGCTCAAGTAGCGGCTCAGGCTCTGGTAGCTTTCGATGGTGCTTTCCGCTTTCCACGCTTCTAAAGTTGGTGTCAAAGACTCCAGCTTTTTCATTAGGCTTTCGTCATCGTCGGCGGTAACGACCAACATTTGCTGCGAAGATTGCATGCCACTGAGCGTCGTAATCAAGGTTTCTTGCTGCTTGAGATCTTTCGGCATCGTTTGCAGCAGACGAATGTCGTCATCGTAGTTCAATTGCAGCAAGAAAAAGCCACTCGCAACCACACATAACATCGGTAATCCGACTTTAATTCGAGGTTGATTCCAAAGCGTTAACCATTTCGCCAACAGTGATTGTCCTGGTAAGTTCGAAATGGATCGCGATGGGTTACGAGCCAGTATCGGATACCAAGCCACCACGGTGATGTAAGCAGCAATCAGACCAATGGATGAAAACAGCGCAAGCTGCTGCAAACCTGGAAACGGTGCCACTAACATGCCCAAATAGCCGATCAAACTGGTGATTAAGCCAAGTGTGATAGCTATGAAAATATGCTTTAATCCTTGCTCGCTATCCCATTCATTTCCCGCCGCAAGACGTTCGGTTAGGTAGTGGAATGCGTAGTCGATAGACACGCCGATTAAACTTGCGCCAAACACTAAACTGAACAGATGGACTTTTCCAAAAATCCACGTCGTAACGGACAAAGCAACGAGCAAACCAATGGTGATGGAAAGCAGTGCTAGGGACAGCGGCATCACACTCCGAAAGACCAGCAAGAACAATGCAATGATACCGAGTAGAGAGAATACACCGATGGTGCTGATCTCCGATTTTGCACTTTGCGTACCAAAGTCAGCGTAAAATAGAACGCCAGTATGTGCGACTTCAGCGCCATATTTCTGCGCGACGCCTTGTTCTAGCGCTTGAATATCAGGGACTGCAAGTTGCCCAGTTAGGCTATAAGGCGAGTCTTTTAGCTCGGCAGTAATAAGCAAGTATTGAGCACCGTCTTTTTCGACGGACAGATAGCCGTTATCCAATCGGAAAGAGGACGATTGCTGGGTAACTTGGCTCAAATAATCACGAAATAGCAAGAAAGGATCATTTTGTAACTCTTGCCCGGTCACTCCAGAAAACGGGTTGTACAGCGACTGAATCACATGCTGCACTTGCTGTTCTGGATTTTGGCTTAAACGCTCTCGTTGTTCAGGCGTCAGCAATTGGAAGCGGTGCTTAAAGTAGTAACTCGCCCAAGCTTGCTGCTCTTGAGGTGAGATTTTTCCCACCACATCGCGAAAATGATTACTCTGACGCAAACCCTTATCAAATTCAGCGGCTGCTGCAAAAAGGGCATTTTTGTCCGGCGCTGTGATCACGAAAATGACTTTGTCGCTCATACTTGCCGAGACCGACTCAAAGGCTTGCTCAGCCACCGGGTTTTGTTGGTTCTTCGGCAACAGTTTTAAAATGTTGGTCTCAATCGGAGATTCTGCACTCCAAACCCATTGTTTGAGTAGCAACGCGCTCGCTAAAACAACGAGATTGAGCCAAACCAGAGCAAAGGTGTGAGTGCCAAGACTGAGTTTAGAAACGGAATTGAGCGTCTTCGGCATCCGTGAGTTCCTGAGGTAGAGAGGTCTGGTTTGTAAACGTGATTTCGGTCTTATCGCCGCGCAGCTCTTGCAGGGTTAGGCGATCAATATGCGTTTTACCGGAAAGGGTGATGGCTTTAAACACCGCATTTAATGGTGACTGTTTGGGCACTAAAACGAGCTGCCACTGATTGTTCTCAACTGAAAAATCGAGTGTGAATTGTTCTTGCAGTGCAGAAGTATCCCCGTGGAACACGGATAAAAACACATGACTAAAGTAGAACGCCATTGGGTTTTCTTGTGCAGAGATCGTTTTCGGTGCTTGGTCGGCAAAAGTTTGACGAAGTTTGTTTTCCGTCAATACCAAATTGACTGCGAAAGGTTCTGTTTGTTGCCACAACAAGCCATGTGTTTTGCTCAGTGTGAACTGACCTTTAGAGGTTAGAGGTTGACTGAACATTTCCAGATGACGCTGCTGCGTAAAATCTCCGCGCACGATTTCATGCTGAGACAACTGCTGTTGAAGCGACGCCAAATCTGTTACGTTTGCTGTCGGTGTGGCCAGTGCTGGAACAGAAAATATCAACAAAAAAGAGAGTAACCACTTTTGCATTAGTTCAGGCTCCCATGGTTGTGCCATTGCTCTACTTTATCTAAAAAGATTGCCGGAGAAACAAAGCACATCTCTTGCTTTTCAATGGATACAGCGACTTGCGTTGTATGCGCTTTGCACATACGTTGATTCGTTTCGGCGTCGTAAATCACGTAATCCACACGTAAGCGGTTTTCCCACTCAGTGAGTTGTGCGGTAATACGAATGGTGTGATTAAACGGAATCGCCTTCACGTATTTAACGCGCGTATCGATGATCGGCCACATGTACCCAGAGTCTTGCATATCGCGATAGCTGTATTGGAGCTTCTCCATCAGCACACGACGCGCTTCTTCAAAATATCGAAAGAAGTTGCCGTGATAAATCACGCCCATCGGGTCAGCATCTTGGAATGAGGTGACCATAGTCACCTCCGCTTCTAATGGGTAGAGAACCTGCTCTTGCATTATACCTCCGCGTAGAGTGGCCAATGACGTTGCTGAATGCGTTCAATGAAATGACGCAAATCTTGTTCCAATGGGCGATCTTCAATCACAAATTCAAACTCGCTCAGTACTGCGTCACGAATTACTCGCAAACTCTGACTCATGTGGTGTTCGTCCAATTCGTTATGACGGCGACGAATCTCAACCGCTTGAACGCTTGCTAGGAGTGAAGCCGCAGCAACTTGCTCTGTTAACTCAAGTACGCGTAAGCAATCACGAGCCGCGATAGTGCCCATGCTCACTTTGTCTTGGTTGTGACATTCGGTTGAGCGAGAAAAAACGCTTGCTGGCATGGTGTTTTTCAACGCTTCTGCCGTCCAAGCTGAGATACCAATCTGAACCGCTTTAAAGCCGTGGTTGATCGGTTTACGCTCGCCTTCTGCACCGGTTAAGTTAAACGGCAGGCCGTTATTGAACTTGTAATCCATCAATTGCGCCATCTGACGATCCAGCAAATCAGCTAAGTTGGCAATGTTCACTTTCAACGTATCCATCGCCATTGCGATATGACCACCGTAGAAGTGACCGCCGTGCAGAACGCGCTCATTGTCGCCATCGATGATTGGATTGTCGTTGGCACTATTTAGTTCATTCTCAATCAATTGACGTAGCCAAGGCAGTGAGTCTTGCACCATGCCAATGACGTGTGGCGCACAACGCAGCGAGTAACGATCTTGCAGTCGGTCGCTATTGCGTGGCGGACGCTCAGCATTGAGATCATCACGCAGCCAAGCCGCAACTTGCTGTTGACCAGGATGAGGTTTTACCGCAAACAACGCTTCATCAAAGTGGAAGTCATTACCTTGCATACCCACAGAGACCATCGCGGTAATCTTGGTGCAAAGCTGCGCTAGGTATTCTGCACGTTTGTAGGCAAGACAGGCGAGGGCCGTCATCACGGATGTACCGTTCATTAACGCCAAACCTTCTTTTGGTTTTAGGCGAATTGGCTCAATGCCCAGCTCTGCAAACACTTCTTGTGTTGGTCGCACATCACCTTTGTAAAGCACTTCACGTTCGCCAATTAAGGTCGCCGCTAGGTAAGACAGAGGCGTTAAATCGCCACTTGCGCCCACCGAGCCCTCTTGTGGAATACGCGGCGCAATGTCGTGGTTGATAAGCGTAACGATTTGGTTCAACAGATCGTGAGACACGCCAGATACGCCTTGCGACAATGAACATAAACGTGTTGCCAGCACCGCACGAGCTTGCTCATGAGAAAGGATTTGACCTAAGCCACAACCATGGAAGCGTGTAAGGTGCAACGGAAGTTCATCCACAAGAGCGGGTGGAATCGCCACAGTACATGAATCGCCGTAACCCGTGGTCACGCCGTAAATAACGCCTTCTTCCTTCAGTAATCGTTCCAGAAACGCCACGCCACGATCAATTTTCGCGGTAAATTCTGGCGAGGTGTTCATGTGTGCCTTTGCACCTTGAGCAATGGCAACGACATCTTCGATGGTTAAAGATTGGGCACCAAAAGTGATGTTGTGATTATTGTTGTTTGTCATGTGGCTGATTACTTAAAGTCCAGAAGTTAAAAAAGTTGTACCACTGTAACGGCGCTTGCAGTGTGTGGTGTTCTAATCTTTGTGCGTACTGTTGAACAACGCGTTCTAGTGCCTGCTGACGCTCCTTGCGTGGTAGCGTGACTTGGTCACTAAAGTGTTCAAAGTACACATTAAAATGCGGAGTGTTCGCTTCATCGTCGCGTAGGCCGAAGAGTAAGTAAACCGGCGCTTTTAATACCGAGGCTAGCATGAATGGGCCTTGCGGGAATGGTGCAGGTTTACCAAGAAAATCTGCCCAAACGACACGATTTTCTTTGCTGGTGGAAGTGCGATCGCCAACGATCACCACCCATTCGCCTTGCTCGATTTTTTGTTGAAGCAGAATCGCGGTGTCTGGTCCCATTGAGCTGACTTGAATCAGATTCAGTTCCGAATTTGGGTTTACCGCCTTCATTACCGCATTAAATTGTTCAGCGTGTTGGGTAAATACCAAGGCATTGATTTTGACATGAGAGTGTCGACGACCAAGCGCACGGCAGAGTTCGATATTGCCAAGGTGCGAGCCTAAAATGAGCACGCCTTGTTTTTTCTGCGCCATCTCTTCGAAATGATGCTGGCCGTGAATGGTTAGGTTATCGACGTTAAAGTCACCTTGCCATGCTGCCAGTTTGTCGAGCATGGTTCGCCCAAAAGAAAGCAGATGATGATAGCTGTCCAACTGTTTTGGTAGTGCGATGCTCTGCTGCGTTGCGTAGTACTGCAAGTTTTGCAGGTAAATCTCAGACGCTTCACGGGCAGATTTACCCGTGAAGTGGTAGTAGCGCATGACTAATTTTAAAATCAGGTCAAACGCTTTTCTGCCGAACAAGCGGTAAACCGCGAGTAAGGTTTTGATGCCTAAAATCGTGCCTTGTTCTTTTCGTTTCGACCAGTGGGCATTACTGTCATCTGTGTTTTGGCGCTTTCTGGCGAGTAGCGAAGGAATGCGCGGCAACATGCCAAAAAATAGGCGAGTGTGCATCCAGCTTATCTTGACGTTATCCCACAATGCGTCGAAGTGGGAAATGCCACCTTCAGGGTAGATCACGCGCGTTGGAACAAAATCAATGTCGACGCCTTCCCAGTACATTCGCACTAGAATTTCGATATCAAAATCCATGCGTTTGCCGATGTTGTACTTGTTCAACACGGCGACCGTTTTCGCCACTGGGTAGGCGCGAAAACCGCACATGCTGTCTTTGATAGACCGTGACAAGGTTTCTATCCACACCCAAACGTGTGTAGCGTAGCGACCATACAAACGGGATTTAGGTACGCTCTCGTCGTATATCGGTTGGCCCGAAATCAGGTTATCTGGTTTTGTTTCGCTGGCGCTGAGCAATTTCGGCAATGCTTCTAGGTCGTGCTGACCATCTGCGTCGATTTGAATGGCGTGCGTAAAACCAAGTTGGTGAGCTTGATGTAGGCCTGCCATCACAGCGCCACCTTTGCCTTGGTTTTCTCTCAAACTAATCAGTTTTATCAGCCCTTGCTTGCTCAAAGCAGAAAGCGCTTGTTTGGTGTCTTCATTGCTGCCGTCGTCAACGGCCAGCACTGGCAAAGCGAAAGAGGATAACGACGCAACCACGTCTGCAATTGTGCTGCCGTGGTTGTAGCAAGGAATTAAAAAGCAGGGACGATAATCACTCACGTGACTCACCCAGTTTCATTTTTCCTGACGAGTGAGTCACCAAGGTTTCACCGTTTTTCGATGTGTACTTAAAGGTCAATTTCTCACGCTCATTGTCCCAAGAGAGTGAGAGGCAAACGTCGGCGTTTGGCAGAATCGGCTCTTGAAATTTGATGACTTCCATTCCTTTAAATACCTTGGGAGTATTCAAATATTGAACGGCGTAGAACAACGCCCAGTCAATTTGAGTGACGCCGGGTAAAAGAGGAAAGTGACTGAAATGACCTTGGAAATCTAAGATGTCAGCATCCACTCGCAGCGACAGCTCCGCGGTATGGTCACTCACTTCAATATTCTGAATAGTTGGTTTTCTTTTTTCCATGTTACTAGCTTTATTGGAATAGTTTTTCAATTTCAGCAACTTGGCGTTTGCCTTGGCTGTTCAATGGAATTTCGTCGACCACTCGGAATTTTCTCGGGATAGCGATCGGTTCTAACCAATTGCGCAGTGCCTTGCGAAGTTCAAGCCAAAACTTGCCTTTACCAAGTTCATCAAGCACATCACCGCCTTTATCGTTAAGTACGATGATTGAGACTAACGTGAGGCGACCAGATTCTTCCATTGGGATCACCACGCTTTCTTGAACCCACGGCAATTGCTCTAAACGTTTTTCCACTTCGACAAGGGAAATACGCTTTTCTTCGACTTTGACGATTCGGTCAGTGCGTCCACGCAATTCAAAAGAAATACTATCATGGAAATAGCATTCATCCGCAGTTTGGTACCAAGTGTTTTCATCAATGTGTGGCGAGCGGAGCTTTAAACAATTTTCATGGTTAAGCTCGGCTTCAACACCAGGGAATAACGTCCAAGGAGTGCTGGCTATGTGCTGCTGACGGTAAGCGATGCCGCCGGTTTCTGTGCTGCCAAAAACTTCAATAGGAAGTGACCCAAACAACAGCTGGCTGTGTTGCGCGGCTTGGTTTGGCAGGGGGCCACCAGATGAAAATACGCACCGAATCGCAACCGGGTTATGCTCTTCATTGAGTCGTTTTAGTAACGCAGGGCTGCTTACTAGCGTGGTGTCAGCATCGGCGTGATGGACAATTTGCTCAGGGAATTCGAGGTTGCGTGCTGAAAATGGACGTGCAGAGCACAAAGGCCACAATACGCGGAACAGCAAGCCGTAAATGTGTTGATGAGAAACGGTGCTTTCAATGCGTGTGCTGGCAACCGTGTCGCCCCACAGGTTATCTAGAATAGCAACTTCGATATCGAGCTGTTTCAGCGTTTTTGCAATGGCTTTTGGTGTGCCGCTTGAACCCGAAGTGAATAGCGTTACCGGTATTTCCGCTAGGTTTAATTCACGCCAAAAATAAGGTTGTTTGGCCTCTGGCTCGTTAATCACGGTGGTTTCTAGCAATGATTGAGCTTCGATCAAAAGCGAGCTCACCAGTTCTGGAACCGAGACATCGGCATCATGCAGCAACAAATCGTAGTGCTCACTGAGCTCTTTGAGTGCTTCTGGTTGGTAATTACCAGGTAATACAATGGATTTTCCTGCATAACAACAAGCAAAAAAGCCAACGGCAAACAGGTAGCTGTTGCCAAAACACAACGCAATGTTTTGCGTTGGTTGGGTTTCTAACTGCTGAGCAAGTGTTGCGACGTGCTGCTGGAAATCACCCCACGTGATAACCGTGTCGCGCTCGTAAGAGGCTGGGGATTGCTCAGACCTCTCTGCGATGAACAAGGTCGCTAGGGAGGTAAAGCTCGAATACGTTGTATTCATACGATTAGTGTTCCTTTCGAACAAATTGACGCACGATCCATTCTCCAGCGAACAAGCCACCAGCAAGTAAGTAGCTGATGAGGCCGTTATAAAGCGTCCATATTTTTACTGGTAGGAAACAGGTATAGAGTGCAACGGCAGCGTTGAGCGTAAAAAAGGCGCACCAAACCATCGTCACTTTGCGAGTGTAAGCCACGCCACTAGCCGGAAGGTCGGGTTCTTGCAAGCGAGCAAGCCTCTCTATGATCGATTGCGGCTGTTTTAAGCTCAGTCCAAATACACACAGCATACATAAATTGACAACGACAGGGTAAAACTGAAGCCACCCGTGTTGTTTAAACACCATGCCAAGTGTAATTAGAACAATGCCAACAGCGCCCGTAGCGAGCGCCAAGAATTTAAACTCTTTTAGTGGGGTCTTATTTGCGACGAAAACACGCAAAAGTAACGCAGCAATTAACAAGCCCCCAACTAAGTTCAAGCCATATTTATCTATACCGAAATAGACGGCGAAGGGGTAGGCAAGCAGTACAATTGCAGACAGACCAGTCAGCAATTGGTGCATTAACTTTCCTTCAATAACTCAGTAACAGCGTTAACCACATCGTCAACGGTTCTTACTGCACTAAACTCTGCTGGCTTGATTTTTTTGCCAGTGACATTCTGTAGGTGTACGACCAAATCAACGGCGTCAATGCTATCAAGATCGAGATCTTGGTATAAGTGCGCATCTGATTGAATGTCGGCTGCGTCAATTTCGAACAGCTCAACAAGCGCATCTTTAACTTGTTCAAATACTTGATCTTTATTTACATCAGTCATGAATATACCTACAACTTATTCATTAGTTTGAGAAGAAACGTATTTCGCTAGATTTGCTACAGACGCAAAGTGTTCGCGCGTATTTGAGTCGTCGGCATCAATAACGATGTTGTATTGTTTTTTTATTGCGAGTCCAAGCTCAAGCGCGTCGATAGAATCTAAGCCAAGTCCATCACCAAAAAGTGGTGCATCCGTTTCAATATCATCTACGGTTAAATCTTCAAGGTTTAAAGCATCAATAATAAGTTGCTTAATGTCGTTGTGTAACTGTTCCACTGGGACCTGCTTATTAATAAAAGTTTTCTGGAAAAATGTTTTCAGCTAGGTGCTGTTGTAAGCGTCGCGCCGCTATTGTCGGCGACGTAGTTTGCTTTATAAAGGGCGTAATCTCAACTTTATCCTTAACTTCAACCCTGAAAAAGGGCTTTGTTGCCGGTACTTGATACCATTTTTTCTCTTTTGTGAGGAAACTTGGCGTTACCGTAATATGGACAACTCTTAAATCTCGTTCTGTTCTTACCGCAATTTGTGCTGCACCGCGTTGTAATTTCGGCTCTACACCTGGTGTTGTTCTTGTTCCTTCAGGAAATATAAGCAACACGTTGCCTTTGTTAAATCGTTCATCACAGAGTGCTAATAAATCATCCGGTGCTTCATTGGGAATATATCCGGCTGCTTTTACGATGTGCTTCATAAAAGGATTCGACCATATTGCCGATTTTACTAAACAGTCGCAGCGATTTAATTGTGAAGCAATGAGAACGTAATCGATTAAACTAGGGTGGTTGGCAACAATTAAACAATTACGATCTTGTTGAAGAATATCGGCACCAATAATTTGATAATCGATTGCGCCACTTAGCTTCATCAATTTACAAAATGTGTTGAATGAATATCGAATCGCACCCTGAACTTTATATTCGCGTTCCGTTTGGTCTGAAACAAAAATACGAATGGTCGGAATAACAATGAAACTCAGTACTAAACCACCTAACCCAAATACTGAAAAACAAAAGCCTGTTGCTAGCACACGCCAATACTGATTTAAGCGAGTCATTTTTTGTGCCATTCCCAAGCTTGTTGCGGAGCGAAAATAGTCCACTGGCTTTTATCTAACAAGTATTGTTTCAAAAATACTAAACCTTGAGGAAGAGGATGACCGGAACGTTCTGCGTTTATGGAGCTTTGTATCGCGAAATTGTCTCCATGAGAAAGTATTAAGCCAAGTCCAAACCCTTGGTATTGTTGGTTTTCATATTCTAAATAAGAGTCAGGCATAGGCTCATCAAAATCAACAAGCAGTACTTTTTTGTCAGGATTGTCGGACAAAAACAGCCATGCTTCTAATATTGCGCTTTGGAATGTGTTTTCTGCCGCAGCGATAGAAGTTAGGGGAATGGGTTGTTTAGTTGCGATAGTGGCAAGCCCTGCGGCGGTATTGTGCACCGATTGAGAAAAAGCCATCGGAGACGCCTCTTCTCCATTAATTATATCTTCAACTAGTGCGACGCTGCGATGCAGTTCACCATGACGGCTTGAAAATACAAGGTAATCAACTTGATGTTGATTAAGCATTTCGATTGCAGTTTGTACCGCCAGTTTACTGAGTGGGCTCATTCTTCTGCGCATCATCGCAGGAATATTTGCAACATTGATTTTGCCATCTTCTGGCCATTTTATCTCTGTTGCCCATTGTTTCCATTCATTGGATTCGGATAAACCGAATGAATTCGCTGTCCACGCATCAATATTGAACGAAATGTTGATCTTCGAGTTTGGCATATTGGGTTAAATTGTTTATTTTACAGCTCGATACAAATTGGGGTTGACCCAAATTCACAATAAAAAGGAAATTATCATGTCGCGTTTTAAGCTGTATGTCTCGTTATTATTAACTTTGCTTCTTGTTGGTTGTGGACGAGTACAACCTGTAATGAACGTGGAGGATACTCCAGTTGCTTATGATCTTCAAAATAAACAAGTAAAAATGGCCATAGTGCAATCAGCAACTAACCGAGGCTGGACGATCGAAGAAGTAAGCCCTGGTGTTCTTATTGCAAAAATCCACGTTCGTAAACACTCTGCAGAAGTAAAAATCCCATACAATAATAAATATTACTCAATTATTTATCTCAACTCAGTAAATCTCAAAGCAAGTGATGGCAAAATCCACCGCAATTACAATCGTTGGGTAAACAACTTGAATGTTGATATTCAGCGAGCTATTGCATTGTTGGGCAATCAATCTCAACAATAAAACTATTAATTGCAGTTAGGTTTTTCCGTGTTAAATCAAAATAATGACCCTTTTAATGCTTTTGAAGCGAAGACAGAAGCTCAGAAGTTATCTTTTGCACCAATCGTGTTCCAGACCGCCAAAACGCTTCGAGATTTAGGTATTTTAGCCGCTTTAGACAGCGCTGGCGCTCAAGGCATGAGTGCCACAGATATTGCCGAGAAAACGGGAGTATCAGAATATGGTGTTAAAGTACTGTTGGATATGGCGATTAGTGCGCATATTGTTTTATGGGAACGACCTAACTATTCGCTTGCAAACCTTGGTTTTTACCTTCTTCATGATGGTATGACGAATGCAAACATGGATTTTACGGCAGATGTTTGTTACGCCGCGATGATGCATTTGACGGAAGCAATTCAAGAAGGTAAACCGTCTGGTTTGAAAGAGTTGGGCAATTGGGAGACCATCTATCAAGGTCTATCGACGTTACCAGAACAAGCCAAACAGAGCTGGTTTAAGTTCGATCATTTCTATTCGGATCGCTCGTTCCCACTTCTGCTTAAAGAGGTATTTGCAAGCAAGCCAAAGCATCTTGTGGATATTGGCGGAAATACGGGAAAATGGGCGATTCAGTGTTGTAAACATGACCCTGACGTTCAAGTGACGATTGTTGATTTACCACAGCAATTAGAAGTAGCGATGAAGAATGTTTCAGAAAACCAGTTCGTCGAGCGTGTACGTCCATACCCTGCAAACATGCTGGATAAAGCACAAACATTGCCTGGACACGCTGACGTATGGTGGATGAGCCAGTTCTTGGATTGCTTTTCCCCAATTGAGATCCTCAATATCCTTAAAAAAGTTAAAGCCCAGTTAACGAAGGGAGATACTATTTACGTATTGGAGCTGTTTTGGGATGCTCAAAAATACGCGGGAGCTTCCTATAGCCTTAATGCCACTTCTCTTTATTTTACCTGTTTAGCTAACGGTAATAGTCGCTTTTATCGCAGTGATGATTTCTTAGAAATTGTCGAAGCGGCAGGTTTATCTGTCGTTGAAAGAACCGACAATATTGGCCTTGGTCATACCTTATTAAAACTACAAGCAAACTAAATTCAGAATGAAAACAGAGCTCAAGCAAGTTGTTGTCGTAGGAGCGGGGCCATCAGGTTCAACCGTTTCTGCCTTATTAAAATCGCGTGGCATAGATGTTGTTGTCTTAGAAAAAGCGACTTTTCCACGTTTTTCCATAGGAGAAAGCCTACTCCCTGCATGTATGGAAGTTGTTGAACAAGCAGGAATGACCAATGCAGTAAAGCAGTTTGGCTTCCAGTATAAAGATGGTGCTGCATTTCGTCGTAATGGTGTATACACCCAGTTCGACTTTACAAACAAATACACACCAGGACCGGGCACGACGTTTCAGGTTCAACGTGCCAACTTTGATAAAGTATTGGCAGATAGCGCTGAAGAGCAAGGCGTAGAGATTCGTTATCAGCATGAGCTGCTCAACCTAGTGTTTGAAGGGAAAAAGTCTCGATTAGAAGTGCTCGACTCAAATAAGAAGGCTTATCAAATCGAAGCAGATTTTGTGCTGGATGCAAGTGGCTTTGGGCGTGTTTTACCACGCTTGTTGGAGCTAGAAGAACCTTCTTGTCTTCCGCCTAGAAAAGCGATCTTTACCCATATCGAAGATCATATCTCTCCCCAAGAGCCGGAATACGATCGCAACAAAATTTTAATTTCAGTTCATCCTGAAAATCACGACGTATGGTACTGGCTAATCCCATTCTCTAATGGTACCTGTTCGTTTGGTGTGGTGGGTGAGCCAGAATTTTTCGAAAAATACCCAGAAGATAAGATTGCAGCGTTGCAGCAGTTAGCCAATGAAGAGCCGGGTTTGGCTGCTTTATTGCGAAACGCGAATTACCCGAATCCAGCAGGCGAGTTGGGTGGCTATTCTGCTAACGTCAAACGTTTAGCGACAGAGCACTACGCGTTGCTTGGTAATGCAGGTGAGTTTCTTGATCCTGTATTTTCATCGGGTGTCACTATCGCCATGAAATCGGCAGAGTTTGCAGCGGACTGCGTGGTTCGTCAGCTGAATGGTGAAAAGGTTGATTGGCAAGAAGAGTACTCGCAACGCTTAATGGTGGGAGTGAACACATTCCGCACTTATGTGGAAGGCTGGTACAACGGCACGTTGCAAGATGTGATTTTCTATCAAAACCCGAATCCACGTATTAAACAGATGATTAGTGCGATTTTGGCTGGATATGCTTGGGATACGAATAATCCTTACGTAAAACAAAGTGAGCAGCGTTTGTCGACGCTTGCAGAACTGGTTCGGGAAGCTGAACTGTAAGAATATACATTCGCTTATCCGAGAATCAGTAAACCTAGGTCTTACCAAAAAATTGGTAAGACCTTTTTAATGCCTCTTTACTTTTACTTCTAGCGTGTTGGAGACACATTGACCACTTACATCGGTGTGTATCGAATTTGAGAATTTTTATGGTGACATTGATCACACCTAGAATTCCTGTTGCTGATATTTATATTAAATTTGTAGGAAATGGATTACATTCTGGGAGTGTTCCCTACATCCGGCTTCGTTGTGAAAACGGTTTATAAGCAACTGTATAAGTTAGTAAAGTTCCAAAAACTACACCAAAAAAAAGACAAGTTTCTTACCAAATCAATTCGCTTGGTGAGTTCGAGCCATCGACTACGCCAAACGCTTCCTCTACTTTCTAAAATTGTCGAAGAACATGACGCATCAACGGTCTCTTCGATTGCAGATCCCGAGAACGCGGTAGCGTGGGGAGGTAAAGTTTCTCCAGAGTTCAAATCTAAAGTCATCCGTATTAGTAAAGAGCTAAAGATCAATCCTAATCATCTTATGGCGTGCATGGCATTTGAAACTGCTGAAACTTTCAGTCCAAGCATCAAAAATGGTTCCGGAAGCGGGGCTACAGGGTTAATTCAATTTATGCCCTCTACCGCAGAGTCATTAGGAGTGAACACAAAGACTCTTGCGAGAATGGGCGCGCTTGAACAACTTGACTATGTGAAAGCGTACTATTGGCCCTATCGAAATAAAATTAATAGCTTAGAAGATGCTTACATGGCCATTCTCTACCCTGCTGCGATTGGTAAACCGCCGTCTTTCGTTTTGTTCAGACAAGGCTCAATTGCCTATCGACAGAATGCAGGTATCGACCGCCACAAAACGGGGAAAATCACGCTTAATGATGTTTCCTACAAAGTGAGGAAAAAATTAGAAAAAGGTTTGCAGCCCAATTTCCTGGGCTAAGATTGTATCATGTTCCTAGTTTTTCGCGCATGAATCCTTCTGTTACTTCACGGGGATTCTGATACACTACGCGCCCATTTCCTCTGTTGAGACCTTTCTATGCCATTTTCTAAGCTTGGTTTAAGCGCATCGATTGCTGATGCAGTAAAAGCGCTAGGTTATGAAAAACCCACTTCTATCCAACAAAAAGCCATTCCAATCGTATTGCGTGGCCGCAATTTAATTGCAGCAGCGCAAACGGGCACAGGTAAAACGGCCAGTTTTGTTCTGCCAATCTTAGAAAAGCTTAGTCGAGGCGAAACGCAACGTAAAAAACGCGCTCGTGCGATTATCCTAACGCCAACACGCGAACTTGCGCTTCAGGTTCATCAAAGTATTGAAGCTTATGGTAAAAACTTACCATTACGCTCAATGGCGATGTTTGGTGGTGTGGATTATGCACCACAAAAACAAGCCTTGATCGAGGGTGTCGATATTGTGGTAAGCACGCCTGGGCGCTTGATTGATCTGTACGGTCAACGCGCGATTCACTTTGATGAAGTGGAAATGCTAGTGCTTGATGAAGCCGACAAAATGTTGGAGATGGGATTCATCGATGCGATCGACAAAATCGTCGACTGTATGCCAGAACATGTGCAAAGTTTGCTTTTCTCAGCGACGTTATCTAACCCTGTTCGTGACTTGGCGAAAAATGCGATTATTGATCCTGAAGAGATCACGATTGCAAAGCACAGTGCCTCAAAATCAAATATTAAACAGTGGATCACGACCGTCGATAAAGACATGAAGTCGTCGCTGTTAAGTCACTTGCTTAAAGAAAATGACTGGTCGCAAGTACTGGTATTTATTGAAACTAAACACGGCGCAGCCAAACTGGTAAGCCAACTTGAGAAACGTGGCATTGTGGCAGAAGCATTCCACAGTGGCCGTAATCAGCGTGTTCGCCAGGAATTAATAGAAAAGTTTAAAGCGGGTGAAATCCAGTACTTAGTCGCAACCGGCGTTGCTGCGCGCGGTATTGATATTGATAATCTGCCAGTTGTCATCAACTACGATTTACCTTACCCAGCGGATGAGTATGTACATCGTATTGGTCGTACAGGTCGTGCTGGCGCGAAAGGTGAGGCGATATCACTGGTTTCAAAAGACGACTTTAAGAACCTCTGCATGATTGAAAGTCGTTTAGGGCACTTGCTAGAGCGAGTGGAAATTGAAGGTTTTGCGCCAAGAAAGCCAGTACCAATTTCAATTTTAAATTACGTGCCTAAGAATAAACGTAAACCGCACGATAAGCGCGAATCAAAATAGCCAGTTTATCCCATGATCTAAAAGCCGCATTCTTGCGGCTTTTTGCGTTTTTAAGCATCCAATTATGTAGCCATCGCGACGGTTTCTATTCGGTAATGAGGAAAAAAGTTAATCAGTGTCATACGCTTAACACGTAAAGTGAATCAAGGTGCGTTAAGCTTTTGTCAATTATCTGTCCGCAGGTTTGCACAAGGTAAGGAATGGGCGCAAACTTTTTTGCTTGCTAATGAATGCATAAGATGGGGCACAAATGAAAACAGGTGATAAGCAATTCGCCGTTATTGGTCTTGGCCGATTTGGTTTGGCAGTGTGTAAAGAGTTACAAGATTCAGGCGCTCAAGTTTTAGCCGTTGACATCAACGAAGACAGAGTTAAAGAAGCCGCCAGTTTTGTTAGTCAGGCGGTTGTGGCTAACTGTACTCACGAAGAGACGGTTGCTGAGCTCAAACTTGATGATTACGACATGGTGATGATTGCCATCGGAGCGGATGTCAATGCCAGTATTCTTGCGACATTGATTGCTAAAGAGGCGGGAGTAAAGTCAGTATGGGTTAAAGCCAACGACCGCTTCCAAGCTCGTGTTCTGCAAAAAATTGGCGCAGACCACATTATCATGCCTGAGCGTGACATGGGGATACGTGTCGCGCGTAAAATGCTCGATAAACGGGTTCTTGAGTTCCACCCATTAGGCAGTGGCTTAGCTATGACGGAGTTTGTGATTGGCTCTCGTTGGATGGGTAAGACACTAAGTGATTTGGCTCTGTGCAAAGTCGATGGCGTGCAAGTGCTAGGGTTTAAACGGGGCCCAGAAATTACCAAGGCACCTGACCTTAATACCACACTAGAAATTGGTGACCTAATTATTGTGGTCGGCCCTCAAGATGCGCTCGCAAATAAATTAAAATCGCTATGACGTATTTTCATCAGAAAGGTGTTTTTTACGCACCAGATGGTAAACAAGAGAAAGCGAAAGGCAACGAACCGCGAATTATATTGCTCAGTTTTCTCGGTGTTTTACTGCCTTCTGCGGTATTGCTAACCTTGCCAGTTTTTTCTGTTACGGGCCTGTCGATAACGGATGCTTTGTTTACCGCAACGTCCGCTATTAGTGTGACAGGGCTTGGTGTTGTCGATACTGGGCAACACTTTACGCTTGCGGGTAAAATCTTGCTGATGTTTTTAATGCAAATCGGTGGGTTGGGGCAGATGACGTTGTCGGCGGTCTTACTCTATATGTTCGGCGTGCGTTTGAGTTTGCGTCAACAAGCGCTGGCGAAAGAAGCATTAGGGCAAGATCGGCAAGTCAATCTAAACCGACTAGTAAAGCGGATTGTTGTTTTCGCGCTTGTTGCAGAAACGATCGGGTTTATTTTTCTCTCTATCCGCTGGGTCCCTGAAATGGGCTGGCAGACTGGTATGTTTTACGCCTTGTTTCATGCAATTTCTGCATTTAACAACGCTGGGTTCGCGCTGTTTTCTGACAGTATGATGAGCTTTGTGAATGATCCGTTGGTTATCTTTACACTGGCGGGGCTATTCATTTTTGGCGGGCTTGGTTTTACTGTTGTGGGTGACATCTGGCTAAACTGGCGCAAAGGTTTCCACTTTTTGCATCTTCACACCAAAATCATGCTGATTGCGACACCGATATTGCTCTTAGTCGGAACGATGATGTTTTGGTTACTTGAGCGAAGCAACCCAAACACAATGGCGTCTTTACCTGCAACAGGGCAATGGTTGGCGGCATTCTTTCAATCTGCGAGTGCTCGAACGGCAGGGTTTAATAGTGTTGACTTGGCGTTGTTTACCCAGCCAGCCTTACTGGTCATGATTGTTCTGATGTTAATTGGAGCGGGTTCCACCTCAACGGGGGGCGGTATTAAAGTTTCCACATTTGCTGTTGCGTTTATGGCTACGTGGACCTTTTTACGCCAAAAGAAACATGTGGTTATGTTTAAGCGAACCATAAATTGGCAAACTGTGACTAAGTCATTGGCAATTATCGTTGTGAGCGGAGCCATCCTGACAAGCGCAATGTTTTTATTGATGCTTACCGAGAAGGCCAGCTTTGATAAGGTTATGTTTGAAACCATTTCCGCATTTGCCACAGTGGGGCTCACCGCCGGTTTGACTGCGGAACTTTCTGAACCTGGTAAATACATTATGATCGTGGTGATGATCATTGGTCGTATTGGGCCGCTCACGCTTGCCTACATGTTGGCACGTCCTGAACCTACCTTGGTCAAATACCCAGAAGACGCCGTTCTTACAGGTTAATATAGCGTTAAACAATGGCCGCGCGACCATTACGAGCATTGATTAATAGCAGTGCTCGTACATTTATAGAATATGTGGAATGTTGCCCAGTTTTACCTACAAATTCGTAGAAGTTCATTTCTTCTTCCTTTCGTTTCGATACTATTCATTCACTCAATTTATATTCTCAGAAGCTACGCTCATAACAGCGTTTTGGAATCCGACGCTTTTGTAGTGTGACACCAAACTACGTCGTGTTATCTGAGCGAATTGATACCAGCCTTCGTCAATAGTCACTCAGTCTTACTCTATGCCCATAGGGTTACTTTGTGTTTGTTGTGCTTGGTATGAATGAACGAATCGAAAAGATGGAGTCGTACTTTGAAATTCAACACACTCGCCATGGCTATGCTAACTGCGCTTCTTGCAGGGAAGAGCATGGCAACTACTCCGCCATCGCCGGTTTGGCATACTATTGCGTTGAGCGATGGTAGCTCCAGTGAGGCAATTCTACGTGGAACGGCAGATTTCCACTGGTTTGAAGATAAGCAGGGCAATGCCTTACTTCAGGAAGACGGCGTTTGGTTTTTCGCGCAGATTCAGCGCGAGTCAGACACGCCAATATTGATCTCGACAGGTGTGGTGAAAACGCAGTCGAGTGAGCCACCTGAGTCGGCGAGGTTTCGCCCGGATTTACAAGTTAAACCGCAATTATCTTCTCTAAAAACCATTGAGCCGATGGCACGAAAAAACCTACTGCGTTCGGCGCAAGGTTACCAGGCGATGAGCAGTTCAACGGTGAAGCAGCAGCCCCTATTGGTTGTGCAAGTTTCGTTTGATGACCAAGCAATGGTGCATGATTTTGAGCAACGCGTATTTAATACCAATGGTCAAAGCGTTGTGGATTACTTTGATAAAAACTCTCAAGGTAAATTCAAAGTTGTTCCTGCACTTGAGAGTTACGGCACCGCCAATGACGGTGTGATAGATGTGACTGTGGCACAAAGCCACCCTAACTGTCACTCTAGTTCGACTGATAAGACATGCACCGCCAAGTTGAATGCGGTTTTCACCGAGGCTTATCAAAAACTGGATCCATACTTTAATCTTTCGGCCTACGACAGCAATCAAAATGGTACCGTAGAACCGTCAGAACTCTCTGTCATGTTTATTTTTGCGGGGGGTGATCGTTCAACAGGGGTTCTCAACCGTCCTGCGATTTGGCCGCACAAATTCTCTCACAATGATGTCACATTAGATGGTAAAAAGATCACAGACTATTGTGTGTTCGCTGACTATCAAGTTGATCATCAAGCGACGTTGGGCGTGATCGTACACGAGCTTGGTCACTTAATGCTTGGCTTACCGGATTTGTACGCAAGGAACAGTGATGCCTCGATTGGCTCTTGGGGCGTGATGGGTGGCGGTTCATGGGCGCAGAAACCGGGAGATTCATACGCTGGTGACACTCCGGTGAACATGAGTGCATGGAGCAAACACGCTGCTGGTTTTGTTGTACCAACGGTAACTCATGAAAGTCCAGCGCCTATTTCTGTGAACAACGACGATGTCAAGCTGGTGTATCTCGACCCGTACTTGAAAGAGTTTGGTCCACGTATTTACTTGGAAAATCGCACCTTTAGCGGTTACGACCGAGCATTGGCGGCTGAAGGTATCCTAGCGACGTCGGTCAATGTCCAGAACCGCTTTAATGATGTTGGCGCGATGCAGGTTCAAATCATGCAGGCTGATGGTCTGAATGAGTTAGAAAATGATGGTAGGAGTGACGCTGACGATTTATACCCTAATGGTGGCGATGTCATTTCAGATACATCGACCCCGGGTCTGAGAGCGATCACAGGGTTTGATACTGGGGTTCGTATTTCCAACATTGCCAGCAACACCAACGGCGGTAGCTTTTCTCTTGAGCATACAAACGAACCAAATAAATCAGCATGGCTGAACTCTCTTCACCAAGGTTATGTGTACGCGAGTGGGAGTAACTCTCTGGCGGTGTCACTGGACTTGAATAGTGATACAGAGCTTGATGGCCTTCAACTTTATGCGCAAAGAGATAGCGCTCAAAGTGACATGACTTATCGAGTTTGGCGATTCCCATTTTCTGGAAACATTGGCTATCGATTAATATTGAATCAAAACAACGCTGAGCTTTTACAGCAAGGTAACTTCCAAAAGTCATCTCGAATTTTATTCCCCCAATCAAGCCAATTGAGTGCGGGTCAGCACTTATTGGTCGTTGAATTGGAAGGCGGTCAATTTGATGCAAACTTTGACTTCGGCCGCTTGCTAAAAACTGAAAAAGCCTCCCTACCTGTAATGTGGACTGGTGATTACAGTGAGATTGGCACGTTTGGTCTAGAAAAAGCCGGGTTCTCTTATATTCCGTTTGCAGCATTATTAAATGTGGATGCGAGCAACTTGGTTGAAGCGAAATCTGATTCGTTACAAACCAATAAAAATACGCCAATCAAACTGAACCTGATGGACAATGATTTCATGGCGGTAGGGTATCAGTTCAATGTGGACATTGTGCAGAAGCCTGAGCACGGCACCATCTCTGGTAACCAGTACCAACCTGAAGCTAACTTCGTTGGTCTGGACACTTTCCAATATCGTTTGTTGTCGGTTGATGGTGCGTACTCATCTTCAATCGTGAATGTGCAGGTGGAAGTGCTTGGCAGCAACGAAGCGCCAGTGGCCGTGATTGATGTTGATAATAAAGACATGACGGTTGGGCAGCGAGTCACGTTGTCTGCGTTAAATAGTACGGATGCTGATGGTGACGTGTTGAGTTATAAATGGGAGCAGTTGGCTGGCACTTCAGTTTCTCTTGGCAATGCAACCAGTGTTAGCACAAGCTTTACGGTGCCTCAAGGTGCAAAAGCGGGTGAGGTTCTGACATTCCGTTTAACCGTGACTGATCCTAGTAATGAAACGTCCAGTGCTACCGTCGATTTAACCATGAAAAACGCAGCGCCACTTACGCTTGCAGATACGGCGACCGTTGCCGTTGGTGAAAGTATTCTGATTGATGCAGCGAGCAATGATTCGGATGTGAACGGCGATAAACTGGTTGTAGAAAGCGTACAGAACGTAACGGGTGTGGGAAGTGCGAGTGTAGAGAATGGCAAAATCCGTTTTCAAGCACCGGATAGCCCTACTGACGGCATCAAGCTGCAATATACGGTTTCAGACGGTCATGGTGCCACTGCTACGGGGGAAGTTATCGTGACGGTTGTTGCTTCTTTGAAGACAACGATATTCAAGAACTCTGAAGGTAGCGGCAGTGTTTCTTATTGGGCTTTGATGTTACTTGCAACATTAGGCTGGCGACGTCGCGTCTAAAACGGTATTGAATTGCGGTATAAGCCACTCACATTGAGTGGCTTATTTTTTATCTGATCTATTTTGGTTTCGTTCTCATTGTCTTATGAGATGTGTTTCTCATTATTTTTAAAGCGATTTTTCTACTCTGCGGTTACCCTAGGGGCCGATTTTTATGAACTAAGGATGTTATATGTCTACCGAGGGCTTTTCTGTTTCGGAAATATGCCGAGAAGCGGCAGTGATGGTCAGAAGGAATCTACTCGCAATTGTTATTGCTTGTATTCCGTTGATTATCGTGCACTCAATTTTTGCTTTTATGTATCCTGAAATGACGGGGCAAGATCAAGCGAACGTTCAAGAAGGCAATGTCGCAGGATTTTATTTCGTCACAATTATTTTGTACCCACTTGTTGCCGCTATGGCGGCTGTGCGTGTGCATCGAATTTATTTAGCCGGCGATTACATGCACTCTGCGTTGGATGTATTTCGTTTGTCAGCTCGAGAATTCCGTTTCATAGGCTGGTGGATACTGTTTGGACTGATGATGATGCTCGTTATTGGTATCCCGATCTTTGTGTTGTCGTTTATCTACATTGCAGAAAGTGGTGAAGCCGACTTTGTTGCTATGGCTATTATCACAACGATTGCAAGCATTCCTGGCTATTGGGTAATGGCGCGATGGTCATTTGTGTTGCCAGCGACAGCAATGGATCATCAGCCGCGCAGTTTGCGTCGTTCGTGGAACCAGAGCAGACCATACAACAAACAAGTATTCATTTTGATGGGACTAATTCCATTGGGTGCGGGCTTGCTCAGTCAGCTGATCTTTAGCCACTTTACGAATCTCTTTATGTTGAGCCTCGTCGGTGTGGCTTATGGTATTTTTGGCGCGTACCAGCTGGCATTGTTATCGTTGAGCTATAAAACGGTAGTGGATATCGAACGCGCTCGTTTTGATACGCCATCACAGCCACCAAAAACGGGTGAAGAATTTTCCGCTTAACCCTTTGATCGTTTTTACATGCTACCTCCGTTTAGGAGACGGTCTGCGGCAGGTTGATACCTTCCTGCCGCCTTCGCGTTATTCACGCAAAATACCCATGCCCATTTCATGGCTGAATGACAGGGACATTCACACGTATACTCACAACAGTACTTCTTTTTATTAAGGAACCCTACATGTCCATTTGGCAACGGGTCAATTTCACCCATCGCTTTAGTCAATTACCGTCAGCGTTCTATACGTTGGTCGAGCCACAACCCTTGGATAACACTCGCTGGGTCGCTTGGAATGGTGAGTTTGCACAGCAGTTTGGTTTACCAGCAGAGCAAAACGATGAGTTATTGGCGGTTTTTTCTGGGCTAAGTGAATTCGAACAATTTCGTCCTCTTGCGATGAAATATGCAGGCCATCAGTTTGGCGTTTACAACCCAGATTTGGGCGATGGACGTGGATTACTGTTGGCAGAAATTGAGCATCAGGATGGTACTTGGTTTGATCTTCACCTCAAAGGTGCAGGGCTAACGCCTTACTCGCGAATGGGAGATGGGCGAGCGGTATTACGCTCAACTATCCGTGAGTACCTGTGCAGTGAAGCCATGGCGGGCCTTGGGGTTCCCACGACACGTGCTCTCGGTATGATGGTCAGTGATACACCTGTTTATCGAGAAAAAACGGAATCGGGCGCTTTGTTACTTCGAATGGCTGAAACCCATGTTCGATTCGGTCACTTTGAGCATTTCTTTTACACCAACCAGTTAGCAGAGCAGAAGCTGTTGGCGGATAAGGTGATTGAGTGGCACTTTGCTGATTGTGCATCGGCGGAGAAACCATATGCCGCGATGTTTGACGCCATCGTGACTCAAACAGCCGAGATGATCGCATATTGGCAAGCTTTTGGTTTTGCGCATGGTGTGATGAATACCGATAACATGTCAATTCTTGGGCAAACTTTTGATTATGGTCCGTTTGGCTTTCTTGATGATTATGAGCCGGGATACATTTGTAATCATTCAGACTACCAGGGTCGTTACGCATTTGATCAACAGCCTAGAATTGCGCTTTGGAACCTGTCAGCACTGGCGCATGCGCTATCGCCACTCGTTGAACGAGAAGATTTAGAATCGTCGTTGAGTCAATTTGAAGTTCATTTAAGCCAGCAGTTCAGCCGCCTCATGCGTGAGAAGTTGGGCTTAAAAACCAAGATAGCGGAAGACGGGCGTTTGTTTGAAGCTATGTTTGAGCTTCTTCACCAGAACAAAACGGACTACACTCGCTTCTTCAGAACGCTTTCAAACCTTGATAATGCGCCTTCCCAAGCCGTAATCGATTTATTTCTCGACCGAGAAGCTGCGCGAGCTTGGCTTGAACTGTACTTAGCTCGGTGTGAGCTAGAGGTTGATGAACTAGGGGGCCTGATTTCAACCGAACAGCGTTGCAAACAGATGCGTCAAGCCAATCCCAAATACATCTTGCGTAACTACTTGGCTCAGTTGGCGATTGATAAAGCGGAAGAAGGGGACTTTAGCGAATTACACCGATTGGCCGAACTGTTAAAACGCCCATTTGATGAGCAACCTGAGTTTGATGATTACGCGAAATTGCCGCCGGAATGGGGGAAGAAAATGGAGATAAGCTGTTCTTCATAAATGGGTCATTTCCCACCCATTTGTATCTTTTTCTTGGGTGGAATTCACTCGTTACACTTCGGATTCATGTTAATGGGCTATGTTAATTTATTGAAATACATATAAATTTTAACATGGTCCATTAATTGCTCTTTGTTGAATATCCGTACCCATCGCCTAACACCTAGTTACTCATGGACGGGATGGGATGTGATTCAACAAGGAGAATAATAATGTTTAAGCCTCTAACTCTACTATCTGTCTCTGCACTTGCTGTTACCAGTTTTAATGCTGCCGCAAATTGTGACCCGGGTGAAACGGTCATCAAGTTTAGCCATGTAACGAACGCGGACAAACACCCTAAAGGCATCGCGGCTTCGTTACTTGAAAAGCGCGTCAACGAAGAGATGAACGGTAAAGTCTGTATGCAGGTGTTTCCTAACTCAACACTGTATGATGATGACAAAGTGTTGGAAGCGCTACTGAATGGTGATGTTCAACTCGCTGCTCCTTCTCTTTCTAAGTTTGAGAAATTCACCAAGAAGTACCGCCTTTTCGATCTTCCTTTCTTGTTCGATGATGTCGACGCGGTTGACCGTTTCCAAAACTCGGAAGCGGGTGAAAAGCTGAAAAATTCAATGAAACGTCGTGGCCTACAAGGCATTGCGTTTTGGCATAACGGCATGAAGCAAATGTCAGCCAACAAGCCGCTCATTTCTCCAACTGATGCTGAAGGACTTAAGTTCCGTGTTCAAGCCTCTGATGTACTCGTTGCTCAGTTTGAGCAGCTAGGTGCTAACCCACAAAAAATGTCGTTCAAAGAAGTTTACGGCGGCTTGCAAACTAAGGTTATTGATGGTCAAGAAAATACTTGGTCAAACATTTACGGCAAAAAATTCTTCGAAGTTCAAGATGGCATTACGGAAACGAACCACGGAATTCTGGATTACTTAGTTGTGACGTCAAACGACTTCTGGAAAAACCTACCAGATGATCAGCGCGAGCAGTTAAATACCATTATTCAAGAGGTAACTGCGCAGCGTAATGCTGAGTCAACCAAAGTAAACCTTGCGAATAAGAACAATATCATCGAAGCCGGTGGTGTGGTTCGTACTCTAACGCCAGAACAGCGCCAAGAGTGGGTCACTGCACTTCAACCAGTATGGAAGAAGTTCGAAAAAGACATTGGTTCTGACCTAATCGAAGCCGCTTTGGCGTCTAACCAAAAATAATAACACCTAGCACATTTAGCCCTCTCAAACTGAGGGGGCTCTTTCCCCCTACAGACGACGTGATGTAATTATGGAACAGACTTTTTTTGCCAAGGCTGGACGAATCACTGATGCCATTGAAGAGACTTTGATTGCTTTCTTCTTGGGTGCCATGACCTTGCTGACCTTTGCCAATGTCATCTTTCGTTATGTCTTTAACGACAATATTCTTTGGGCGCTTGAGCTCACCGTTTTCATGTTCGCATGGATGGTGTTGGTTGGCGCATCTTATGGTGTGAAAAAACACTTTCATATTGGTGTCGATGTCATTATTAACATCGTTCCGGAAGGTAAACGAAAAGCCCTGGCGCTTTTTGCAGCAATGTGTTGCTTAGCCTTCTCTATTTTGCTGTTAATTGGCGCTTGGAACTACTGGTATCCGTTCGCTACCGACCGAGCGTGGTATGAAACGGACGATATTCCGATGCCTGAAATACTCCAGTTCATGGCCGACTGGTTAAATGAGGGAGAGCGTTATGAAAAGCTGCCACGTTTTATTCCTTACTTCGCTTTGCCACTTGGAATGGCGCTACTAACGTTTAGATTTGTTCAAGTCACGTGGCAAATCGCTACTGGTAAGCTCGATCGCTTGATTGCAGGACATGAAGCGGAGGAAGAGCTCGAATCTCTTAAAGCTGAGATGAGTGACGCTGAAGACGTAATGGCTCCAAAGGCCTCGCAAGACGCTAAAAACAAGGAGCAATAAGCCATGGATATCTTATTTCTATTTTTGATGGTAATTGGCTTTATGCTGGTTGGCGTGCCAATTGCTATTTCGCTGGGCCTTTCCAGTGTTCTTTTCCTTTTAATGCATTCGGATGCCTCTTTAGCGTCAGTTGCTCAAACGCTGTTTAATGCATTCGCGGGCCACTACACGCTATTGGCTATTCCATTCTTTATATTGGCTTCAAGCTTTATGTCGACGGGTGGCGTAGCAAAGCGGATCATTCGTTTCGCCATTGCCATTGTAGGCTGGTTCCGCGGCGGTTTGGCGATGGCTTCGGTTGTAGCGTGTATGATGTTTGCCGCGTTGTCAGGTTCCTCACCTGCAACGGTTGTTGCCATAGGTAGTATTGTTATCGCAGGTATGATCAAAAACGGTTACTCAAAAGAGTTTGCCTCTGGGGTAATTTGTAACGCAGGTACGCTAGGGATTTTGATCCCACCTTCGATTGTGATGGTGGTGTATGCAGCCGCAACGGATGTGTCAGTTGGACGTATGTTCCTTGGTGGTGTGATTCCCGGTTTGCTGGCGGGTGTCATGTTGATGATCGCGATTTACATTGCCGCGAGAATCAAGAACCTTCCAAAGCAACCTTTTGTCGGTTGGAAAGAAACTTTTGATGCCGCCAAGGATGCAAGCTGGGGCTTGTTGTTGGTCGTCATCATTCTTGGTGGTATCTATGGCGGTATCTTTACGCCGACAGAAGCCGCTGCGGTTGCTGCTGTGTACTCATTCTTTATTGCTAACTTTGTATACAAAGACATGGGGCCATTTGCAGACAAGAAAAACACTAAACCTGCGCTCGTTAAAATCTTCCAAACCTTTGTTCATAAAGACACCAAACACACCCTGTATGAAGCGGGCAAACTCACCATCATGCTGCTGTTCATCATTGCTAATGCCTTAATTTTGAAGCATGTTTTAACGGAAGAACGCATCCCGCAAATGATCACCGAGTCGATGCTCTCCGCTGGTCTCGGACCCATCACTTTCTTGATTGTGGTGAACGTCTTGTTGTTGATTGGTGGTCAGTTTATGGAGCCATCAGGCTTGTTGATCATTGTTGCGCCGCTCGTGTTCCCAATTGCGATTGCATTAGGCATAGACCCAATTCACTTGGGCATAATGATGGTGGTGAATATGGAGATAGGAATGATAACGCCGCCCGTGGGTCTTAACTTATTTGTGACCGCTGGTGTTGCCAAAATGTCGATGATGAACGTAGTGAAGGCAGCATTACCCTGGGTTGGAGTGATGTTCTTATTCCTAATTATCGTCACATATGTACCATGGGTTTCGACTTGGTTGCCTACTACCTTGATGGGGCCGGAGATCATTACCAAGTAATGGAAGCCAGAAAGTAGAAAGAGGTGTGAGAATTCACACCTCTTCGTCTATTGACTTGTAACAAGTTTTGCGCGGGTCTGAATTAATTCGACGTTCATAGTGTCGCCACCTCTTTTTATTTTTGCGACGCTCTTCACCGAATCTTCTCTCTTCTTGATAGCAACCGTCTACGAGCACGGTATCTGTAACAATCGGTATTCTCACTTTTTCGTTCATATCTATAACAACCATGATAAACCCGTTGTTAAAAATTATGATTCAAGTTGAATATAATGCCAGCTATTTGAACGTGTTTTATTTGTAAAGGTCTTTATTTATTTGGTAGCGCTGCATCTTGTCGTAAAGAGTTTTTCTTGGCACATTCAATTGGCACATTGTCTGTTTAATACTACCGTTGTTTTCTAATAAAGCGCCTTCAATGGCTGCTCTCTCAAACTCCGCCACTTGCTCTGCAAGGCTTGAGAAAGACTTAGTAACTGGGTTCGATTCTCCCAACTGAATTAACTTACCCAATAGCACAAAACGCTCTGCAGCATTTCTGAGTTCTCGAACATTGCCAGGCCAGTCATGGCTCATCAGTTGCGCTAGATCTTGGGGTGACAAGCTAGGTGAGCTTTTGCCATAACGTGAAGCTGCTACCAACAGAAAGTGGTGAAAGAGGGCGGGAATGTCTTCTTTTCGTTCGCGTAGTGGCGGGAGATCCAGGGTCACGACATTGAGCCGATAGTAGAGGTCCTGACGGAAAGTACCTTCTTCAGCTGCGTGTTTTAAATCGACCTTTGTTGCGGCAATCACTCGAATATCTAAAGGCAATAATTCATTTGAACCGACACGCTCAATCACGCGCTCTTGTAATACCCTCAATAAACGAATTTGGGCTTGAATAGGCATCGACTCGATCTCATCCAAGAAAAGTGTGCCGCCTTGTGCAAACTCAAATTTACCGATACGACGGCTTTCGGCGCCAGTGAATGCGCCTTTTTCATGGCCGTAGAGTTCACTCTCAATTAAGTTCTCTGGAACCGCTCCACAATTTACGGCGACAAAGTTTTGGTTCCGGCGAGAGCTTTGCTCATGTAAAGAACGAGCGATTAACTCTTTCCCTGTACCGGTTTCACCAAACAATAAAATATCGGCGTCGGTATCGGCGATTTGGGTGATGGTCTCTCGTAATATTTGGATGCTAGAGGTTTCACCAATAACTCGTGGACCAAGGGTTTTACTGGCTTTAAGTGACAGGCGCAGTTTTTCATTTTCATTGGTTAGTTTGCGCTTCTCAATCGCCCGCTTAACCGTTTCAACCAAATGTTCTGGCGCAAAAGGTTTCTCAATAAAGTCGTAAGCGCCTTGATGAAGGGCTTGCACAGCCATGGAAATATCACCGTGTCCAGTGATCATGATGACGGGTAAGTTTGCATCGCGTTGAGTCAAAGTTGTCAGCATATCCATACCAGAAATGCCCGGCAAACAGATATCAGTGACCACGACGCCAGCTTCTTCTCCTTGCTGCATCGCTATTAAAGCCGATTCTGCATCCACAAAAAACTTGGCGTCGATATCCGCCAGTTCAAAGGTCTGTTCTATAGCGATTCTGAGATCGGCCTCATCATCAATAAAAAACACCTGACACATGATCTTATCCTTTTGATGGTTCAGTGTTGTAAGAAGTGATAGGTAAACACAATGAGAATCGAGCGCCGCCTTGTTCTCGATTATGGGCACATAATTTTCCATTCATACTGGCTAAGATTTGTTGCGAGATAGAGAGACCCAAACCTAAACCGTTCAGTTTAGTGGTTAGAAACGGTTCACATAAATCAGAAAGTGAGAAAGAGCCAAGCCCTGGGCCATTATCATCAACATGAATCCAAACCAAATCAGTGTGCTCATCGTGTTCTACAGATAATTCTACCTGTTTGTCTTGTTGCTCTTTGAGTGCTTCTATCGCATTAGTCAGTAAATTGACCAACACTTGCTCCAGTTGAATAATATTGATCTGCACTTCAACATCATGCTCTGGCAAATTTGTTTCTAACGTGACGCGCCCTGATTTAAATGCGGGCTTCATCAGTTCTTTTACAGAGGCAATAACAGGGAACAGTCGAGATTGAGCCAACTCGTCACCACTGGTTTTTTTGGCGAAAGAGCGAAGTTGCTGACTGATATTTGCCATACGGTCAGTGAGAGCAGAAATGCGAGTGAGATTATCTTCCACTCGCTCATATTTTTCTTTTTTTAGAAACAGCTTGCCGTTCTCCGCAAAGCTACGAATTGCCGCAAGTGGATTATTCAGTTCATGGCTGATACTGGCCGACATTTGTCCTAACACCGCGAGTTTCGCTGCTTGCACCAATTCGTCTTGAGTAACGCGTAAAGTTTGTTCGGTATCGATACGCTGTGCGATCTCCGCTTGCAACTCGGCAGTCCGTGCCATGACTTGATATTCCAACTTTTGATTTGCTTCTTGTTGAATTCGTTCAAGTTGCAAGTGACGCTGTTGACGGTGATAGATAAGCTGACCAATTAAAAACAAAACCATGAATGCTAGAGTGAGTACAAAGATGTAACCCATGGTGAACCAAACGATCGACTGTTTAGGAGACAGCACACGAATAGTCAGTTTGAGTTCGGGTAGGGGCAGCGAAGAGACTACCAAGGTTCCTTTATTGTATGGGTAACCCTGTTTAAGCTCAGAATGCACCTCGTCCAAACTACCCACTAATCCAAGCGTTTCAATTGGCGCATCAAGATATTGTTGGCTTGCCCAAACTTGCTTTTTCTCTTTTTTTGTCAGTGGTTGTAAGCTTTTGAGCAGCCATTCACTTCGGCTACTCATGAAAACAATTTCGTATGGGTCGCTGGCGACAAAAACACTGTTTGGTTGCTGCCAGTTGTCCTCTATCTTACTTAGGTCCATCTTCACCACGACGACACCAAGTACACCGCCAGCGTATACGATGGGATAAGAATAGTAGTAGCCACGTTTACCAGATGTTGAGCCCAGTGCGTAGTATTGGCTTCTTTTGCCTACAATGGCTTGTTTGAAATAAGGGCGAAATGCAAAATTTCGCCCGATAAAGGAGCGCTCTTTACGCCAGTTGCTGGCCGCGATCGTTGTACCCCATTGATCGATTAAGTACGTATCCGCTGCTTCAATCACGCCATTAACGGATTCTAAATACCGATTAGTGATTTCCAGTTGCGCACTGTTGTTGGGGTGCAGAAGCGCTTGATAAAGAGGATCATCTTTAGCGAGAAGATTTGGAATATGGGCGTACTTATCGAGTTTATTTTTTATATGGCCAGAAAACTGCTCCAACTGTGATTGGTGTTTATCAAGTAGAGATTGATAACTGGTCTGCCAAACCCAATGGCCACCGATAATTGCGGACAGGAAATAGAAAGCAAAAAATGTCAGCAGAATCCGTTTTTTTTGCGACATCCTTACACTCCTTACAACTTCCTTTGGTCACGTAAGAAAATGTTAATAGTTTGTAGGAAGGATTAGGGATTTAGTTTTCAACTCTGTGGAGTAAAACAAGAGCAAGATCTCTTTTTAGGCTTTTCGATAAAAAAACCGGTCGATTCTCTTGAAAAAGTCGCTATTGTCCCCATTCTAGATATGCTGGCAATGCTTAGACGGTGTCTGAATCGCATTTTTGAAGAAAAAATGGGTCAGCATTCGAGAATTTAGCGCAGACAATGTCCACATAGTGGCTATTGGCTCGACAGGGTTGCGACAGATCGCTAGAATGTCGCGTCTAAAAATTCTGTCCTGAGGCTAATAGGAGATACCTTTGGTTATTTTATCGAAGATATCACTGATTAGTCCGGTACTGACAACCAGTATCGATACTCGATTTTAAATTAGGTGTTCGGACAGAACACTACACAAGGATGAAGCGTAAGCTCCTCTGAGTTTCGCTCATACGCTCGGAAAACCGAGCCACTTTAGAGGTTTATATATAATGCAAGTTACTGTTGAAACGCTAGAGGGCCTAGAGCGCCGTCTAAACATTACTGTTCCAGCTGCAAACATCGAAGACGCTGTAACAGCTGAACTACGCAACATCGCTAAAAACCGTCGTTTCGATGGTTTCCGTAAGGGTAAAGTGCCTCTAAAAATGGTTGCTAAGATGTACGGCAAAGCAGTACGTCAAGACGTTCTTGGTGAAGTAATGCAACGCCACTTCATCGAAGCTATCGTTAAAGAGAAAATCAACCCAGCTGGCGCTCCAACTTTTGCTCCTGTAGAGAACAAAGAAGGTTCAGACCTAGTTTTCACTGCAACTTTTGAAGTTTACCCAGAAGTTGAGCTTAAAGGCCTAGAGAGCATCACTGTTGAAAAACCACTAACAGAAGTTAAAGATGCAGACGTAGAAGAGATGATCGATACTCTACGTAAGCAACAAGCAACTTGGGTTGAAGTTGAAGAAGCAGCAGAAGATGGCAAACGCGTAAGCATCGACTTCGTTGGTTCTATCGACGGTGAAGAGTTCGAAGGTGGTAAAGCTGAGAACTTCCCTCTAGAAATGGGTGCTGGTCGCATGATCCCTGGTTTCGAAGACGGTATCGCAGGTAAAACTGCTGGTATGGAATTCGACATCGACGTGACTTTCCCAGAAGATTACCACGCTGAAAACCTAAAAGGTAAAGCAGCTAAGTTCGCAATCAAAGTGAACAAAGTTGAAGCTCGTGAACTTCCAGAACTAAACGACGAGTTCGTTGCTAAGTTCGGTGTTGTTGAAGGTGGTGTTGAAGCACTTAAAGCTGAAGTTCGTAAGAACATGGAACGCGAACTTAAGCAAGCTGTTAAGAACCGCATCAAAGAGCAAGCGATTGACGGTCTAGTTGAGCAAAACGACATCAACGTACCATCAGCGCTTATCGAGCAAGAAATCCAAGTTCTACGTCAACAAGCTGCACAACGCTTCGGTGGTAACCCAGAAGCTGCTGCTCAGCTTCCACGTGAACTGTTCGAAGAACAAGCTAAACGTCGCGTAGTTGTTGGTCTTCTACTAGGTGAGGTAATCAAATCTGAAGAGCTAAAAGCGGACGACGAGAAAGTTAAAGCTCTAATCGAAGAAATGGCTACTGCATACGAAGATCCATCAGAAGTTATTGCTTACTACGAGCAAAACGAAGAAATGATGAACAACATGCGCAACGTAGCTCTAGAAGAGCAAGCAATCGACGCGATCATCGCTAAAGCACAGGTTTCTGAGAAAGAAGTAGGCTTCAACGAGCTACTTAACCAACAACAACCTGCTGCTTAATAAGCAATATCTTGCGTAGAAGGTTGACTTAACGTTAACTATTCTGCTAACAATGGTCCGTATGATAGTCATCATCCGGGCCATTTATTTTAGGGACATAAGAATATGAGCTACCAAGAAAAAAATGCAATGTCGCCAATTATGGACGCGCTAGTACCAATGGTGGTTGAACAAACTTCCCGAGGCGAACGCTCTTACGACATCTACTCACGTCTGCTGAAAGAGCGCGTGATTTTTTTAACGGGTCAAGTGGAAGACCACATGGCAAACCTTGTCGTGGCTCAGCTACTTTTCCTAGAATCTGAAAATCCAGATAAAGATATTTTCCTATACATCAACTCGCCAGGCGGCAGCGTAACAGCTGGTATGTCTATTTACGATACCATGCAGTTCATTAAGCCAAATGTCAGCACTGTGTGTATGGGTCAAGCATGTTCAATGGGTGCCTTCCTGCTTGCAGGTGGTGCGCCAGGTAAGCGTTACGTACTGCCTAACTCTCGTGTAATGATCCACCAACCATTGGGTGGTTTCCAGGGTCAAGCTTCTGATATCCAAATCCATGCTCAGGAAATCCTGACGATTAAACAGAAGCTAAACAAGTTGTTAGCAGAACATACAGGCCAACCTCTTGAAGTCATTGAGCGCGATACTGATCGTGATAACTTCATGTCATCAGAGCAGGCTGTGGAATACGGTATCGTGGATGCAGTGTTAAGCCACCGTGGCGAGTAATTTGCCAGCGCATTTTGGCAAAAATTGATATACACTCATTCATGAAGAGTAAAGGCTAAGAGGTTAGCGAATGACAGATAAAAGCAAAGAAAGTGGCAGCGGTAAATTGCTGTACTGTTCTTTCTGCGGCAAAAGTCAGCACGAAGTTCGCAAGCTAATCGCAGGTCCGTCAGTGTACATTTGCGACGAGTGTGTCGACTTATGTAACGATATTATTCGCGAAGAAATCAAGGATGTTCTCCCTAAGAAAGAATCTGAAGCGTTACCAACGCCAAAACAGATCCGTGAACACCTTGATGACTATGTGATCGGGCAAGATTACGCGAAAAAAGTGCTCGCAGTTGCGGTATATAACCACTACAAGCGTTTACGCAATGGTGATACAACGAGCGAAGGTGTGGAGCTTGGTAAGAGTAACATCCTTCTAATTGGTCCTACAGGTAGCGGTAAAACACTACTTGCGGAGACATTAGCTCGATTCTTGGATGTGCCATTTACAATGGCAGACGCGACGACACTAACCGAAGCCGGTTACGTAGGTGAAGACGTTGAAAACATCATCCAAAAGCTTCTGCAAAAATGTGATTACGATGTAGCTAAAGCGGAACGCGGCATCGTTTACATTGATGAAATTGATAAGATTTCACGCAAAGCTGAAAACCCATCTATTACGCGTGACGTATCTGGTGAAGGTGTTCAGCAGGCGCTACTAAAACTTATCGAAGGTACGGTTGCATCGGTTCCACCTCAAGGTGGTCGTAAGCATCCTCAGCAAGAATTCCTACAAGTGGACACATCTAAGATCCTGTTCATTTGTGGTGGTGCTTTTGCTGGCTTAGACAAGGTGATTGAGCAGCGTGTTGCAACAGGTACAGGTATTGGCTTTGGTGCTGAAGTTCGTTCGAAGAATGAATCGAAGACGGTAGGTGAGCTATTTACTCAAGTTGAACCTGAAGACTTAGTGAAGTACGGCCTCATTCCAGAATTCATTGGTCGTCTACCTGTAACAACAACACTGACTGAGCTTGATGAAGAAGCGTTGATTCAGATCCTATGTGAACCGAAGAACGCACTGACCAAGCAATATGCAGCATTGTTTGAGCTGGAAAACGCCGAACTTGAATTCCGTGAAGATGCGCTGCGCGCTATCGCGAAAAAAGCAATGGAGCGTAAAACAGGTGCTCGTGGCTTACGCTCGATTCTTGAAGGCGTGCTACTTGAAACCATGTACGAATTACCATCTGCAACAGACGTTAGTAAAGTCGTGATTGATGAGTCCGTCATTAATGGCGAGTCAGAGCCACTGCTTATTTACAGTAACGCAGACAATCAGGCAGCTGGAGCAGAGTAAATTCAGCCATAATGAAAAAGGAGGTAAGTAATTACCTCCTTTTTTTATTTCTCTTATTGAATCCAAACAATTAGCCCCCATATACTGCCTTAAGTAATACGTTAAACGTGAAAGCGGAAGAGAGAATTATATGAACTTGGAACGTTCCGAGCGTATCGAGATCCCGGTACTACCTCTACGTGACGTAGTGGTCTACCCACACATGGTTATTCCATTGTTTGTTGGTCGTGAGAAATCGATTAGCTGTCTAGAAACGGCGATGGAAACCAACAAACAAGTTCTTCTTGTGGCACAAAAGCAAGCGGATACTGACGAGCCTACGGTTGACGACCTATTTGACGTAGGTACGGTAGCCACCATTCTCCAGCTCTTGAAGCTTCCGGATGGCACAGTAAAAGTATTGGTCGAAGGCCAGCAGCGAGCAAAAATCAATCACTTTAAAGAGAGTGACTTTTTCCTAGCGGAAGCTGAATTTGTTGTTACGCCAGAATTGGATGAGCGTGAGCAAGAAGTGATTGTTCGCAGCGCGATTAATCAGTTTGAAGGGTTCATTAAGCTAAACAAGAAGATTCCACCAGAAGTGCTAACGTCACTTAATGGTATCGACGAAGCCGCACGCTTAGCGGATACCATTGCGGCTCATATGCCGTTAAAGTTGGTGGATAAGCAGCAAGTGCTTGAAATTGTTGACGTCACTGAGCGTCTGGAATTCCTGATGGGCCAGATGGAATCAGAGATCGACTTGCTGCAAGTTGAAAAACGAATTCGTGGTCGCGTTAAAAAGCAAATGGAAAAATCTCAGCGTGAGTATTATCTGAATGAGCAAATGAAAGCGATTCAGAAAGAACTTGGTGAGATGGAAGACGCACCAGACGAGTTCGAAACGCTACAGAAGAAGATTGACGAATCAAAAATGCCTCAAGAGGCACGTGAAAAGACAGAGCAAGAGCTGCAAAAGCTCAAGATGATGTCTCCAATGTCTGCTGAAGCAACAGTGGTTCGTAGCTACATCGATTGGATGGTCAGCGTTCCTTGGGCTAAGCGCTCAAAAGTTAAGAAAAACTTAGCGAAAGCAGAAGAGGTTCTTAATGAAGATCACTACGGTCTAGAACGCGTCAAAGAACGTATCCTTGAATACCTGGCTGTTCAAAACCGTATCAACAAGCTAAAAGGTCCTATCCTTTGTCTTGTTGGTCCTCCTGGTGTAGGTAAAACGTCTCTTGGTCGTTCAATTGCTTCAGCTACAGGCCGTAAGTATGTTCGTATGGCGTTGGGTGGTGTGCGTGATGAAGCGGAAATTCGTGGTCACCGTCGTACTTATATCGGCTCATTACCAGGCAAATTGATCCAGAAGATGTCGAAGGTTGGTGTGAAGAACCCGCTGTTCTTATTGGACGAAATCGACAAAATGTCTTCCGATATGCGTGGTGATCCGGCATCGGCTCTACTAGAAGTACTTGATCCTGAACAGAATAACTCGTTCAACGATCACTACCTAGAAGTGGATTACGATCTCTCTGACGTTATGTTTGTTGCGACATCGAACTCGATGAACATCCCGGGTCCATTGTTAGACCGTATGGAAGTTATTCGTTTATCTGGTTACACCGAAGACGAGAAGCTGAACATTGCAAAACGTCACCTTGTTGATAAACAAGTGAAGCGTAATGGCTTGAAAGCGGATGAGATCGTCATTGAAGATTCTGCGATTATTGGCATCATTCGTTACTACACGCGTGAAGCGGGTGTCCGTAACTTAGAGCGTGAGATTTCTAAGATCTGCCGTAAAGCGGTGAAGAACATCTTGCTGGATAAGGACATCAAGTCAGTAACGGTAACGATGGACAACCTAAAAGAGTACTTAGGTGTTCAACGTTTCGATTACGGTAAAGCGGATGAAAGTAACCGAATTGGTCAAGTAACTGGCCTAGCTTGGACCGAAGTGGGTGGCGATCTATTAACGATTGAAACTCAATCAATGCCAGGTAAAGGTAAGCTGACACAAACGGGTTCTCTTGGTGATGTGATGCAAGAGTCTATCCAAGCAGCAATGACAGTGGTTCGCTCTCGTGCAGAAAAGCTAGGTATCAATACTGACTTCTACGAGAAGAAAGATATTCACGTACACGTCCCGGAAGGCGCGACACCAAAAGATGGCCCAAGTGCGGGTACAGCAATGTGTACAGCATTGGTTTCTTCTCTAACAGGCAACCCTGTGAAAGCAGAAGTAGCGATGACGGGTGAAATCACACTGCGTGGTGAGGTTCTACCTATCGGCGGCCTAAAAGAGAAGTTACTTGCGGCACACCGTGGTGGCATTAAGACAGTGCTAATTCCAAAAGATAACGAGCGTGATTTGGAAGAGATTCCTGATAATGTTATCGCGGATCTGGAAGTTATCCCTGTACAGTGGATTGATGAAGTACTGAAAGTCGCACTAGAGCGAGACCCGACGGGCGTTGAGTTTGAGTCTCAAAAATAGTGATGTGTAGCAAAAATAAGTAAAAGTTTACGCTGATAAGCCCAAAAAGGCTTGTCAGCGTTTTTTTTGGGCGCTAAGTTAGTTTCGATAGCTGCCAGCCCTTGATGAATAAGGGGTGGAGCATATTTTCTTAACAATGGAACGAAAGTCATCACAAAAATAATCACAGATGACACAAAGGGGAAATTACAGTGAATAAAACTCAGTTAGTAGAACAAATCGCAGAAAATGCAGATATTTCTAAAGCGTCAGCGGGTCGTGCTCTAGATGCATTCATCGAAGCAGTAAGCGGAACTCTTCAATCTGGTGATCAAGTCGCTCTAGTTGGCTTTGGTACATTCAGCGTTCGTACTCGTGCTGCACGTACTGGTCGTAACCCAAAAACTGGTGAAGAAATCCAAATCGCAGAAGCAAAAGTACCAGCTTTCAAAGCTGGTAAAGCACTGAAAGACGCTTGTAACTAATCACGGCGTTATTTCTGTAACCGGCCATTTGCTTAACTTTTGCTCAAACAATAAGTTTCGAACAAAAATTTACAAACTTCGAGCCGAACTTTCTTAAATTATGCGCATCATACTGATGCGCATTTCTTTTTCTGATATTATTGCGCCATTATTTCTATTAGATAGAAGCAGTAGGCTTCAATTGTGGAGAGCAGTTAAATTATGATGGATCGACTACGCGAAGGCGTGAATAGCATCGCGGTCAAAATTATCCTTGGACTTATCATCCTGTCTTTCGTATTTGCAGGTGTAGGTAGCTACATCGTTGGTGGTAGCAACAACTCTGCAGCGAAAGTCGGTAACACTGAGATTCCTCGTGGTGAGTTCGAGATGGCATACCAAAATGAGCGTAACCGTATGCAAGCTCAGTTGGGTGACTACTTCTCTCAAATGCTGGCTGACCCTGCATATGTTGAATCTTTCCGCAAATCCGTTTTAGATCGAATGATCAATGACGTGTTGCTTGACCAACAAGCTGAAGCTTTGGGTCTGCGAATCAGCGACACTCAAGTGCGTAGCATGATTCTAGACATGCCTCAGTTCCAATCTAATGGTCAGTTTGATCAAGAGATCTATCAAGCTTCTTTGCGTCGTGCAGGCTTTTCGCCAGACTCTTTTGCTGAGTACATGCGTCGTGAATTGGTTCGTGAGCAACTGCTGAATGCGCTACAAAACAGTGAATTTATTCTGCCGGGTGAAGTACAAGCAGAAGGCAAGCTGTTCACTCAAACTCGTGATATTCGCACGATTCAGATCGACTTAGCGGAGTTTGCGAAAAATATTGAATTGACCGACGAAGAAATTCAAGAGTACTACAAAGCAAACCCAGACAACTTTACACGCCCAGAGCAGGTTAAAGTCTCTTACATCGAACTGTCAGCTGAAGCGCTAAAGGAACAAGTTAATGTTTCTGATGCTGAGGTGAAAAAGTACTACGACGAGCACTTAAACAAATACTCTTCAGAAGAGCAACGCCGTGTCGCTCACATTCTTGTAGAAGGGGACGATGAAGCAAAAGCGCAAGCTATCCTAGATGAGCTAAACGCGGGTGCAGATTTTGCGACGCTTGCTCAAGAGAAATCTGACGATTTTGGCAGCGCTGAAAACGGTGGTGACCTAGGTTGGATTGAGCGTGATGTGATGGACCCTGCTTTTGAAGAAGCGGCATTCGCACTGAAGAATCCTGGCGATACGTCGGGTCTAGTAAAGTCGGACTTTGGCTATCACATTATCAAGCTTGAAGAGCTAAAAGATTCTGTGGCGAAGCCATTTGAAGAAGTCGCTGCTGAAATCAAACAAGAGATGGTCGACCAACAAGCGATCGATCAATTCTACGAGTTGCAAAATGAGCTTGAGCGCGTAGCGTTTGAATACCCAGACTCATTGTATGATGCTTCTCAAGCGGTTAACCAAGAAGTGAAGACAACGGACTTTATTTCTCAGGTTGATGCACCTGAAGTGCTTCGTAGCCCTGCGGTAATGCAAGCTATCCTAAGCCCTGAAGTTAAAGAAGATGGCCTAAACTCTGAAGCTATCGAAGTTGCGCCTGAGCATATTATCGTTGTTCGTGTTGAAGATGCGCGTGACGAGACAGTTCTTCCACTAGAAGAAGTGAAAGATCAGGTTGTTGCAGAGCTATCTCGTGTTAAAGGTGAGCAAGAAGCGATGGAACTTGGAACACAAGTCGTTGCGGCATTGAAAGAAGGTAAGACGAACGTGCTTGCTGAAAACAATCTTGCCTTTGGTGAACAAGAGACAGTAGATCGTCGTTCTCCGTTGGCAACAACGGTATTCGCGATGGCAAAACCAGTCGATGGTAAACCAGTATACGGTCAGTCTAAAGATCTTGAAGGTAACATCATTATCATCGAGCTTGATGCTGTAAACGCAGAGCTAGATAGTGAGTTAGAAGATCAAGTTGCGATGCAAATGCAGCGTGCATCTTCTCAGCAAGATTTATCATCTGTACTAGCCGTACTGCGTGCAAATACTGACATTGAGTACTTTGTTGTGAGCAACTAAGCACAATTAGTGTAATTTGTATGTTGAATAAAACGGACCGCATAAGCGGTCCGTTTTATTTTTGTCTTTATGAACTTCAATCATCAATAGGCATTACTTAAATTAGTGCGCGTTTAAGTGATAGCGGCCGTTGTGAATTCCGGATCATCTCAGTTTGTTAAATGCATAACCATATTGCTTTCCATTGCAAACTTGATAGTGACTCGCTCTCGACGACTGTTTTTAGCCTACTATTTTGGAGATTGTATGTTCAATATGAAATGGATTTTGACATTGTGCTTATTTGTTTTTGCACCTTTTAGCATGGCTGCGGATTCAGCCACTGACAAATATGAAGGAATTGAAATTACTGTAAATATCAACACGGCCACTGCTGAAGAAATTGCGACCATGTTGAAAGGTATAGGTGAGAAGAAAGCGCAGAGTATAGTGGACTACCGCGAGGAACATGGCCCTTTTAAAACGGCAGCAGATTTGAAGAGCGTAAAAGGCATTGGTGAAGCGACAGTTAAGAAAAACGAAGACCGCATTTTACTGTAGCTTGATGTATCGCAGATATTGAGTCTGAATTCAGAACAATATCTGTTTCCCTATTACTGCTTTCCCGAACCAGCCCCTCTTTCGTGGTTCGGGATTTTTTATCCGAATAAACGACGGCGAAGGCCTTTTTCCAGTAAAGCCATCACTAACCCACCGAGTGCGCCAAACATATGAGCATCAATAGCAACGTTTGCACCGATAAGCTCAGCAGTACTGCTGGATGGGCCATAGACCTGCTCCCATGCTACTTTGGCGATTAGTCCTCCAACTAACAACACACTGCTTCTTCTGCTTTCAAAGACTTCTCTGAGCGCCCAAAATCCAAACAATCCGTGTAATACGCCGGATAAACCCACGTATACCGACATGTTGGTAAACAAATTCAGCGCACCAACACATGCACATAAGATTGAAAAAACGATAAGGAAGTTACGAGTGCTTGGGCGAAAAATAAAAGTAATGATCCACAATCCGGCGAGGTTCATTCCTAAGTGCGCAAAGTTGGTATGTGTGAGATTTCCTGTTACGATTCGCCACCATTCACCATGGCGTATATTGTAGCTGTGCCACTCGGTTAGGCTTGCCATTGGTTCAAATTGAAGTATCAAACAGATCACGCTGATAATACTCAGCAAGGTATAAAGGTTCACTCTATGTCTCGTTATTGTTCTCGTTGTGGAAAATCGCAAAAAGCGTGTATTTGCCAATGGATTGTACCGCTGGCAAGCGAGGTAGAACTTATCATTCTTCAGCACACGAGTGAAGAACATCGTCCGCTTGGTACGGCACGGATTCTCAATTTGAGTTTAGATAACTGTATTTGTTTGATAGGAGAGGACTTTTCTTGTGATGATGCCTTAAATCACTTATTAGCGGATGAGTCATATCAACATTTTGTTCTTTACCCATCAGAAGAGTCACGATGCATTTCTGAAATCACTCAAGCGAGTCATAGTGTATCTAAGAAAATACGTTTGATTTTGCTCGATGGTACGTGGAAAAAAGCGTACAAAATGTGGCAACTCTCAAGCAACTTACATCCACTCCCAACCGTGCAGTTGCCTAAGCAACTACAAGGGCACTACACCATTCGTAAGGCGCCCTCTGAGAATAGCTTATCGACAGTCGAGGCTGGTTATCATTCGCTTCGCTTGCTTGAACCCGAGCGAGACTTTACACCGCTGATGCGTGCGTTTGAAAAGATGATCGAATTCCAAATCGCCCAGATGCCTCCGGGCGTTTTTGAAAAGAATTACTTGAAAGGTTGAGTGTTACTAAAGAACGATGGAAGAGAAAAGTTGGCGGTGTAGCTTTTGCGCGTGACCATCGGTCATTGCAGAAATATAATCGGCGATGACCCTCATTTTATTGCTCTCGCTCTTCGCCTGACACCACAGATCTCTTGTATGAACGGGTAGTAATCGCTCTGGGTCTGCTGTTAACGCTTCAAAAATATCCATAATAATTTGCTGACCCTTATACTCAACGATCTGGACCTGCGGGACTTGGATAACGAAGGTGCTGACAAAGTGCTTGAGTACGTCAAGTGCACGTGCCATCTGTGGTTCTAAACACGCATTCCAAGACAGTAACGGGTTATTAAACGGCTCATCCACCGTTTTGATTGAAATGCTGGTCAGTAGCGCGTTAACCATACCACCGATAGCATCTTTCCGCTCATGGTGCTTACCGCTAAATAGCATCTGTCCGATGGAATCGATATGAGCTTCAAACCACGGGTCGCCACAGTCCGCTAATTGACTTGCTGCGCCTTCTTGCCATTGCTGACGTGTCACCATACCAAGTACGATTGCATCTTCTAAATCATGAACACCGTAGGCGATATCATCTGCTAGCTCCATGATTGAGCAATCGAGTGATTTAAAACGCGTTTTACTGTGCTCAAACTCCGATTCTGGCGTTGAACGCATCAGACTAAGCAATGCCTTGTCGTTGTCAGAAAGCGGTGCAATTACCCAATCAAATAAGTCTTTATCACAATCATAAATGCCTTTAGCTGGGCTCCAATCTTTTGCTTTTAGTTTACGTTGATGCTCGGCTGGTTGAGGCAACTTGACGGAGCGTGTTTGACTAATGAGGGCAGGGTACTTAATCAAACCAAGCAGTGTGCGGCGTGATAAATTCATTCCGAAATGCTCAGTATAAGGCTCTAACTTAGTGACGATACGAAAGGTTTGGGCGTTCCCCTCGAAGCCGCCATGTTCGCGCATTACGTAGTTTAGAGCGACTTCTCCCCCATGACCGTATGGAGGATGCCCGATGTCGTGCGCTAAACATAATGAATCAATTAAGCTGTCTGATGGTAATAGATCGCGGAACTCTGGCTGTTTTTTCTTTAGTTGGGCGACGATACCAGTCCCGAGTTGCGACGCTTCTAAGGAGTGTGTTAACCGGCTGCGGTGAAAGTCTTCCAAGCTATTACCGTGTACTTGGGTTTTTGCTTGTAGGCGTCGAAATGCAGCCGAGTGAAGAATGCGCGCTCGGTCTCGTTGGTACGGGCTCCGATGGTCGTCTCGACGGATTTTATGCTCATCATCATGGCGCTCTTGCCATTGCGGGTGTAATTCAAACGACACGATTATCTCCGTAAGCTAACTGATTTCATCTAACGATAATTCGAAACTTGGGGCAAAGGCATTGAGAAAGTAATCCATTTCAGGCGTTCTGCGTTCTTGCAAAGTGACGTCTAAGCGTTTTTTTGCCAGAGCGAACTCATGGTTGCCGGCGCTTAGTTCTTCGAGACATTTTAAATAGGCACAGATGGAATCGGCTTGCTTAACGATTTTTGCGTCCTCTTCATGTGCAGAGTGAGAAAGAAGATAGGGGGCAAAATCATCGTGGAACTCTTCCGGTAACATGGAGAGTAATTTTTGTTCCGCTGCCGATTCTATCTTCTTATATTCTTTGGCAATTTCAGGATTGTAATACTTCACTGGAGTTGGAAGATCACCCGTTAATACTTCGCTGGAGTCATGGTACATGGCAAGAATAGCGATGCGTTCTGGATTAAGGTTGCCGCCGAACTTTTTGTTTTTAATGAGGGCAAGGGCATGAGCGACAAAAGCAACTTGTAAGCTATGCTCTGAAACGTTTTCTGGTGAGACGGACCGCATTAAAGGCCAGCGTTGGATCAGCTTCATTCGAGCCAGGTGGGCGAAAAAATGGCTTTCTTTCATGGCTTTCTCCGTTTCTGGTGTAAAAAAGGAACTCACTAGGAGTTCCTCTAAGCATATGAGAGATCAGCACTAATTACTACCAGTGATTCATTACTGGCTGTAGGTTGATAGGAATCTTTCAAAACGTCCAATGGCGATTTCTAAATCTTCAACGTGCGGTAGTGTCACGATGCGGAAGTGGTCTGGTTTTGGCCAGTTAAAACCGGAACCTTGCACCAGTAAGACCTTCTCTTGTTTTAAGAAATCTAAAACCATCTGCTGATCGTTCTTGATGTTGTACATTTTAGTGTCGATTTTCGGGAAGAGGTACATCGCACCCTTAGGTTTAACACAAGAAACACCAGGAATCTGATTGATCAGTTCATACGCTCGGTTGCGCTGCTCTAATAAGCGTCCGCCTGGTAAAATCAGTTCATTGATACTCTGGTATCCACCTAACGCGGTTTGAATGGCATGTTGCATTGGTACGTTTGCACATAAACGCATCGATGAAAGCAGCTCCAAGCCATTCACGTATCCTTGAGCTAGATGTTTAGGCCCCGTTAGGAACATCCAGCCACCACGGAAACCACAAACACGGTAGGCTTTTGAAAGGCCATTGAATGTCATGACTAGCACGTCTTCAGTGAGTGTAGCGACTGAGGTATGTGTTGCACCGTCGTACAACACTTTGTCGTAGATCTCATCTGCGAAAATGATCAGTTTGTGCTGGCGTGCTATCTCAATCACTTCAAGTAGGAAGTCACGGCTGTATACCGCACCTGTCGGGTTGTTCGGGTTGATCAGAACAATGCCACGTGTCTTTGGTGTGATTTTCTTTTTGATGTCTTCAAGGTCTGGGTACCAGTCAGCTTCTTCATCACATAGATAATGAACCGGCTTACCACCAGATAGTGCAACTGAAGCTGTCCATAACGGATAGTCTGGTGCTGGGATCAGCATTTCGTCGCCATTGTTTAATAGCGCTTGCATGGCCATTACGATCAACTCAGACACGCCGTTACCTACATACACATCTTCGACATCTAGCGAGCGTATACCTTTACGCTGATAGTGTTGGACCACAGCTTTACGAGCAGAGTAAATGCCTTTGGAATCACAATAGCCTTGAGAAGTCGGCAGATTACGAATCACGTCGACTAAAATCTCATCAGGGGCGTCAAAACCAAATGGGGCAGGGTTACCAATGTTTAGCTTTAGGATTTTATGCCCTTCTTCCTCCATGCGCTTAGCATGTTTGAGTACAGGACCTCTAATGTCGTAGCAGACATTGTCGAGTTTTGACGACATCCCGATATTTTGCATTGTTTAATTCCTAAAAATTCGTTAATTTCTTTATTAAAATACAATAATTTGTTTTTTATTAGAATATATATCTGTAAATAATCTGTCTGCTGGTTAAGTTTTGCTCGCTTGCTATCACAGGATTTTGCAAAAGATCGCATACGACCTTGATTTGCTTTGGGTCTAAACTTAGAGTAGCCGTCAGTTACCATTTATCCTCACATACAACGAGGTTGATTTGTCACAGTTCCACCAAGCCGTAAAGAGAATTATCGAGCGAGTTCAGCAATCGGAAGGCAATCAAACACGTCTGGTCGAGCCCCTTAGCGAGAAACCCAATTTCTCATTTATTGATTGGCTTGATGCACAACCACTTTTCCCTAAGTTTTATTGGCAGTCCCGCGATACACGTGAAGAGGTCGTTGCACTAGGGCAATTGCACGCTTTTGTTGAGCCAGGTCCTGCTTATACCATTCTAGGTGAAGGGCAAAGAGTTTGGGGCGGGCGCTCTTTTGATGGGCAGCATGAGAAGAATCGCCGCTGTATGCCTTCTTTTTTCTTTTTGCCTCAAATTGAGTTAATTCGTTTTGACCAACAGTGGTCTCTCGCAGTTAATATTTCAGAAGACAAAGCGCGAACTCTAGCTGGGTTGAATAAACTGGTTTGTGAGGTCGCAACCTTAGCTCCAATTTCGTCTCACATCCGCTCTATTGTTCATACGCCAAGTCAGCCTCAATGGAATGAGTTAGTTCATAAGGTTCTGACTGGTATAGAGAATGATGATTTTAAGAAAGTGGTTTTAGCGCGTCGCTCTACCGTGCAGCTTGATAACACATTAAGTGCTGCACAGCTACTTAAAGCAAGTTACTTAAATAACCATCATAGCTTCCATTTCATGCTGAGCTTAGACAGTAAGCACAGTTTTATGGGGTCTACGCCAGAACGTTTGTATTCTCGCGTAGGGCATGAGCTACATACCGAAGCGTTAGCAGGTACGATTGGTCGGGGGGACAATGCCACTCAAGATATGGAGTTGGCGAATTGGTTATCCCAAGACCAAAAGAACCTCAACGAAAACCAGTATGTGGTGGACGACATCATTGATCGTCTATCACCGCATTCTGAAATGGTTGAAGTGGAAGCTGAACCGAGTTTGGTCAGACTACGAAAAGTGCAGCACCTTAAGCGAAATATTCACGCTAGTCTAAGAGCGGGGATAAATGGTGTTCAGTTGTTATCGGCGCTTCAGCCAACAGCGGCGGTTGCTGGCTTACCCCGACAAGAGTCGATGCAATTTATATTGGATAATGAGCCCTTTGCACGCGGCTGGTACGCGGGGTCAATGGGTTATATAAGCCATGAACGAGCAGAGTTTTGTGTCGCAATCAGAAGCGCGCTTGTGCTCGGTGATCAAGTACAACTGTTTGCGGGCGCAGGGATTGTGCCTGGTTCTGTGGCAGAACATGAGTGGGCAGAACTTGATAAGAAAATGTCGACGTTACTTACGCTGATTTCTGATCATCCGCCATTGGGAGTCGCATCATGAGTCATGACCAAGCGGTGCTCAATCGAGTTTGGTCAGAAACCATATTGATTGAGCTTCAGCGATTTGGCGTTAAGCATGTTTGTATCGCTCCCGGATCTCGTTCTACGCCTTTAACTTTAGAAGCGGCAGAACAGTCCGACTTTTCCATTCATACTCATTTTGATGAGCGTGGACTGGGCTTTATGGCTCTTGGTTTAGCGAAAGCTACTCAGGAGCCAGTGGCAATTATCGTTACCTCTGGTACGGCAGTGGCGAACCTATTACCGTCGGTTGCCGAAGCCAAACTTACTGGTGAAAAACTGGTGCTGCTGACAGCAGATCGTCCAGTAGAACTTGTCGGCTGTGGTGCAAACCAAGCGATAAATCAATTGGGTATTTTTTCACATCATGTTTCGGCCAGTTTGAATTTACCAAGCCCAAATTTAGCAACGTCGCTTAACTGGTTGCTGACCTCTGTTGACGAAGTGATGTTTACTCAGCAATTGCAGGGTAGTGCTGTTCATATTAATTGTGCATTTCCAGAGCCTTTGTATTCCAACGGCGCAAAAGCGGATTATCAAACCTACTTAGATTCGGTCGCCGGATGGCGAAAAGGAAGCGGCACTTATACTCAGCGTTTTAGCCATTTGTCACAGGCGAACATCCCGCCTTTTTCGGACAAAAAAGGCTTGGTTGTGATTGGCAGCTTACCGCTTGAACAAGCGCGTTCGGCGCAGGCATTTGCACAAAAGATGGGATGGCCAGTACTTGCAGACCCGCAAAGTGGCCTCAGTTCGGATTGGGCGTATTACGATGTATGGCTTCAACTTCCCGAGTTTGCAAACGAGCTTGAATCTTGTGAACTTATTATCCAATTTGGTAGCCGAATCATCTCCAAACGTTTGAACCAATGGATTGATAAACAAGTATCGAAAAATCAACAAAGTAAAGACGTTCAGTATTGGTATGTCTCACCTTGTATGGACCGGAATAACCAAAATCATCTGGCGCAAATGCACTGGGTTGAGCCTCCTAAAACGTGGGTTTCTCGCATTAGTTTTGAGAAGTCAATATTTGCTGGGTGGGCTGATAGGTTAGCGAATGACGTTAAGCGAGTTCATCAACGTATCGAAGAAGCCTTCCTATCTGATTCAGCGTCTGCCATTGACGAAATTGCGTTGGCAGCAGACATCAACGAGCGCACAAAGAACGTAGATGTTTTCTTGGGTAATAGCTTGTTTGTTCGGCTTGTTGATATGTACGGAAAATTGGATGGTGTAGAGGTTTTCACTAATCGAGGCGCATCAGGGATTGACGGTTTGTTTGCTGCGGCATCAGGCGTGCAACGGGCAAGAGGTAATCCGTTACTAATGTATATCGGTGACACAGCAGCACTTTATGATCTCAATTCTCTGGCGCTATTTTCTCACAATAAACTGCCGGCGGTACTTGTTGTTACTAATAATGACGGCGGTGCGATTTTTGATATGTTGCCAGTACCACCAGAGCGCAGGACGACATATTATCAAATGCCTCATGGTTATCAGTTTGAACACGCGGCAAAGCAGTTTGGTTTGGCGTATTTGCATGTTTCTACACTGGAGCAATTCCAATCATCTGTAAAAGAGCATTTATGTCACCGCCAAGGAACGTTGCTGGTCGAGGTTCAAACCCCACCTAATCAAGCTGCTGAGACACTCAAGGCATTTAATAAGAGTCTGAATGCTTTACTTTGAACGTTTCCCTGTATTAGAAAAACACCAAAGTAGAACGTTGCCCACTTTGGTGTTTTTGCATGGCTTGCTTGGTAGCGGTGAAGATTGGCAAGCGTGTATCAACGCGTTACCCGAGTATGAACGTGTTACGGTTGACCTCCCTGGTCATGGGCACAGCCAATCTATTTCTTGCAGCGATCTGAATGATTGCTGCAAACTTCTTGGTTCCACACTATCTTTATTATTTCCCTCACAACAACCACTTATTTTGATTGGTTACTCTATGGGCGGCCGCATTGCGATGCATGGTATTGCCCATCAATGCTTTCCGGATCTCAATATTGCGGGCGCGATTGTTGAAGGGGGAAACTTCGGGCTTCAAACTGAGTCAGAGAAACAGGTGAGATTAGAGAATGATGCTCGCTGGGCAATGCGTTTCAAAACTGAACCACTTGAACGTGTTTTGAACGATTGGTACCAACAAGCGGTGTTTTCTTCACTAAACCATGAGCAAAGACAAACATTCATTGCGAAGCGAAGTGATAATCTTGGCTCAGCGGTGGCGAATATGTTGATGGCGACATCGTTAGCCAAACAGGCATATTTGTTGCCCTCACTGCAAAAGCAGAACATACCAGTGTATTACTTGTGTGGTGAGAAAGACCAAAAATTTAGCCAACTGGCACAACATAGCGGGTTGGCGTATCGACAAGTTGAAGGCGCTGGTCATAACGTCCATCAAGAGCAGCCCAAACAGTTTGCGATACATACCAAGCAAATAATTCAGTCTCACTTTGGTGAGAGTAACGAGAACAATGGGAATCACCATGGCTAAAACAGTAGGCATTTCTGAAGAAGAACTTTACGCTCCGGTTCAATGGAAAGATTGCGGCGAGAAATACGAGGACATTCATTACCATAAGTCTGAAGATGGTATCGCGAAAATCACCATTGCGCGTCCTCAAGTGCGTAACGCGTTTCGTCCTCAAACGGTAAAAGAGATGATTGATGCGTTGGCAGATGCGCGTTACGACTCTGGTGTTGGCGTGATCATTCTGACAGGTCTAGGTGAAGACGCATTCTGTTCTGGCGGCGACCAGAAGATCCGTGGCGACTATGGCGGCTATAAAGACGACCAAGGTACGCACCACCTAAACGTATTGGACTTCCAGCGCGATATTCGTACTTGTCCAAAACCAGTTATCGCATCGGTAGCGGGTTGGGCTGTTGGCGGTGGTCACGTTCTGCACATGATGTGTGACCTAACGATTGCAGCTGACAACGCTCAATTTGGTCAAACAGGCCCTAAAGTGGGTTCATTTGATGGCGGTTGGGGTGCATCTTACATGGCTCGCATCGTAGGCCAAAAGAAAGCTCGCGAAATTTGGTTCCTATGTCGTTTCTACAATGCTCAAGAAGCGGTAGACATGGGCCTAGTAAACACAGTTGTACCACTAGCGGATCTAGAGAAAGAAACCGTTCGTTGGTGTCGTGAAGTACTACAGCACAGCCCAATGGCATTGCGCTGCCTGAAAGCTGCATTAAACGCAGATTGTGATGGTCAAGCGGGTCTGCAAGAGCTAGCGGGTAACGCAACGATGATGTTCTACATGACTGATGAAGGCCAAGAAGGTCGTAATGCCTTTAACGAGAAGCGTCGCCCAGACTTCGATAAATTCCCTCGCAACCCATAATCCGTCTAAATGAGGAGCGTGTTAGCTCCTCTGTTCCTTTTTTCCTGAGCGCCTCGTCCTCTGGGAGGCTGGTGGGATTGCTCGTCAGAACGCTCAAATATACGGCATTACATAGGACTTGAATTATGCGTGAAGCGAAAATTTATCGTTATAGCTTGCCCATGGATAGTGGTGTCATCCTACGTGACAACAAGCTAACCGAACGTGTTGGTTATGTTGTTGCGCTTTCCGAAGATGGTAAAACAGGGCTTGGAGAAGTCGCTCCTCTTCCTGGTTTTAGCTTAGAGAGCACCGAAGATGCGGGTGTTCAGCTACAAGAACAGGCGGAGCGTTGGGTAGCAGAGTTGGATGTGGATTATGCCAAGATGTACCCGTCGGTTGCGTTTGGTTTATCGATGGCACAGCTTGAATTAGCTGGTGGCTTACCACAACAAGGTAAATACCAAACAGCGCCACTATGCACTGGCGACCCAGATGAGCTCATTCCAAAGCTGAACGAAATGGAAGGTGAGAAAGTCGCTAAGGTGAAAGTTGGACTTTATGAGCCAATTCGCGATGGCATGCTTGTGAACCTTTTTCTTGAATCAATCCCTCAATTAACGCTTCGACTCGATGCCAATCGCGCTTGGACACCAGAAAAAGCGCAGCAGTTCGCTAAGTACATTGCTCCGTCTCTGCGTCAACGAATCACGTTTCTAGAAGAGCCGTGCCGCTCTCCTGGCGATAGTCTCTCTTTTGCGATTAATACTGGTATTGCTATCGCTTGGGATGAAACATTGCAAGATGCGGTTCGTCGTGAAGATTTCCGTCTTGAAGATCTAACTGGTGTGAAAACGATCATCATCAAACCCACACTCATTGGTTCAGTGGATTTTTGTATTACACTGATAGAGAAAGCGAAGTCACTGGGGATGAAAGCAGTGATTAGCTCGAGCATTGAATCCAGTCTCGGTTTAACTCAATTAGCGCGCTTTGCCCAATGGCAGCTGCCTGATGAAGTTCCAGGTTTGGATACGATTGGCTTATTCAAAGCTCAGCTAGAGCAGGGCTGGCCTAAGTGTGAACTTCCCGTTCTTCCTCTAAAAGACCAGGAGATTGTGTGGCATTCTGCGTAGACAATATTGCGAAGGCACCATGGAAATATTGGGCTCAAACGAGCCCTTTTTCTATTGCACTCAAGACATCAACAGAAGTATTAAACTGGCAACAACTCTCGAAGCGTATTGACCAATACACTCACTATTTGAATGACTTGGGTGTAACTCGGGGGGATGTGCTGACTTTGGTTGGCAAGAACCAAGTAGAAACACTGTTGTTTTATCTTGCCTCCAAACAGTTAGGCGCGCTCGCTGCGCTGACCATGGAACAACCACTAGATAAGTTGCAGGGTAAGCTTGCTACACTTTACAGGCCTGATCAAACTCGGTTTATCTGGTTTTCTCTGGAGTGCGCTTCGACCTTTTCTGAACATGATATACAAAAACTCAAGGCAACATTGCTTTCACCGCCTGTAGTATCACAGAAAGAGAGTGATTCGTTGACTGAAGATAGCTATCATCATGATCGGCTAGCTTCAGTAGTATTTACTTCTGGCTCTACAGGGGAGCCTAAAGCTGTGGTTCATACACATCGACAGCATCTTGCGTCTGCAGAGGGCTTGTTGCAGGAGTTCATTTTCACTCAGCAAGATGCTTGGCTATTATCGCTTCCGCTGTATCACGTCTCTGGATTAGCGATTGTCTATCGTTGGCTATATGTCGGAGCAACACTAAAAGTCGGTTCAGGGAAACTTGTTGATGATGTTCAGGGCGTATCACACGCTTCTTTGGTTGCGACTCAGCTCAAACGGTTATTGGATGATGATGCACATTTGTCATTGACACATGTGCTACTGGGCGGCAGTCACGTTGATCATGAGTTGGCACTACGAGCATCAGGGCAAGGCATTGAGACGTGGTTAGGTTATGGGATGACGGAGGCGGCCTCTACCGTTACCGCAAAGAGAATTGACAGCACCAGTAATGCTGGACATGTATTGAAGCACCGTAAGATAAAATTAGTTGACCAACGCATTTTTGTTGGCGGTAAGACATTAGCGGCAGGGTATTTCCATCAAGGACATGTTACCCCATTTCTGGATGAGAAAGGCTGGTTTGACAGCAAAGATCTTGGCGAGTGGCAAGGTGATGAATTAAAGATAATCGGCCGTGCCGACAATCAGTTTATCTCTGGTGGTGAGAATATCCATTGTGAAGAGATTGAAGCCGCTTTGAACCAAATTGATGGTGTAGTGCAGAGTATAGTGGTTCCAGTCGAAGACGCGGAGTTTGGTCATAGACCAGTAGCTGTGATTCAGACCAATGGATTGCGCAGCAAGTCGGAGTATGACCAGCACTTGCAATCAAAGTTAGAGAAGTTTAAATGGCCAGTGGAATACCATGTAATGCCACAAACTCTACTAGAAGGTGGGATCAAAATTTCACGTAAGGCCGTGAAAGAGTGGCTGCTGTCATCACTTCAGCATTAGTCAATTTTGCTATGTATTAGTCATAAAGAGAATTTCGTATCCTTATAACTCTGAATCATAATTATGCTTCTTAGTGGAGAGAAAATGCATAAGGTTCAGGATGGCAAAGCTAGTTTTAATTGCGGCAGTAGCACTACAAATTGGTATCGCGATAAGTAGTGAAGGGCTAGCCCGCTCTCTTGCAGAGCTAACGGCATTTTTGATCGCTATAGCGTTGGTCGTTATATACAAAAATAGCAAACGGGAAATACCGTCCCCTCAACGCGATAAGCAGACCACCAATATCTAAAACAGTAACCAACTTAGAGAAGTGGTAGAAATTAGCACCCACAGAGTCACACCAAACAACAGCGGCTTAGCTCCAGCTGACTTTAGTTTTGAAATTGAAATGCTGCAACCTATCAAAAACAGACATACAACCAACGCTTGCTTTGCTCCAATGAAAATGCCGTGATAGACCATTTCAAATTGAGGAAAGAAGTCGCTAAACGCGATAGCTGCACAGTACCAAAAAATGAAATAAGGGATAGCTAGTTTTTTCTTTCCATTCTCTTTTGGGCCTCTTGAAAAGATGACGGCACTGATCAAAGCAACAGGAATGATCCATAAAGCGCGCGCGAGTTTCAATGTTGTTGCCGTCGTTAGTGCTTCTTCCCCAAAGGCCGAGGCAGCCCCGACAACAGAAGATGTGTCATGAATGGCAATCGCAGCCCATGTGCCAAACGTGTGTTGATCTAGCCCTAAAGCATGTCCAATCACAGGAAACACAAAGAGTGCAATGGAGTTCAGGACAAATACCGTTGCCAGTGCTAATCCAATCTGCTCGTCTTTCGCTTTAATGGCCGGTGCCACAGCAGCAATTGCGCTACCACCACAAATTGCAGTACCTGATGAGATTAAGTAAGCGGTTACTCGCTCCAATTTAATTACCCTGGCAATGAGAGTGCCCATGATCAGTGTGCCTGTAATAGTGGCGATGATCAGGCCGATACCATCCGATGTGACTGCAAGCGCTTGCTCAAAGTTGATGCCAAAGCCTAAGCCAATAATCGAGTAAGACAGCAGCTTTTTAGTAAAAGAAGCGATGGGCAGCTCGGAAGGCACAAAACCAAAACTTGCGAGTAGAAAACCGATAACTAGAGCAATAGGAGAGGAGGCAAAGGGGGTTAAACAAAAAAGTAACGCCAATCCAAACAGGAGGTAGTTTCTATTCAAGGTTTTTATTCGCTGTTGTGAATGAAAGGGAGAGTATATCGCACTGGGTGTGGTCAGTTTGTCTTAATGATTTGAACACACGTTCAGTTATCCTAAACATGTGTTCAAGCGTATTTTATCGCCAGTCGCCTCTGAGTTGATGCACTTTATCGAACATTGTTTTTGCCGTTGCCTCATTTGGTGGCACTGGTTGTCCTGCTTCAATTTCTAGCTTTGACCAAAATCGAGTCGGTAAGCCACAGCATGCGCGACCTTTTGCGCGGCTGAAATAGCTTCCCCATAATCCTTTTAGTGCAACAGGTATGACAGGTACTGGGCTACGACGTAGAATGATATCAATACCGCGCATGAATTCATTCATTTCACCATCTGAAGTTAATCTTCCTTCAGGGAAAATACAGACGATATGACCTTCGCTTAGCGCGGCTTCCACATCGTTAAATGCACGTCTGATAGAGCTTCTGTTACTCGCTGAAATTGGAATTACCCCAGTTCGACGTAAAAAGCGCCTTAATGGAGGTAGGTTGGCGTAATCTTCCTCCATCACAAAACGAATCAACCTTGGGCATACTGCACTAAGTAGCAATGCATCCATGTAGCTTACATGATTACATACAATCAATGCCCCACCATGCTCGGGTAGGTTGTGTAGATTCTTATGCTTAACTCGATAGATGGTGTGCGTAAGCATCCACATGACAAAGCGAACTACAAAAATAGGTATTTGCAAAAAGATGTAAGCGGCAACTAAGAAATTTAAAATGGCTAACAATGCAAACAGCTGAGGAATTGTCATCTTGATTACACTTAGGCACACAATACCCAAGACAGCGCTGCCGACCATAAACAGAGAGTTAAAGATGTTGAGCCCTGCGATGACTTGAGCACGTTCGGTTTCCTTTGCTCGATGCTGCATTAATGCGTAAAGAGGCACGATAAACAAACCGCCCGAAGCGCCAATCATCAATAGGTAGAAAAATAATGGCCAAAAAGGCTCATATCTAAAGAAGTCTACAAAGTTATGGAAAATAGGTAGATCATTGGGAATGGAAGTGGCCATTAGGTACCCAAATACCGTAATGCCAAAGGCACCAATTGGCACAATACCGACTTCGATACGATGGTTTGAGATCCAATTGCAAAGTAGCGACCCTAGCGCGATACCAATGGAAAATAGAGCGAGCAAGAAAGACACCGCACTCTCGGTGCCATTTAGGTAAATCTTAGTGAAATTCGGGAATTGTGTTAGATATGCGGCGCCTAAAAACCAAAACCAGCTTATTGCCATTATGCATTGAAAAACAACTCGATCGGATTTGGCGATAGAGAGCGTGTGTTTGGTTTGCTTATATGGTTGCCAACGAAAAGAGAGATTGGGCGCGCTGGCTGCAGCAAAGGGGATTGAGCGGCTCGACAAGTAGCCTAACAATGCGAAGATCACGACACAAAATGCGGCAAGGTATTTTGCGTTGTCTGTAGAGGCTATAATCCCAGCGCCTAAGGTGCCAATAAGGATGGCGATAAAGGTACCAGCTTCAACAAGAGCGTTGCCGGGCACTAACTCTTTAGCATTTAACTTTTGAGGCAAAAGGGCATATTTAACTGGGCCAAAAAATGCTGACTGTGTGCCCATTAAAAACAGTAGCAATAAAAGCACACCATAACTTTCGGTTATGAATCCGATGGCACCTAACAGCATGATGGCTATTTCAAATAGTTTGACCTTACGAATAAACCATGACTTTTCATATTTGTCGGCTAATACGCCAGCGGAAGCAGAGAACAGAAAGAACGGTAGAATGAACAAGCCTGCCGCAAGGTTGATGAACAAATTGCTCGAAATAGGCAGTGCACTGGAGCCCGCGAATGCGACAAACAACAGCAAAACGTTTTTAAAAATATTGTCGTTGAAAGCGCCAAAAAACTGAGTAATGAAATAGGGCAGGAACTTTCTCTGCGTAAGTAACGACGGCTGTCTGTCGGATGACATGGATAATCCTTTGTTACCAGTTCGTGAGGTAGTTAGAAAGAAGATTACTGATCAATTCTTTGCCATCAATCGGTTCACTAGAGAAAAACTTATCATCAACACTGAGTAAAGTAATGCCATGTACGCCAGACCAAAGAACTCGACTCGCTTGAATCACTTCGGATTCAGTACGATGTGGTGCGATTTGAGCCAATAGTGACTCTAGCATTCCCGTCATACCATCGATACGTTTGGCATGCCATTCCGGAAGTTCTGCTCCATTCATGTTGTGTTCGAACACTAACTGCCAACGGTATGGGTGTTTTTGAGCAAAATCGTGGTAGCAATAAGCGAGTTCAAAAAGCGCTTGATGGGAGTCTTTGCTGTCATTAGTCGCTTTGCGTGCTTCTTGAGATAACTCATCTAAAGTTTGAGCGACAACATGAAGCAACAACAAATTATAATTACCAAAAACATTTACCAATGTGCTTGGCACGTAACCAATCATGTTAGCGATTTTACGAAGACTTAGTTCGTGGTAAGAATTCTCATCTAAAAAGTTTTTGACCGTTGTTAACGTCAAATTCACTAACTCTTCTCGGGTGTGATCGTTTCTGCGCGCCATACTCTCAAACTACTTTATTGAACATCGTTCAATATGATAGTCAGCTACCTATTAACCGTCAACAAGGCAATGTGTCCAAGTGCCCTCAAGGTGTAGGATTCTGAGCTGTGTCACTGATTCTAATTCAAGTAAAACAATCTGGAGTATTAGTGAACTTATTCCATACTTTTTTTACATTGATCAAGCGCCTTCAGCTGAATTGCAAGCAGTGTGAGCAGTCTGCATTTTTGGCAATATTCTGATACATGTCAGCTTCTATAAGCTATTTTCATCAATCGGTATACAGAGTATGATGACTTAAAAATCATCTTTGGCGTGCTACTGTTTGAAACAACGATTGTTTCGTCTTGAAAATGGGGCACTATCTTAGATAGCTAACTTTAAGGATAACGATGAAACGTTTATTTTCTATTGTTGCTTTATTGATGTTTACTGTTGCTGTAACGCCTATCGCGGAAGCGAAGAAGTTTGGTGGCAGTAAGTCTTTCGGTAAGAGCTACAAAACTGCACCAGCACCGAAACAACAGCAACAAAACACCAATACGGTCGGCAAAGATCAGACGACAAAGTCTTCAAGTAAGAAAGGCCTTATGGGTGGTCTGCTAGGCGGACTTCTTGCTGGTGGTCTACTTGCTGCATTCTTTGGCGGTGCTTTTGAAGGTATCCAGTTTATGGATATCCTAATTATTGGTTTGATTGCCTTTGTCATCTTTAAACTAATGCGCGGTATGCTAGGTGCGAAGCAGGGCAGTATGAACCAGCATCGTCAACAGCCTGCATTTGGTGGCAACGCATCTAAGTTTGAGCAACCAAACATGCAAAACTTTGAGCAACAACCAAACACAAATAATGGTGGCTTTGGTGGTTTTGGCGCTCAAACAGACGTACCACATAACTACCCACCGGGTTTTGACCAAGCAGCGTTCATTAATGGTTCTCGTGAACACTATCGAATCCTGCAAGGTGCGTGGAATCACAACCAGCTAGAAACTATTGAAGAATATGTTTCTCCAAGCTTGTTTGAAGACCTAAAAGCAGAGCGCGCGAAGCTCGACGGTGAGCAGCATACTGACGTAATGTACGTTGATGCGGAGATCGTCCGTGCTGATTACGATGCAAATAAAGCACAGCTTAGTCTGCAGTTTAGCGGTCGTTACCGTGACACAGTAGAAGGTGTTGAAGAAGAAATCGAAGATATCTGGCACCTAGAGCGTGACTTGACTGCGCCTAATGCGCCATGGTTAATCGTTGGTATTCAAGGCTAGTCACCTTTAAACCAATTTAGTCACTAGTAAAAATCCCGCATCCCCTGCGGGATTTTTTGTATCTATCATTTATATTTCTTGTACGTGTTTTTATACAAACATCACTAATTGAGTCCGTTTGGTAATTTTGCGAGCCCACTTTTTCTAGTAAGTCCTCAAGTGTTTTCCTATTTATATTGAACATTCATATTAAGGCCATACGAACTAACAAAATCAAAATAGCTAGTACATTGTTTGTAGGGTAAAGATCTGCTCCTCAGCCTTTTGTTTGTGGAGTTTCACATGGGGTTGGTTGCTTTAGTGAGATTGAGTATAGGTTATACCAATCGTAGTAAATAACTGGTCATTCTAGCTTGTTAAAATACTCGATAACTGCGTTGCAATTTTTGATTGTAGAATAACTACTTATCAAAAAATTGCGCCTTGTTCTCAAGCATTTTCCCTACGTTATTTCTGATCACTTATTTACTGTGATAGGTATTCAATCGAGCAGAGTTTCGGTTAGGAGTGAAAGGTTCGTTGTAGTAGGGCTATGCTATCAAGATCCTGAAACGAAAAAAGCCAGCTCAATGAGCTGGCTTCTTCAATATGGTGGAGGGGGACGGATTCGAACCATCGAAGGCAGTGCCGGCAGATTTACAGTCTGCTCCCTTTGGCCACTC
>NZ_JAWOWL010000027.1:0-77400 GCF_033340395.1 Vibrio sp. 1159 | reverse complement strand
AAACTCAGTATATTGTATAAAAGTCGCTCAACTTTAGGAGGTTTGGTTTCTCGTCTGAATTACGCAACAAAGCCGTAAAAGGCACGAACAATTATTCTAAAAACCGCTCTATTATCCTCAACTAGATTGAGTTCAGAGAAAGCGAAGCTATTTAGGCTTCGCTTTTTATTAGGGCTTAGAGTTGTTAACAATATTAGAAGCGATACTCTACACCTAGTGATGCTTGGTTAAAGTCTGTTTCCGTGTTTGCACCGTTCGCGACATTCTCCGCATTGAGTTCTACGTCGTACCACATATATTCTGCGTTAACTAAGAAGTTATCAGTAACTTTAAAACCGACACCGGCACCAGCGAATACACCTTCATCATCTTTGTTGCCTTGGAAGCCTGCAACGTTGTAATCCGTCGAGTACCACATTTGACCGCCTTTTGCGTAAAGGTCGACACGATCAGCAATGGGAGCGGTAACTTTTAGAGCCGCTGTATAGCCGTCCGTTTCGGCATTTGCTAGGTTATTACCATAGCTACCGAAATCAATGTAACCACCTTCCAACGCTAAGTAAGGATTAAAACGGTAACCAACTAAACCTTGAATAACATCGCTGTCATCATCAAAGTCATCTTGTCCATCAACTTTTAAGTAACCGTAGTTGGCGCCAACATATACACCATGATCGTTGGAGTCCGCAGCATGTGATAAAGTACTAAACGTTGCTAAAGAAAAAAGGCTAATCAAAGTAACAACATTGCTTTTCATTTCGTTCTCCTAATATAAGTTCCATTGAAGGTTCGAATAGTAAAGAGCAAATGCAATGCCAACTTTAAATTAATGAAAAATATATTTAATTTTATAGAATACTGACAATCCTCTAAAGAACGCCGAACAAAAACAGAAAAAAAGAGCTGTCTGTTTACTTTATATAAACAATACTAAATTGAGGTTAATCGCTGATGTGAAAAAGATTCTTGTTAATTTGTAGATTTTTCAAAGAAATTAAATAAACATCTAAAATACTCTTGTAGATTAATCCGTCAAAAAACGCTTAGCTAGTTTTTATAAGAAAGGAAGCTAATCACACATACGTTGCATCTTACTTTGCTTCAAGCCGTGAATACTCTACTCTTTGCCTAAGCAGAGTTTAATGGAACTGAAGTATGTTAAAAGGCAGTGAATACCCTTCTATTCGAGCATTAAGGACGTTTGTCGCGGTCTCTAATTACCTCAGTTTCTCTAAAGCAGCGGATGCACTATGTATTACGCAAAGCGCAGTAAGCAAACAAATCGCATCGCTGGAGCAATTGGTGGGTTTACCTTTAATACAAAGAGGGGCGAGTGGTATTGAGTTAACCGAAGAAGGCAAGCGTTATCTGCCGCAAGTCACAGAAGCTTTGGAGCTTATTCAGCATGCAACTGCCAACTTAATCCAGTCAGATTCAAAGCAAGAATTACTCACCGTGGACGTAACCCCTTCTTTTGCCAGTCTTTGGTTGATACCTAATATTGATGACTTCCACCAGCAACATCCTAACATCCGAGTAAGAGTCTGTACCGGGGATGGGAACGTCAAAGATTCGAGCAACGAAAGTGATTTACATATTCGCTGCCTTCCATTATCCACACATTATGAATACAGCCACTTACTGTGCGAAGAAACATTGTTATTAGTCGGTTGCACAAATGCTCCTGCAATTGAGAGTGTGCACGCTGTTAGTAATTATCCGTTTATACCTCAAATCACTCGCCCTCAGCTATGGGAGCAATTTAAAGCTGTCTACACTGTAGAATCTCCCGTTACCTATCAACCTGTAGGCGTCGAACATTTTTACCTAGCTTGCGAAGCTGTCAGAATGGGAAAAGGGCTCGCCTTGCTTCCCGATTTTATGGCGCAGTATTCGATTTTAAGAGGGGACATTCAGCATGTTCTCAACCTTTCTTTACAGAGCGGTTATGGTTATTACGTGATGATTCCAAATTATCGACTTTCAGCTAAAAAAGTAGCGGTGTTTCACGAATGGCTGAAGAGCAAGCTAAGTTAATGTTGTTTCTTTAAGCTCGTTTAGGTAAACCAAAACAACTCAAAGACTTCGGTATCTGTCTGCTCAAATTTATGGCATTCTCATCCATACTATTTAAAAAGGATAAATGGATAGTAGGATATGGACAGCAACACGCCAAGACTCTCTTTACGCACCATTGAGCCGACCGATTACCCAGAGCTCGCGGAATTAATGGACCTTGTTTTTCCTGATGTTGGTGGCTCATGGCCACGCCTGACCATCATGGATCTCATTCATCAGTTTCCTGATGGACAAATCTGTATTGAGGATAACGGAAAAATTGTCGGCGCAGCGCTAACAATCAAAGTGGACTACAACCGATTTTCACTTCCTCACCTATACACCGACATCATCACCGAGAACAACGTCATCCAAAACCAAGTGACCGGTGACGCCATGTATGGTCTCGATGTATTTGTTCACCCGGACTACCGTGGGCTGCGTTTAGGTCGCCGTCTGTATGATGCGCGTAAAGAACTTTGCCGGAGTAAAAACTTCAAAGCAATTTTAGCCGGTGGCCGCATCCCGAATTACCACAAATATGCTGACGAATTGAGCGTGGCTGAATACATCGACAAGATAAAACGCCGTGAGCTTCACGATCCTATTTTGTCTTTTCAGCTTGCAAATGACTTCGATGTAAAGCGTATTATGCGTGGTTACTTGCCAGAGGATAGTGCTTCTAAAGGCTACGCAACTCTACTGGAGTGGGATAACTTTTTCTACGAAGAGGATATTCAATCCGTCCATGATGTAGAAAAAACGCTGATTCGAATTGGTGTTGTGCAGTGGCAAATGCGCGCTATGAATGACTTAGAGGACTTGCTCGATCAGGCTGAGTTTTTCATTTCTTCTCTTGCGAACTACAAAGCCGATTTCGCCCTATTCCCTGAATTCTTTAACGCGCCGCTGATGGGATTGCAAAACGACCAAAACTCCGTCGAAGCAATTCGCTTTTTGGCTAGCTTTACAGAAGAGATCAAAAACCGCTTCTCGCAGATGGCAGTCACCTACAACATCAACATTATTGCAGGCAGTATGCCCGTCATCGAGGATGGCAAGTTGTATAATGTGGCCTACTTGCTGCAACGAGATGGTGAAATAAACGCTCAATATAAGATTCACATCACGCCCCATGAGCAAAAAGACTGGGTGATCGACGGTGGCGACAATGTTCAGGTGTTCGAAACCGATGCAGGCAAAGTCGGCATACTGATTTGTTATGACAGCGAGTTCCCAGAGTTGGGAAGAATGCTCGCCGAGCAAGGCGCACAAATTGTGTTCGTTCCTTTCTGGACAGACACAAAAAATGGCTACCAACGAGTACGAATCTGTTCCCAATCACGAGCCATCGAAAACGAATGCTACGTTGCAATTGGGGGCAGTGTCGGCAACTTACCTCGTGTTGATAATGTCGATATCCAGTACGCACAATCTGCCGTATTTTCACCGTCGGATATCTATTTTCCACACGATGCGACCTTAACAGAAGCAAGCGCCAACACCGAAATGATAATCTTCGCTGATGTTGATTTGACTAAGTTGAAACAGCTTAATACCGAAGGCTCTGTCACCAACTTACGTCATCGCCGCCTTGATTTGTATGGCGCATTCACCAAAGCCAAAGAGTCATAAGGATCTCCCTAATTCGCCGCTACCAAAGAGCGTGGCGGCGAGTAAAGCCAGCTGCAGGTTGATTCTGCGCAATTATCAGAGGCATGTCAGTTTTTCTCAATTGTGAGAAACAAGAATTGACCCAATAGGACATTCGGAGTATCACTCCAACTTCGTTCCGCTTTTATTAGGGGAAAGCTTTTGGAACATATTAACGAACTTCTCATGTCAATGAAGCCTTTGCTTGAGCAATACGGCTACGTTGCGCTGATTGTCAGTATATTTCTAGAAGGGATAGGTATCCCGATGCCTGGTCAATCACTGATGATCGCGGCATCTTTGCTCTCGTCAGAGCAAGTCATGAATCTAAGTATGGTAATGATGGTATCGTGGCTGAGCTGCTTTTTTGGTAATACCTGTGGCTACTTAATCGGTTATTACTTTGAGGGGTGGTTAGATAAAAAAGGCTACATTTCCGGCCCTAAGATGCAAACGCTTCAATTGACGATCCAGAAATACGGCCCTACGTGCTTGGTCGTCAGCCGCTTTATTGAAGGAATGAAGCAATTTATGCCTCTTGCATGCGGTATCGCGAAAATGCCACGTAGAGAGTTTTTGCTCGGTAACGCCCTCGCGGCGACGGTTTGGGTATTGGTATTCAGCTTGTTAACTCACTTTGCATTTGAACATTTAAGCGTGTTGAGCAACCTGTACACCGAATACAAATATCTGGTATGGGCATTTGCTGCTGTCTTATTTACGTGGATGGTTTTAGGTATTGTTAAACGCAAAAAAGCCAAATCAATGCAATAACGACAGTCTCTTCATTAGCGCATAACTAAAGCTCGTGGTATCAATGAGATACGCAACACGAGCTTTTATCTTTTTCTTTACGTGTAAAATTTAAACAGCCATTTAGACGTCTAGACGTTGACAATGTAGAAATGTGATATTAGTCTGCTCTTCTCTCTTATCATTAACATTGTCGTTTACATGTCCGGTTCCCAACAAACTACTAAAACAGTTGCACCGTCTGCGGTCGCACTGATCCCATTAATTGTATTCCTTGCGCTATTTATAGGCGTAGGCACTTACTTATCTTTGCAAGGCGTGGAATTTGCCTTCTACCAGCTGCCTGCACCCATCGCGGTATTACCAGCCATCATCATTGCGTTTCTTTTAAGTAAAGAGAAACTTAACCGCTCAATCGAACACTTCATGCGTGGTGTTGGCCACCCAGACATCATCGCAATGTGTATGATCTATCTGCTTGCAGGTGCCTTTGCTGCGGTAGCAAAAGCCTCTGGCGGTGTTGATGCAACAGTGAACCTTGGTTTATCCGCTATTCCAACCAGCATGATTTTACCAGGCATTTTTCTGATTTCTGCTTTTATCGCAACAGCAATGGGGACTTCGATGGGTACCATCGCAGCCGTTGCCCCCGTAGCGTTGGGGATTGCTGAATCAGCAGGAATGAGCTTACCGTTAACCGCAGGCGTTGTACTGAGCGGCGCTATGTTTGGTGATAACCTTTCTATCATCTCTGACACCACGATCGCGGCGACACGCTCTCAAGGTTGTGAGATGAAAGACAAGTTTAAAGAGAACATTCGTATTGCTTTACCTGCGGCGTTGATCGCGATTGCAGTGTTCGCTTTCAACAGTACCGCGACTCAAGTGCCTGAAACTGGCGATATTGAGTGGCTAAAAGTCTTGCCGTACATCACTATTTTGATCCTAGCGGTATCTGGTGTGAATGTGTTTGTGGTTCTGTCGATTGGCATTCTTTTGGCTGGCGGCGTGAGCTTGGCATCGATTGACAATTACGGACTAACTAATCTAGCCCAAGACGTATACAAAGGCTTTGGTAACATGCAAGAGATCTTCTTGTTATCCATGCTGATTGGTGGTTTGAGTGAACTGATGCGTCGCCAAGGTGGTCTTGCTTTTCTAACAAATTTCGTTAGTAGCCTTATCCACGCGTTTGGCTCTAGTCACTCTAAGCATGCGAACAGTCGTGCAAGCGAGCTAGGTATTGCAGGTTTGGTATCAATGGTCAATGGCTGTACGGCAAACAACACCGTAGCCATCATTGTATCGGGCAGCGTTGCTCGCCAACTGGCGGAAGAGAATAATGTCTCTCCTCGCCGCTCAGCAAGCTTGTTAGACATTTTCTCATGCGTGGTGCAAGGCGTGTTGCCTTACGGTGCTCAAGTACTGCTGCTAGGTTCCGTATTCAACCTATCGCCACTTGAAGTAGTTGCCAATTCTTACTACTGTTTTGCATTAGCGATAGCGGCTGTTGTCGCGGTGTTTATCAAACATCCTGCTCGTCAACCTGTAGCGCAAACTGAGAACTAACGACAAATACCGAAAAGGCTCCGATGGAGCCTTTTTACTTTCCTTTCTTCTTTTTTCTTTTCCGCGAGCAGATTTACTTCAAAGCTGAACGCAAACTTTGCGCACTGTGTAAAGGAATCGCAAAGCGATGCGCCACATCGCGTAGAGCTTCCACCTGAGCCGCGTTACTGATTGCTAATTCGCCTGCCACATCGACGTGGTTATTCTCAAACCCCACTCTCACATCGAATCCAAGTAACATCGCACTCGCTAAACAGTCTTGCTCTCGCGCGCCAAAAGCACAAATGGCACATCGAATTTCTTCCTCGACAAAATGCGCCAAATTCAAACCTCGTAAATCCCATGGCGAAGACTGTTGAGCTTGGTGATAACGCCCTAACACCACTAATGCATGCTGATACGTTTTAGGTAACACGCCCGCATCACGCAGTTGGAAATAACGTTCAATGTCGGTTGCATCGTAGAGAATAATTTGGCTCACGATGTTGTTTTCTGCCACCCAATGGAAAAAGGTATGCCCTTCTTTCTCACTTGCTCGATCAGGGATTAACTCCCTCAATGCGAAAGAAGCCGCTTCTGGTTTCACAGCTTTAACTAATGCCATCTGTTGTGGCGGAGAATACAAGCCCACCGCCTCTGTGGTGAGCTGTACCATCATGTTTTGTCCCACCGCTTCTTTCACGGCATGGTAAATTGCCATGTTGTCGTCGATGTCTAATGAATGACGTCCGTTGGCGTCTCTAGCATGCAAATGGATCATGGCAGCCCCTGCCGTTTGACAAGCGATAGCCTCTGCAACCAGTTCGTCTGTTGTCATGGGTAAGCTGGCGTGATCGTACTTAGTTTTTCTTGCACCGTTTGGAGCCACGATAATAGCGATAGGCTCTCGTATAGATCGATTTTCTAATTCCATTCCTTCGCTACCTCTTTTAGCGTTAATGAGAGTTTATCAATTAGCTCATCAATATGGTGAGGCTGAATAATGAATGGCGGTGCAAGCAAGATATGGTGCCCATTAACGCCATCAATCGTTCCGCCCATTGGGTAGCACATTAAGCCATTTTCCATTGCTCGCTGTTTGATGCGTTTGTCTGCCAATGTGGCTTTACTCAGAGGCGCCTTGCTTTCTTTATCCGCCACCAGCTCAATGCCAAAAAACAAACCTTTACCACGAATGTCGCCAATGTACGGTAAATGGGCCAATGCAGAAGTAAGCTCATTACGCAGCAAAGCACTTTGCCGATTCACCGCCGTTAACAAATTATCTTGGAAGATGGTTTGAATGGTCGCCACGGCAGCAGCGCACGCCACAGGGTGCGCCATAAAAGTATGACCATGTTGAAAAAAACCGCTTCCATCAGCAATAGCTTGATAGACTCGATCATTCGCAACCACCGCGCCAATAGGTTGATAACCCGCACCAAGCCCTTTAGCCATACACACCAGATCGGGTTCTGCCTCTTCTTGCTCAAACGCAAAAAAACTGCCACTGCGTCCAACGCCACACATGACTTCATCCAAGATCAATAACACATCGTATTGGTCGCATATTTCGCGAATACGCTTGAAGTAACCTTGTGTGGCAGGCACAGCTCCAGCGGTGGCTCCCACAATGGGCTCAGCGACAAAAGCCATGACATTATCAGCCCCCAACTCAAGAATTTTTGCCTCTAGCTCATTCGCCGCTCGCAATGAGTAATCCAATTCCGACTCATGACTCTGCTGATAACGATAAGCATAGCAAGGGGCGATATGATGGCTCGGGTGTAAGATGGGTTTGAACGGTTCACGTCGCCATTCATTACCTCCGACAGCCAGAGCCCCCAAGGTATTACCGTGATAACTTTGCTGACGCGCGATGAATTGCTTTTTCTCTGGCTTACCTGATTCCACGAAATACTGCCGCGCCATTTTTAGTGCCGACTCCACCGCTTCTGACCCGCCACTGACTAAGTACACATGGTTGAACTGTTCAGGCATGTGCTGACAAATCAATTCTGCTAGGCGCTCACTGTTGTCACTAGTAAAAAATCCAGTATGAGCAAATGGCACTCGCTCGAGCTGTTCCAACATGGCTTTTTTAACGGCGTGATGACTGTGGCCAAGGTTTGATACCGCAGCACCACCACAAGCATCGAGATACTGCTTTCCATGCTTATCGAATAGATAAACACCTTCACCTCTATCGATGATTGGTAGCGTAGCATGGCAATGACGGTGAAATACGTAAGACATTTGAGTCCCTTCCAATGTATAAGATTTGCACACATCATCAGGAACAAACCCAAACGTGACAAGAGAATAAATCTCACCCTCTATGAGCTTTTGGAATACCACAAACCAAAAACACCAAAACCCTTGATATTTAAACAATAAAATAAAAATAGGCCAGCTTTTTTAAAGGCTGGCCTATGGGTAACCCAAAGCTAAAAACAGAATCGTTTACGCGTTTAGTGCCTGTTCTAAATCGGCTAGAATATCGTCAATATGTTCAATACCCACCGATAAACGAATCATCTCTGGAGACACACCAGCTTGTTTTTGTTCTGCTTCGCTCAATTGACGATGAGTCGTCGATGCAGGATGGCAAGCCAATGATTTTGCATCGCCAATGTTCACCAAACGCTTAAAGATTTTCAAAGCATCATAAAAACGCACACCAGCGTCATAACCATCTTTTAAACCAAACGACAAAATCGCAGAAGGCTTACCTTTCATGTATTTTTCGGCGAGATGGAAGTGTTCAGAACTTGGCAATCCGGCATAACTTACCCAACTGACTTTGTCATTCTGTTCCAAGAATTTAGCCACTTTGAGTGTGTTCTCGGTATGGCGCTCCATACGCAGCGGTAACGTTTCTAGCCCTTGCATAAGCATAAATGCATTCATCGGTGATAATGCGGCTCCGGTATTACGCAGTGGTACGGTACGCGCACGCCCGATAAATGCCGCCTCACCAAACTCTTCGGTATACACCACGCCGTGGTAAGAAGGTTCTGGTTGGTTGAAAACAGGAAAGCGGTCTTTGTGCTGCGCCCAAGGGAATTTACCTGAATCCACAATCACGCCACCCAATGTGGTGCCATGCCCACCAACGTATTTAGTGAGAGAGTGAACTACGATATCCGCACCGAACTCGATGGGTTTGCACAGCACTGGCGTCGCGACGGTGTTATCCACAATCACAGGCACGCCTTGTGCGTGAGCAAGCTCCGCCACACGTTCTAAATCGATGATATTACCTGCAGGGTTACCAATGCTCTCGCAGTACACCGCTTTGGTATTTTCATCAATTAACTCGGCCAAACTTTCTGGCTTGTCATCTTTAGCAAACTTCACCTGAATACCCTGATTTGGCAGCATGTGCGCAAACAAGGTATAAGTACCGCCATAAAGTTGCGGCGTAGAAACGATGTTATCGCCCGCTTGCGCTAAGGTCAGAATCGCATAGTTAATCGCTGCACTCCCCGCACTCACGACCAATCCAGCAATGCCGCCTTCTAACGCCGCCATGCGTTTTTCCAGAACATCGTTAGTCGGATTCATGATGCGAGTGTAGATATTCCCCGGCACTTCCAAGTTAAACAGATCAGCGCCGTGCTGCGCGTTGTCAAACTCGTACGCGACTGTTTGATAAATCGGTGTCGCGACAGATTTGGTGGTCGGGTCAGTTTCGTAACCAAAATGGATGGATAGCGTTTCGTCTTTCATGTTCTTCCCTGTCTTTCATCACTCAAATAGCGGCAAGCAAAGCACTTACCTTGCTTATAAAACTTATATTGCCCAATTTTTCAACAAATAACGTAGGGATAAATCACAGAGATAAAACGCTAATTCAACTGTCCAAGTAACCAGTGACGAAACGTTTCTGTCGCATTCGTACGTGTGTTCATGATCAAGTAATACCCTGCATTGGCAGGAATCGGTTTGAATGGAGAAACCAAACGCTCTGTCGTCAATTCATCCTCAATCAATGCCATTCGAGCCATCGCAATCCCAACGCCAGCTTCGGCTGCAGACATCGCCATATCCGTTCGATTAAAAAAGTGTCCGACATCGGTTTTAAAATCCAACCCCATCGCTGACGCCCAATATAGCCACTCATAGTCACGCGTCGCTTTTTCCCATGGCATCGCATCGTGTAGTAGCGTCGCCTCTTGCCATTGCTTCACTGGCATTGAGTTTTTTTGCTCACCAAACAACGTTTTTAGCCAGCCATGATCCTCAAGGTATTTTGGACTCATCACCGGTAGCAGATGCTCATCCAAAATCAGCTCCGCGTTAGCATTTCTATAAGGATGAAGACCATAGTCAATTGCGACGTCATAGTCTTTTATCTCACTATTTACCAGCGCACCTTCCGCAAAGATTTGTACTTGGATATCCGGATTATCATGATGGAAGCTTTCGAGCTTTGGGACTAACCATTTGAAAGCAAAAGAAGGCGTCAACTTCAAACGAATTTCATTGGTTTGTTTTTCTACTTTGAGCTCATCAAGCAATTTGCTCAGTTCCGAAAAGTGAAACTGCGTCGCTTGGTGTAACTGAGTGCCTTTTACGGTTAAACGAGTACCGCGAGAGTGGCGTTCAAATAAAGTAAAACCTAATAACGCTTCCAAATGAATAATTTGTTGGCTTATGGCACCAGTGGTGAGGTGTAAATGTCTTGCAGCACCAGTAAAGCTGTTGTACTCCGCGACTTGGCTAAATAGACACAAGCCACTTATCAGATTACTTTTCATCCTTGAGCCTATAGTTTTTCTAAACGCTGTGTGTAATTTATATCGATTGTTAACAAAAGGTAAAGAAAAGAAACTGAGCACTCTGATAAATGTGTGGAGTGCATCAATGGAAGTCATCGTATTAGGCAGCGGCGTTATCGGCTTAACCTCTGCTTGGTATTTATCTCAAGCAGGCTATCAAGTTACCGTCATTGACCGCCAACCAAGCAGTGCCATGGAAACGAGCTTCGCCAATGCCGGGCAGATCTCATATGGCTATTCTTCGCCTTGGGCTGCGCCTGGTGTTCCTGTTAAAGCCATTAAGTGGTTAATGGAGGAGCATGCTCCACTTAAAATCAAACCCACTCTGAATGCCGACATGATCCGCTGGGCGAGTAAAATGGTCGCGAACTGCACCCTACCTCGCTATCAAGTTAACAAGGCTCGCATGCTTTCGATCGCTAACCACAGCCGTATTTGCTTAGAACAGTTACGCCAAGAACACGCCATTGAGTATCAAGGACGTCAGTTTGGGACCTTGCAAGTATTCCGAACACATCAACAGCTGCAAGCTATTGAAAAGGACATGCAGCTCCTTGAACAAAGCGGAACCCGATTTAAGCTAATGGACGTCGAACAATGTATTGAACAAGAGCCAGGGCTTGCACTTGTGAAAGACAAACTGGTTGGTGGCTTGCATCTACCTGATGACGAAACGGGCGATTGCCATCAATTTTGCCAACAACTAACGGAGCTTGCTAAGGCACACGGTGTCCGATTTGAGTTCGATACTGAAGTAAGCAATTGGGTTACAGTAGGTAAAAAGATCATAGGTGTCCAAACGAACCGAGGACAATTTAAAGCAGACCAATATGTGGTGGCCTCTGGCAGCTACTCTACAGCGCTACTCAAGCAACTCGATATTGATATTCCGGTCTACCCTGTCAAAGGCTATTCACTCACCATCCCGATGGAAGATCAACACTTCTCTCCTCGATCTACTGTGATGGATGAAACCTATAAAGTCGCTATGACTCGATTTGATGACCGAATTCGCGTAGCTGGCACCGCAGAATTAGCAGGGTTTGATGCTTCCCTTCCACAAAAGCGCAAAAACACCATCGAAATGGTCATCCGTGATCTTTTTCCTCGTTGTGGTGACTTCAGCCAAGCTGAGTTTTGGAGCGGCTTTAGGCCAATGACGCCTGATGGCACACCAATTATCGGCGCGACTAAATACGATAACCTTTTTACTAACACCGGACACGGAACTCTGGGTTGGACGATGGCTTGTGGTTCAGGTCAATTGCTAGCAAGCGTAATGAAAGGTGAAAAAACAAAAGTGATGGATAATGCGGAGCTTAACCTTTGTCGTTACGCCTGAGGACATGACTGAACAAAAAACAGGCAGACACTTACTCCACAAAATGCATAACCACTGGCATTTTTAACTCATCAAAATCGCAGCACATTTAAATGACAATGTGCTGCATAATTAATCATCAAGCAAATCTTCTACCTAAAAGGAGCAAATAAGCAACAAGAACCAAATTTTAACAACTACTCTCCATTCTGTGTTCATCATCACGCTACAAAGGATTTGTAGCTAAAAAAGTTAACAATTGCATTACATAAAGGGTAATGTATTGTGTGAAAAACAACCACAAACACAACTAACAGGGAAAATACTCATGCAGTCATTAGTTGATTTTCTGAATGGAATTATTTGGAGCCCGGTACTGATCTATTTGTGCCTTGGCGCAGGTTTGTTCTATTCAATCATGACGCGTTTTGTACAAATTCGTCACTTCTTTGAGATGTGGCGCTTATTACTTTCAGGGAAGAGTTCAACAAAAGGGATATCATCATTTCAGGCACTTGCCGTTTCACTGTCTGGCCGTGTAGGTACAGGTAACATTGCTGGTGTTGCTGCTGCTATCGGTTTCGGTGGCCCAGGCGCCGTATTCTGGATGTGGGTCGTTGCCTTCTTTGGCGCTGCAACCGCATACGCAGAATCAACACTTGCACAAATTTATAAAGAAGAAGACGAAGGCGAGTTCCGTGGTGGCCCTGCTTACTATATTGAGAAAGCAATGGGACAAAAATGGTACGCTTGGATCTTTGCTATCGCGACCATCTTTGCTTGTGGTGTTCTACTTCCTGGCGTTCAATCGAACAGTATCGGTAACGCAGTAGAAGCCGCATTTGGCTCAGGTGACATGATTGAAACCGCTATTGGTACCTTCAGTTTTGCTAAAATTTTCACTGGTACGGTTGTTTGTGTCATTTTGGCTTTCATCATTTTTGGTGGCGTAAAGCGTATCGCGAACTTTACCCAAGTCGTTGTGCCATTTATGGCGTTAGCTTACATCATTACTGCGTTTGTCATCATCCTTCTAAACATTGGTGAGGTTCCACGCATTTTCGGCATGATCATTGGTGACGCGTTCACACCAATGGCAGGCGTTGGTGCAGCAATCGGCTGGGGTGTAAAACGTGGTGTCTACTCCAACGAAGCAGGTCAAGGTACTGGTCCTCACGCAGCAGCAGCAGCGAGTGTTGATCACCCTGCTCAGCAAGGTCTTGTTCAATCTTTCTCTATTTACATCGATACACTACTTGTGTGTTCAGCAACCGCGTTCATGATTCTTATCACTGGCGCGTACAACGTAAATGGTGCGATTGAAGGTACATTCCTGGTTCAAAACCTACCAGCGGATATTGGTGCAAATGGCCCTGTGTTTACACAGATGGCGATCGAAAGCGCACTACCTGGCGTGGGTAAACCATTCATCGCAATCGCTCTATTCTTCTTCGCGTTTACGACCATTCTGGCTTACTACTACATTGCAGAAACGAACATTGCTTACATTCGTCGTACGTTCAAAGTAAATGGACTGATGTTTATTCTGAAAGTCATCATTATTTCATCCGTGTTCTACGGAACCGTGAAAACCGCCAACTTAGCATGGGCGATGGGTGATGTAGGTGTAGGACTGATGGCGTGGCTAAACATCATCGGTATTTTGATCATTTTCTTTATGTCGAAGCCTGCACTCAAAGCACTGAACGACTACGAAGAACAACAAAAACGTGGTGTGACCGATTTTACATTTAACCCTGTTGCACTGGGCATTAAAGGCGCAGATTACTGGGAAGATAAGTACCGACGTAAAACGGGTAAAGCTCCAACGGCAGACAGCAATAGCGCAGAAACTGTTGAGCAACCATCAACATAGCGTTATCACATAAATAAGAAAAAGCAGTGGTCCGATTGAGGACATAAAAAAGGGGGATTAACCAATGGTTAATCCCCCTTTCTTCATTATGAGTAACAGCTTAGGCGATAACCGCTTCAACTTTACGAGCGATTTTTGCTTTACCGACAGGTAACACTTCACGACCAAATTCGTTGTTCAGTACTTGCGCCATTGCGAAGTAAATTGCACTTGCGCCACAGAAGATACCCTCGAAGCCAGCGATAGCACCGATCACTTCGCTACCAGTGAAATCACGAGCAGCAAGCAAGAAGAACAGGATAGTTAGAGAACCAAATACCACTTGCTTCGCTGTTGGGTAACATAGAGAACCAATGAACATGAAACCAGTGAAGATGCCCCAAAGCGCTAGGTACCAACCCATAAAGCTTGCAGGGCTTGCAGGAAGACCCATGTGAGGCATTACGATTAGACCAACCAATGTTAGCCAAAATAGACCGTAAGAAGTAAACGCAGTTGTGCCGAATGTATCACCGCGTTTAAAGCACATGATGCCAACGATTACTTGGCTAAGGCCACCGTAAAAGATGCCCATCGCTAGAATCATAGAGTCAATTGGGAAAAATCCTGCATTATGAATATTGAGCAGAATAGTGGTCATACCGAAACCCATAAGACCTAGCGGTGCTGGGTTAGCCAGTTTTGTCGACATGTACAAATACCTTTTTTCAAAAATGTTGATAAAAAATGCGCGCGAATTTTAATGGGCTCCAGAACAAAAGAGAAAAGCTGTTATTGAAAACTTAGATTCCATAAATAAACCACTACATATATAAAAAAAGACCCTGCAAAAAAGCAGAGTCTTTATAGATGGTTAGGTTGTTTTTTACTCGATCACTGACAAGAAATCTCGTCCCAGAACCAGTTGCTTTGCGTTGGGCTTTCCCACACTCCTGGGCCATTTTTCGCAACAAAACATTTGTTTTGGTACGTCACTTTATCGCCGTTAGCGACTTGCGTTACACCCGGCTCCCACTGAATAAAATTGCCTGTCACTGGTGGTTCTGGCTCGGTTACTGGCGGCTCAGGTTCTGTGACGGGCGGCTCTGGCTCAGTCACCGGTGGTTCAGGTTCCGTTGTAGGCGGCTCCGTAGGAGTGCCTGAAACCAGCTTCCACGGGTCTCCTTTCGTTGGCTCATTACCTTGTGACCACCACTTCGCTTCGTAAACAGCACCTTGGTAAGAGACTTGTTCCCCCGTGTTATATACTTTGCCAGAATCCCAAGCTGCCACACCACCTACAGGCGGCTCAACCGGATCCACTGGATCTAACTTGTCAACTACACGAACTTCTGGCCAACCCGCATGAGATTGGTAGAAGTTAGTTACACATTTCTCATAATCACCTGCAACTAGCGCAGAGTAAGCCGTTTGGAAACCAACAAGTTCACATTCAAAAGAGTGGCCTCCCGGACGATCTGAGTAGTATTTCCAGTTTCCATCCCAGTTGGTGTACAACACGTCTGTCGCACCATTCAGATTTAAGCTACCGTAAGGCGTCTGCTGCCAACAGGTATTGGTCTCATCGGCTTCAATTGGAATTTGATAATGGGCGGCAAGACCTTCCCAATAACGAATACGGTTAACAGGTTGACCTTTATCCTTGTTTTGCTCACCACACTCAATACCACCATTGATCACGTTGATGGTGGTACCAAAGCCGTAACCAATGCCAGCATCAAGCTCACGCTGTGAAGGCACCCAAGTACGGTCAATCACATGTAGCATTGCAGGTTTCGGTGCTTGTGGGGTTAGGAAGAACCAGATAGCCGATGCTAAGTTCAGCCACGAATCCGCAACCAAGCCTGGATTTTTCAGCAATACAGATGCATCGCCATCAAACATCACTTCAGAGAACGCGCCATAGTTAAAATGGTAAGAAAGCTGTTTAGCACCACGTCCAAAATAACCTTGTCCTGGTTCACATGGCCAACGCTTATTTTGCCAGTCATTCTGACCACAACCTGTTGTGTAACCTTCTTGCCCTTCAGACCATCCCATTTCTCGCACATGAACCAAAGCTTGCTGCCACTCTTCCAACCCTAGCGGATTATCCGATACGTTATCAATCGAAATATGGCCACCGGTTTCTTGTGCAAAGTGAGCAAACGCTGTCACGATCGATTTTTTACAAATTGCATCCGAATCACGACCGTCTGTGTACTCACCACAGAACGCAGGGAACTTACCAATTGCACGTAGGAAACGCGTGTAAGTGTATTCAGGTGCCGCCATTTGAGTCAGGAAGTCCCACTCACTTTCGGGGAATACACGCTCTACACGCTTCACGTTTTCTGGGTTGGTTGTCGCCCCTGGAACAATCGCTTCAACCACTGAGTTCGGGCGTGTCTCTAATGCTTGTGACCAAATGGCATACATAGGATTAGAAGTTTTGCTTTGCTCTACGGCTTGAACGTCACCACGAGCAATAACATAACCATTCGGATTTTGCGGATCGGGCTGAATATTCATACTCGCATTCACTTGTGCTGCTAAGACACAACTCAATGCAAGAGGAAGATGTTTGAGTGCAAACATGTCTAGTCTCCGGATTTCAACAATACAATATACGAGGAATAACTAGACATATAGTGGATCATATATACGAAACACCGAGCCAAGTACGTTGATTCTGCGAGACAAAATGAATAAATAGGTCCTCACACACATTTTGTCACAAGAAAAATGTTACCTTGACTCAAAAGAAAAGCGGAGACCCTGTGAGCCTCCGCTTTGTGATGTTTCTCTCTTTATTGTTCTGCCGAAACCACCTCTAGCTTCGCGGTTGACTTTTGTTTAGACAGCACAAAATAAACCACACACTGAGAAATAATTGCGGCAAGCACAATCACTGGTGAGGCGTTGATTCCAGCTAAAAGAAAACACCCTAATGCGATCATTCCATTGAGTAATGCGTAAGGCAATTGTGTACGGAAGTGCTCATACTGTTCACACCCCGCTCCTGTCGACGACAAAATCGTAGTTTCAGAGATGGGAGAACAGTGATCGCCAAACAAGCCACCAGATAATACCGCACCAATACAAACCAACAGTGGTGCATCAATCGCGACGGCAGTTGGGATCACTAATGGCATCATGATGGCAAACGTCCCCCAAGATGATCCCGTAGCGAACGAGATAATACCGGCCAGTAAAAACGCAACCGCTGGCAATAACCAGTAAGGGAAACCGGCTTGAGCTTGTTCAGCAATGTATGCAGCTGCACCTAATTCTTTCCCAACCGAGCTAAGCGCCCAAGCCAATACCAGAATCACCGCCACTGACATCATGTTTGACATCCCTTTCAGATAAACCTGAATACCATCCGAAAGCTTTCTTACGCCATAAAACGCCATCAGCGCAATTAAAGTGAAGGCCGCGAAGAAATATGCAGAAGAAAGTGCAGCCCTAAACGTTGATCCTGCCACTTTTTGAAATGGAAAACCGTGTGGCACGAGGATGGTACATAGAACCACCAGCATAACGAGCAAAGGTGCCCATACAAAACTAGATTTTGCATTTTTATGCGTAAACACATTCATGGACTCCTGCACTTTCCCAAAGTCGGAGCCCTGCTCTGCTAGTTGTTCAGCCTTCGCCATCGGTCCGAAATCTAATTTGAAGAAAGAGACAATCGGCACAATCGCGATCGCAAGAAAGGCGTAAAACTGATACGGGATCGCACCAATGAAAGCATCCCAATCACTCATACTGACATTCAGGGCAGTAAACTCTTTTTGAATCAATCCCATGATGTAAACGCCCCATCCGATAAAAGGGATCAAGATTGCGACGGGAGAGGAAGTAGAGTCGATAATAAAAGCTAATTTTTGGCGTGATACTTTTAACTTATCAAATAAAGGGCGAAAAACAGGGCCAACAATCAGTGGTGTACCAAGGTCTGAGAAGAAAATAACCACACCACCGAACCATGCGGACAGTTGAGCTTGGCATTTACTCGCAACCCATTGAGTAACCTTTTTAGCAAACGCCACACCACCGCCAGATTTCTCCATCAAGGCAACAAAGCCACCAATAAAGACCAAGAGCAAAATGACGCCCGCATTGTAGCTGTCAGTTAATTGCGGCAGTAGATAGCTTTTCATCAATGCACTAAACGAGTCTAGTGGCCCTTTTTCGACAAATGTCCCTTCAAGCATAGCGACACCACTCACCACACCCGCGAATAAACCAACAACGACATTTCTTGTGGTCAGCGCGAGGAAAAGAGTAATAAGGATGGGAATGAGAGAGGTAACGTCAGCCTGTTCCATAGCAATACCATTTATGATAATTAAACAACTAAAATGAATATATATTTAATTTAACCGCATGTATATATCTCTCACAAAAAAGTTGAACCACCTCTTCACAAACTTGAAGTACAAAAAAACCAGCCCGAAGGCTGGTTCTTATAAACTCAACTGTCTAGAGGAAAATTATTCCCACTCGATAGTCGCTGGTGGCTTACCAGAAATGTCGTAAACAACACGAGAAATGCCATCAACTTCGTTGATAATACGGTTAGATACCTTACCTAGGAAGTCGTATGGTAGGTGCGCCCAGTGTGCCGTCATAAAGTCGATGGTTTCTACTGCACGCAGTGATACAACCCAGTCGTATTTACGGCCATCGCCCATTACACCAACAGAACGTACTGGTAGGAATACCGTGAACGCTTGAGATACTTTGTCATATAGGTCTGCAGCGTGAAGCTCTTCAATAAAGATAGCATCAGCACGGCGTAGCAAGTCACAGTATTCTTTCTTGATTTCACCAAGAACACGAACACCTAGACCAGGACCTGGGAATGGGTGGCGGTAAAGCATGTTATAAGGCAGGCCTAGCTCTAGACCAATCTTACGTACTTCATCTTTGAACAGCTCACGTAGTGGCTCAACAAGACCCATTTCCATGTCATCGGGAAGACCGCCCACGTTGTGGTGCGATTTGATCACGTGCGCTTTACCAGTCTTAGATGCAGCTGACTCGATTACATCAGGGTAAATCGTACCTTGAGCTAGCCATTTCGCATTTTTCAGCTTCTTAGACTCTTCATCGAATACATCTACGAATACGTGACCGATAGTCTTACGCTTCTCTTCTGGGTCAGACTTGCCTTCAAGTGCTTTGAGGAAGCGTTCTTCAGCGTCAACTTTGATGATGTTCAAACCAAATTGGTCGCCGAACATATCCATTACTTGTTGACCTTCGTTTAGACGCAGTAGACCGTTATCAACAAATACACACGTTAGCTTGTCGCCGATTGCACGGTGAACCAGCATCGCAACTACCGATGAATCAACACCACCAGATAGACCTAGGATAACTTCGTCGTCACCCACTTGCTCTTTAATGCGAGCAACCGCGTCTTCGATGATAGATTCCGAAGTCCATAGACGCTCACAGCCACATACGCCAAGAACAAAGTTCTCAAGCATTTGTAGGCCACCTTTTGTGTGTGTCACTTCTGGGTGGAACTGAACGCCGTAGTATTTCTTCTCTTCGTTCGCCATCGCAGCGTAAGGACAAGTGTCTGTCTCACCAACTTTTACGAAATCGGCTGGGATCTCTACTACTTTGTCGCCATGGCTCATCCAAACGTCTTGAGTTGCTTCAAGGTCTTTAAATAGAGCACATTCACCAGAAACTTTAACCTGAGCGTAGCCAAACTCACGTTCGTTAGAGCCCGCTACTTTGCCTCCTAACTGTTCCGCCATGGTTTGCATGCCGTAACATACGCCAAGCAAAGGAACACCAGAATCAAACACATATTGAGGCGCGCGTGGAGAGTTCTCTTCCGTTACGCTTTCTGGACCGCCAGATAGGATAATGCCATCTGGGTTGAATTCGCGAATATCCGCTTCTTCTACATCCCAGCTCCATAGTTCACAGTAAACGCCGATTTCACGTACGCGGCGTGCTACTAATTGAGTGTACTGAGAACCGAAGTCCAAGATCAGAATACGTTGGTCATGGATATTTTTAGTCATTTTGAGCAGTCTTTTTAAGGCTAAGTGATTAAAACCGAGGCGAGTGTACTCGCCTCTTCTTAATGCTTCAAGGAAAAAGCAAACGTTTCCGTTAGGTAATTAGTTCCCTAGACGGTAGTTCGGTGCTTCCTTAGTAATTTGAACATCGTGTACATGAGACTCTTGCATACCAGCACCAGAGATACGTACAAATTCAGCTTTCGTACGCATATCTTCGATAGTTGCAGAACCAGTTAGACCCATGCTTGAACGTAGACCACCCATTTGTTGGTGTACGATCTCTTTTAGACGGCCTTTGTATGCGATACGACCTTCGATACCTTCTGGTACTAGCTTGTCCGCTGCGTTGTCAGACTGGAAGTAACGGTCAGAAGAACCTTGAGACATAGCACCAAGAGAACCCATGCCACGGTAAGACTTGTAAGAACGGCCGTTGTATAGAATCACTTCACCCGGCGCTTCTTCAGTACCTGCAAACATAGAACCAACCATCACACATGATGCGCCAGCTACGATTGCTTTACAGATATCACCTGAGAAACGGATACCACCGTCAGCAATAACCGGAATACCATAATCATTAGCCACTTCTGCCGCATCTGCGATTGCAGTGATTTGTGGAACTCCCACACCCGTTACAATACGAGTTGTACAGATAGAACCAGGGCCGATACCCACTTTCACTGCGCTTACGCCAGCTTCGATTAGTGCTTTAGCACCAGCACCTGTTGCTACGTTACCACCGATGATGTCTAGATCTGGGTAAGCAGCGCGAGTTTCGCGGATGCGGTTTAGTACACCTTCAGAATGTCCGTGTGAAGAGTCGATAAGTAGAATGTCAACGCCTGCTTCAACTAGAGCAGCAACACGCTCTTCGTTACCCGCACCAGCACCAACTGCTGCGCCAACACGTAGGCGACCACGCTCATCTTTACATGCGTTTGGTTTACGTTCTGCTTTGTGGAAGTCTTTCGCAGTAATCATACCGGTTAGTTGGAACTCATCATTCACAACCAATACTTTCTCTACACGAGCTTCGTGCATTTTCTCTTGCACTTCTTCTCGTGTTGCACCTTCTTTAACTGCTGCCAACTTCTCTTTTGGCGTCATTACTGAAGATACTTTCTTAGAAAGGTCCGTCACAAAACGAACGTCACGACCAGTGATAATACCAACAAGCTCATTGCTCTCAGTGACAACAGGGAAACCTGCAAAACCATGCTTTTCAGTGAGTGCAACAACATCAGCGATGGTCGCGTCAGGGTTTACAGTAACCGCGTCAGTTACCATACCAGCTTCGAACTTCTTAACTTTACGAACTTCGGCTGCCTGCTGCTCAATAGACATGTTCTTGTGGATAAAGCCAATGCCACCCTCTTGCGCTAGCGCAATTGCTAGACGAGCTTCAGTAACAGTGTCCATAGACGCTGAAATCATTGGGATGTTTAGGGTGATGTTCTTAGTTAGCTGAGTGCGAAGATCAGCTGTGTTTGGGAGAACGGTGGAGTGTGCTGGCACAAGTAGTACGTCATCGAATGTCAGCGCTTCTTTGGCAATTCTTAGCATTTGCAATATCTCACAATTAGAGGAGTAAAAAGAACAATCCAATCTCATCGTTTCGCATAATGAGGGTAACCTGCGTTAGCAACTAGCTACATTTGGATTAGATATTGCGGAGGGATTATACGGTTAACGCAATCGCTTGACCACAAATTTTTTAATTTTTTTCTTGCAATTACCCCCTTGCTATGTATTATATTGCCGCTAATTTCCATACTCACGTCTAAGAGATTAGCTGTGCTCTCCAAGACCAATCAAAACATCTTTACTGTTTCTCGTCTCAACGCAGAAGTTCGTTTACTCCTTGAAAACGAAATGGGGATCGTTTGGCTCGTCGGAGAGATATCCAACTTTTCAGCTCCTGTCTCTGGTCACTGGTACCTCACTCTTAAAGACTCTCGCGCTCAAGTTAAATGTGCCATGTTTCGTGGTAACAATCGCCGCGTTACTTTCAAACCCGCTAACGGTAATCAAGTCCTAGTAAAAGCTCGTCTGTCTCTTTATGAGCCTCGCGGTGACTACCAATTGATCATCGAAAGCATGCAACCGGAAGGTGATGGCCGTCTTCAACAAGAGTTTGAAGAGCTGAAAATGAAGCTTGCAGCAGAAGGGTTGTTCGCGCAAATCAATAAGCAATCTTTGCCTGAGCACCCTAAACGTGTTGGCGTCATCACATCGAAAACTGGTGCCGCGCTTTACGATATCTTAGACGTATTGAAACGTCGTGATCCTTCCCTACCTGTTGTGATTTATCCGACAGTGGTACAAGGTGAGGACGCAGCCATTCAAATTGCACAAGCCATTGGTCGCGCTAACAGCCGTGATGAATGTGATGTACTAATTGTGGGCCGAGGTGGTGGTTCATTAGAAGACTTATGGTGCTTTAACAACGAGATATTAGCTCGCACGATTGCAGCAAGCCAAATTCCTATTATTAGCGCCGTTGGACATGAAGTTGACGTGACAATAGCTGATTTTGTCGCCGACGTACGCGCGCCTACTCCATCAGCAGCCGCTGAGCTAGTAAGCCGTGATAACAGCCACAAAGATCAAGCTTTAGTTACCCGCCAGCATAAGTTAGCGAGCGCGATGCGTTACTACCTAGCACAACAAAAGCAGCAATTTGCTCAATTAGTGCACCGTCTAGAGAGACAGCACCCAAGCTATCGCTTGCAACGTCAGACGCAACAGTTAGATGAGTTGGACATGCGCTTACAGCGAGCGATGAGTCGTTTTATTGCCTTGCGTCAACAGCGAATCGAGCGTCAACATTATCGGCTGCAATTAAATTCTCCTGTAACACGCCTTGCCGAGCAGAAGTCGAAGCTAGAACGTGTTGAGCAAAAGCTCATGGATGCAATGGATCGCAAATTACTGACTATGCGCCATCAACTCGCGATTGCTGCAGAGAAATTAGACACCGTCAGCCCACTAGCGACATTGAAACGAGGTTACTCAATTACTCAAACTGAGCAAGGTAAAGTGATTACTCAATCTTCAGATGTAAAATCGGGAGATGTATTGATTACTCGATTAGCCGAAGGCGACGTTCGCTCTACCGTTAACTGAATACAAACTCTGGTTAACTGATTTTCTGGAACTCAAATCGGACACGTGATTTTGATTTGAGTTCATTACACACATTACAAAAGTAACTCGCAGCACCGCATGCTTGCAGCTTCTCCAGCTCCGCCTCACAATCAGGGCAAAAACCTACTTTTTTAAAATCCGATTCACACTGTGCACAATGGTATTGTCCTGTCCATTCCAGTTCGACATTGCAAGTCGGGCAAATGTTCTGCTGCATATCCCGTTCCTCTCTCTAAACTAAGCAATTTCGAGTAACGCATGCTACTCAAAATAACGAACAAGTATGTTGATCTTCATCACCGCCCCAACAAGTTTCACGAGGCGTTAACCATACTTGATACGTAGGATCTTATACTGATCGTCTGATATTTACTCCTTGATCAGCGATCACCCCTTAAAAGAATATTTATATAACCACACACCGAAAGCATAAGTTACATATTCTGCATTCCAATTTAATATAGAATAAAAAACCTTAAAGAGATTTAATTAAACGAAAAATCAGAATTTAATAAAAAGATCTTATTCAAAAAGCAGTGTTTACATTGGTGTGCATTTCGATAGTTTGAGCGTCGAGCTTAACGAGTTTAACTTGGATAAAAGCAAACTCATTTAAATGGCTCGCATGCGTTCCACCACAAGGGATTACCGCTAATTGACCTTCCCCTAAATCGCACTTCCAATAGCGAGAATCCGTTAATCTGTCACCGTGGCATTCCATGGTGATCATCGCATCTCTTTGAAGCCATTCAACCAGTTGGCCATTCACTTTTTCTGCAATCGCCTGGAGGTCATTCAGCATATCTGCACTGTTTAATCCTCTTTTACGGAGTGTTTTGCCTAAACGGTACGTATCGAGGCACTTGTCTGGAGTGACATAACTAGTAACTTGCGCATAGCTATTAAAGTCATAATAACCATGTGGGTCTTTGCGGTCTGCGTCTTTTCGCCAATAGTCTTCCGATAGTACTTTATTCAACGCCAAATACGCTAAGTGTCCTGCAGTGTGGCCTCGACTCACAGCATTTTGATAGTCTTTATCTACCGCTAATGTTACCAAGTCATTAATTGCAAATGATTCCGTACGTGATAAAACATGCACGACGACAAACACCCAACCTTCAGCATCACGCTTTACAGAGATGTCACTACCCACATACAAAGCACCACTCTCCTGCTCCACTGCTCCAACTTGGCAATCTACTACGTCATGCTCAGACCCATTCACCTTCAACGTTCCTTTATCTGCAGGGTGATCCGGCCATATGTGACTAACGGGATGGAACGGCGTGACATCTGTAATAACGTAAGTCACTTCTTCCGTAGATTGAACGAGCTGTATTTGTGCTTCTAATTGCCATGTTTGATGACAAAAACGAGTCTTTGTTGCTGTGATAGTCATTTTTACGATTACTTTTGATAAAAAAATACCCAAGTAGAAACTTGGGTATTCGAATTTCATTATTTATTGCGGTTTTTCACCATCGACATCATACGTTTGCGTTTACGCTCTTGTGATAGCGTAAGCTTATTCGTACGGTTCTCGTATGGGTTATCACTGTTGTGGAAGTTAATGCGAATCGGTGTTCCCATAATTTCCAGAGACTTACGGAAGTAGTTCATCAGATAACGTTTATACGAATCTGGCAATTCACGAACCATGTTACCGTGGATAACAACGATCGGTGGGTTGTAACCACCTGCGTGTGCGTATTTGAGTTTGATACGACGACCACGAACCATTGGCGGTTGGTGATCATCCACAGCCATCTTCATGATACGCGTCAGTACTGACGTACCCACACGCGTTGTCGCCGAGTTATATGCTTCTTGAATAGATTCAAACAAGTGACCAACGCCAGTACCGTGCAGCGCAGAGATAAAGTGGATACGCGCGAAGTCGACGAATCCTAGACGGCGGTCCAGTTCTTTCTTCACGCTTTCTTTCACGTCACTGTCTAGACCATCCCACTTGTTAACGGCGATGACAATTGAGCGGCCAGCATTCAGTGCAAAACCAAGCAAGCTTAGGTCTTGGTCTGAAATATTTTCACGTGCATCAATCACCAGTAGAACGACGTTTGCATCTTCTACCGCTTTCAGCGTCTTAACAACAGAGAACTTTTCAACCGTTTCATTGATACGACCACGACGACGAACACCTGCGGTATCAATTAGTACGTATTCGCGTCCATCACGCTCCATCGGGATGTAGATAGAATCGCGCGTTGTACCAGGCATATCGTATACAACCACACGTTCTTCACCCAGAATACGGTTAGTCAGTGTCGATTTACCTACGTTAGGACGACCGATGATCGCCAACTTAATCGGCTGCTCTTGAAGGCGTTTGAACTCTGCTTCTGCGTCTTCTTCAGTGTAATCTTCAACAAGAGGCTCTTCGTCTTCGAATCCAGTCAGGTCTTCAATCTCACCTTCTTCAGATTCACTTGTTAGTAGATCATCAAAAAATGGAGATAAAGCACGCTCAAGCAAAGCGGTCACACCACGGCCATGAGCGGCCGCAATCTGGTACATATCATCCACGCCGAGCTGCCAAAAGTCAGCACACGCCGCATCGGCATCAATACCATCGATTTTGTTTACTACCAGCATCGCTGGCTTTTCAATTTTACGCAGATGCGCAGCAATTGCTTCATCTGAAGGTGTCAGACCAGCACGACCGTCAACAAGGAACAATACAACATCAGCCTCATCAATCGCGGCTAATGACTGTTCTGCCATCTTTGTTTCCACGCCTTCTTCTGTGCCATCGATACCACCAGTATCAATCACAATGAATTCGTGCTCTTCACCAAGTCTCGCCTGGCCATATTTACGGTCTCGCGTTAGGCCTGGAAAGTCCGCAACCAACGCGTCACGAGTGCGAGTCAATCGGTTAAATAGTGTAGATTTACCTACGTTCGGACGCCCTACTAGAGCTACAACAGGTACCATAACAACCTCTACAATAATCTTTCTTCTGTAGTTATAGGTAACGACTTGCTCGATGCCAAATCAAACCAGCTTTTTACCTATAACCACGTCAGGGTTAATAAATTCAAACAACAAAACGGCTCCTAGCTGTCACCAGCCAGGAGCCGAATGTGAATTATATCACGATATTATTCGTTAATGGTTAGTTTCTTTACATCGCCGTTGCGAGTTGTAATCACATAACCATCCGACAATAACGTCGGGCCAACTGCCAAGCCACTATCATCGACAAACTGCTGCGCAACAAATTCGCCCGTTGAACGATCCATCCAGTGAAGGTAACCAAGCGTGTCACCGACAACGAGATAATTGCCAACAATAACTGGCGCTGTAAGTTGTCGGTGCTCAAGCAAGCTGTTTTCCCACAACTCAGTCCCGCTTCGTGAATCAACGGCAACAACATGATCTTTTTCCGTTATCACAAAGATGCGACTACCATCTGTAGAAATGTCTGTCGCAGATGAGTAATTACGTTTCCAAATCGGGTTCGCTGAACGCAAGTCAATGGCGATAAGTTGACCATTGTATCCAATGGTGAAAAGAGTACCGCCTAGCACAATTGGCGATGAATCAACGTCAACCAAACGATCAATTTCTGTCGCGCCTTTTGGCGTACCAACAGGCTGTTGCCAAATCAACTGACCACGCTCAACGATAGCAGCTGCGAGTCGGCCATTTGCCGTTCCCCAAAATACACCGCCGCCAATTGCAGTTGGAGTACTGTCGCCACGTAAAGTTAAGTTCGGCACTTCTGTACTCAATGCCCAGCGTTGCTCACCTGTACTCTCATTAAGGGCAATCAACATGCCTCGGCTAGTATTGATGATAATAAGGCCTGAATCTGCAACTGGCTTCGCCAGTACCTCACCACCAACTTTTACACGCCAAACAATTTCACCTGTTTCTTGGTCAAGAGAGATGACTTCACCATTCTCAGAGCCAATGTAAAGGTTTCCGTATGCCGCTGTGATACCACCAGAGAGACGAGCAATGACATCTTCTTCTAGGTCCGTTTGCCAACGTTGTTTACCATTCTCAGGATCCAGCGCTTTTACTAAGCCATCACGACTTGCCACGAACAATGTATCATTCGCAAATACAGGGGATAGCTTTGAAAAGTAATGACCGACACCATCGCCAACCGATGTGCTCCACTCACTACTGGTTGTAAACTGACTGTCTACCTGAGGTAGTGGCGCCATTACAATGGTGTCTTTCTCACCTGCACAACCGGCAAGTACTCCCATTGTTAACGCCCCTAGCAAGGCTTTCTTAAAGACTCTTTTCATCCAATGCGGTCCTTATTTCGCCAGATCGTCCAATTTCATTTGTAGTGTCGGGCTTGCATCTGCCGCTTGCTGAGCTTCAGTATACGCAGCGTACGCAGCATCTTTGTCACCTTGGCGAATCGCAATATCGCCACGAAGTTCAGCAATACGACCTGTCCATGCTGTATCAGTGACGTTACTTAGCTCTGCCGTTGCAGCGTCGAAGTTACCCATTTCCGTCTCAATACGCGCAATGCGGTAACTAATCAATGGTAACAACGCAGCATCTTGAATGTTGCTTTGCGCCCACTTCAGTTGCTCCAATGCAGCAGAAAGGTCTTGAGCTTCAACTTGTGCTTTAGCAAGTTGTAGCGCAGCCAATACTGAGTATTCTTTTACTTCATTTGACTCAATGAAAGCTTTCACGTCAGCTTGAGCATCAGTGCCTTTGTCTTGCAAAGCATTCATTGCTGTCGTGTAGCTTTGAGAAGCTGCTTCACTCGCCTGAATCACAGAATCCTGGTAGTAACGCCAGCCAAATAGACCACCTAAACCAACGACCGCACCGATGATGACGGCTTTGCCGTTTTCCTTCCACCAGTCTTTAATGGCTTCAACTTGTTGTTCTTCAGTATCGTAAAGTTCCACTTCCTGTCCTCTTAAAACATGTAAATGGCAGCTTAGCTGCCATTGTTCCTATTTCGTTTAAAGGCTCCACATTTGGGAGCCTTAGCTTACGAACTAGGATGTAATTTTGTTAGATTACTAAAAGACTTAAATCAGTGCTGCGATCTTTTCTGCAACTTCTGCTTGGTTGTAAGTCTCTTGCTCACCACCAGCTAAGTCTTTCAGTACTACGGTATTATCCGCAACTTCGTTTTCGCCCAGAACCAATGCTACAACAGCACCAACTTTGTCTGCGCGTTTAAACTGTTTCTTGAAGTTACCGCCACCGAAGTGATTCATCACACGAACGCCTGGAACAGACTCGCGAAGCTGTTCTGCTAGCTTCATTCCTGCCATCATGGTGCCTTCACCCGCTGTGACTACGTACACGTCAACACTGCGACGAACGTCTGTCAGTTCCAACGTTTCTAGCATCAGTACTAGACGCTCTAGGCCCATTGCAAAGCCAACCGCTGGTGTTGGTTTACCACCTAATTGCTCTACAAGACCATCGTAACGACCACCGCCACATACAGTGCCTTGAGCACCTAGGCTCTCAGTGATCCACTCAAATACCGTGCGATTGTAGTAATCCAGACCACGAACTAGACGTTCGTTAACTGTGTATTTGATACCTGCAGCGTCTAAAAGTTCACATAGACCTGCGAAGTGTGCTTTAGATTCTTCACCCAAGTAATCTGAAAGGCGAGGCGCATCACCTAAAATAGCTTGAACGTCTGGGTTCTTCGTATCCAGAACACGCAGTGGGTTCGTGTGCATGCGACGCTTACAATCTTCATCTAGCACATCAATATGTTGCTCAAGGAATGCAACCAGTGCAGTACGGTAGTCTGCGCGGTCTTCTTGAGAACCGATAGAGTTCAGCTCAAGACGAACATGTTCATTGATACCTAGCTCACGCCATAAACGCGCCGTCATCATGATAAGCTCTGCATCAACATCTGGACCATTTAGACCAAACACCTCAACACCACACTGGTGGAATTGACGGTAACGACCTTTCTGCGGACGTTCATGGCGGAACATAGGCCCCATGTACCACAGACGCTGTTCATCACGGTTGATAAGGCTGTTTTGAATACATGAACGTACACAACCCGCCGTACCTTCAGGGCGAAGTGTTAGGCTGTCGCCGTTACGGTCATCAAAGGTGTACATTTCTTTTGAAACGACGTCTGTTTCTTCACCAACAGCGCGGCTGAATAGGTTTGTTTCTTCAACGATTGGCATGCGCACTTCGTTATAACCGTATGCGCTAATTACATTTTTCACTGTGTTTTCTAGTTTTTGCCACAGTGGCGACTGAGTTGGGAGGCAATCGTTCATGCCTCGAATTGCTTGAATTGTTTTTGCCACAATACTTACCGTAATTCTCGTTGAGATTAATCTTGTACTTTAACTTCGATGCGGTTTTCGCCATTCATCATAGCTGCTTTCGCACGGATCTTAGCTTCTAGCTTATTCACAAGGTCATCGTTATCAAAGCGCTCTTTCTGGCGTTTACCATCTTCGTAGAATGCGCTCTTCTTGTTACTACCTGCTAGACCTAAGTGAGAAACTTCTGCTTCACCAGGGCCGTTTACCACACAACCGATGATAGACACATCCATTGGCGTGATGATGTCTTCTAAACGTTGCTCCAGTGCATTCACCGTACCAATCACATCGAATTCTTGGCGTGAGCAGCTTGGGCACGCAATAAAGTTGATGCCTCGAGAGCGAATGCGCAGAGATTTAAGGATGTCGAAACCGACTTTGATTTCTTCAACTGGATCGGCAGCCAAAGAGATACGCAGCGTATCGCCTATCCCTTCAGATAACAGCATACCTAAGCCAACAGATGACTTAACAGCGCCAGCTCGAGCACCACCCGCCTCTGTGATACCTAAATGAAGAGGCTGATCGATTTTCTTCGCCAGCAGACGATATGAATCCACCGCAAGAAAAACGTCTGAAGCTTTCACGCTAACTTTAAATTGGTCAAAGTTAAGACGATCGAGATGATCTACGTGACGCATCGCCGATTCAACCAAGGCTTCTGGCGTAGGCTCACCGTATTTCATCTGTAGATCTTTTTCCAAAGATCCACCATTGACACCAATACGGATCGGGATATTTTTATCGCGAGCGCAATCAACAACAGCGCGAATGCGCTCTTCATTGCCGATGTTACCTGGGTTGATACGTAAACAGTCAACTCCGTACTCCGCCACTTTCAGCGCGATACGATAGTCGAAATGAATATCAGCCACTAATGGTACAGAAACTTGCTGTTTAATCAGTTTGAAAGCTTCTGCTGCGTCCATCGTAGGTACAGAAACTCGAACGATATCTGCGCCGACTTTTTCTAGTGCTCGGATTTGAGCGACTGTCGCTTCTACGTCAGTCGTGCGAGTGTTAGTCATTGACTGTACTGCAATTGGCGCACCATCACCAATTGGCACATCACCCACATAAATACGCGTCGATTTACGACGAATAATTGGAGATTCGTGTTGCATAATTTTTTATAACGGTAGAGTGAATCTAGCTACTTTGCCTGAAGTATACCCAGAAAGGTCGACAGGTTCACTTGCAAATGTCATTGTAACCCCTTCCGGTGCGCCTAATATCACTTTAAATGGCGCTTTTCCGGTAAGTTCTACATCTTGTCCTGGCTTATGAGTACCACTTACCAGCGTTTTACCATTGGTGTCTTTTACTTGAATCCAACAGTCCGCTTTAAACTTCATAGTAAGAAGTGTCATGCCTTCAGGTACTACTGGCGCAGGCTGTTCCTCTTCCGCCGCTTCAATCACGGCAACAGGTTCTTCAGAATCTACGCTTGTTGTATTTTCAGTTTCAGTCAGCAAAGGATCCGCCCCTTGCTCAACGGGTGCTTCAGTCAATTCAGCAACACCTTCATTAGTTGAAGCAACTTCTTCAGGAGTGCTTGCGATTAACTCTTCAGCCGTCATCAAATCGATATCAGCTAATTCTTGAGCAGTGGGCTGCGGCGCTTCAACACTTGAATCCGTTACTTCCTTAGTTAGGCTATTCTCTTGTTGGTTTTGCCACCACCATGCAGCTGAAATGCCAATAATGACTAGCCCGATAACCCAAGTAAGGAGCATAATACGGCTATTGTGCTTCTCGTCTTTTGTTTTACGAGAGAAGCTTTGCATTTCAATTTCTTGCTCTTGAGGCTGAGCATCGGCAGTCTGCTCTAACGCCGTCAAAACCACCTTCTCATCAAGACCTACGAATTTAGCGTAAGAGCGTAAGTAACCACGCGTAAATGTCGCGACTTGTTGAGATTCAAATCGGTTATTTTCAATATCTTCAATCACAGAAATGCGAAGCCTCAGGCGGTCGGCAACTTGCTTTTGGCTCATTCCCAAGGATTCACGTTTGTTTTTCAGTAATGTGCCAGCTTCAATAGAGAGTGGCACTTCATTCGTATTTTCGTGTTCTGTCATAATGGCGGTATTTAATCTGTTTTAGTGGCTAACGTGGTCATGTATTTTCGTTATTTTTCTTAAGCCTCTTTAAAGATAGCTAGCCAAAACGCGTTAACCAAAAATAATAATTTTAAGAAACTCTCAGCGATCTGAGTGCGAATACCCGTTTTGCAAAAATCAGCAAAACGTATGTGAGAAAGTGCTGAGAATTATCGGTGTCATCGTTAGTGTTACATATCATGATAAGCGAATGCGCAACGAAGACAAAAACTCTTTACACTCAAACTAACAGATAGCTCAAGCTTTTGTCCAAACTTTGACAAAGGAATTCGAAATTATACCCAAATAACCTTAGGTTGAAGAGTGATAGTCCCAAATCTTGGCGAAAATGTCCTAAACAATAAACAAAATAGCCAGAGCGAATGGCTCTGGCTATTTTTGAATTCCGGTCGTTTATACAGCTTTCACTTCAATGGTATCGGCACCGCGTGACGCTTTCAGCATTGCCGTACGTTTAGTTCGGTCAATTACATCACCGACCAACTGACCACATGCGGCATCAATGTCATCACCACGTGTTTTACGAACCGTAACTGTGTGCTCGTATTGCATCAATGTTTTTTGGAAGCGATCAATACGTGAGTTACTTGGTTTCTTGTAAGGTGAACCTGGGTACGGGTTAAACGGAATCAAGTTAATCTTACATGGTGTGTCTTTCATCAATTCAGCCAGCTCGCGTGCATGGTCCATGTCATCGTTCACATGATCAAGCAACACGTACTCGACTGTTACCTTGCCACGGTTTGCATTCGATGAAGCAATGTAACGACGAACGGATGCTAGGAAATCTTGAATATCCCAACGATCGTTAATTGGCATGATTTCACTACGCAGCTTATCGTTTGGCGCATGAAGAGAGATCGCCAACGCAACGTCGATTTTGCCCGTCATCTGATCAAGACCAGAAACCACACCTGATGTTGATACGGTTACGCGACGCTTCGACAAACCAAAGCCAAGGTCATCCAACATTAACTCCAGTGCTGGAATCAAGTTCTTCATATTAAGAAGCGGCTCACCCATACCCATCATCACGACGTTCGTAATTGGGCGACGGCCTGTTTCTTTCTCAAGACCAATTTCACGTGCAGCACGCCACACCTGACCGATGATCTCTGAAACTTTCAAGTTACGGTTAAAGCCCTGCTGTGCTGTTGAGCAGAACTTACATTCCAATGCACAACCTACTTGAGAAGATACACAAAGCGTTGCGCGATCATCTTCTGGAATGTAAACCGTTTCTACATCCTGATCACCAACCTTCATTGCCCACTTGATCGTGCCGTCTGAAGAATGCTGAGCTTCTGCTACAGTTGGTGCTTTAATTTCACACTTGTGTAAAAGCTTTTCGCGCAGCTTCTTGTTGATGTTTGTCATTTTTTCGAAGTCATCTACACCGAAATGGTAGATCCACTTCATAACCTGATCGGCACGAAACGCTTTCTCGCCAAGTTCTTCCGCGAAAAACTGACGCATGCCTTTGCGATCAAAGTCGAGTAGATTGATTTTTTCAGTGGTCATGTTGCCTCTCAATGACTGAAACAAGAATAAGGGCGCGAATTGTACAGCCTTTATGCAGCTACAACAAGGGGTGTAAGACCCTGAGTTTGCTAAGGCATTAAAATAAAAACGATTAAATTTTAATCAGGCTTTACGGTGAGAATAATGATTAGACAACCGACAACAAAAGCGTAGAAGTGGTACAGAGAAAACAGTGAGAACAAACACACGTAACTAAGCTTTCACCCCTGTAAGATGCTCAGATTAGCCAACATCTTCGCGAATAATTACGAATGAACTCGCCGGTGAAATGGAGAATGCGGAATAAAAAACCTCGGACAATTCCGAGGTTATTACGAACTAGATCATCACGCAAAAGTGATGCATGAACGAGTTAGCGAGAGAAAACTTCTGATTCAGGGAAGAAAAACTCAATTTCACGAGCGGCAGACTCAGGGCTATCTGAACCATGAACTGAATTGTGACGCATGCTGAGTGCGTAATCAGCACGCAAAGTGCCACATGCCGCGTCCTCTGGGTTGGTTTTACCCATTAGCTCGCGGTAACGTGCAATCGCATTTTCGCCTTCCAATACCTGAACCATAATAGGACCAGATGTCATGAACTCTTTTAGAGGAGGGAAAAACTCTTTACCTTCATGCTCTGCATAAAAGCCGCTTGCCTGATCTTCTGTCAGGTGAACCATTTTGGCAGCGATGATACGTAGGCCAGCCTTTTCAATACGATTGTAGATTTCACCAATTAGGTTTCGCTCTACAGCATCAGGCTTAATGATTGAAAATGTTCTTTCTAGAGCCATAAAATTTCCTTTCTGTACTTGTAATAATAGTTGTGCTTTTAAAGTGACTTACTGGGTAAGAGCAGCACTCAAACAAGAGAGTGCTGCAATCAATCTTATTTTCCAGCTTGCTCATTGAGGAAACGAGCAAGTGTACGAACACCCATACCCGTTGCTCCCGCAGCCCATTTATCAGAAGCGGCTTTACGATACGTACCCGCACAGTCGAAATGTAACCAGCCTTTTTTGTAGTCCTCAACGAAGTAAGACAAGAATGCAGCTGCAGTACTTGCACCTGGAGAATAATCACCAGAGCTGATATTCGATAAATCGGCAAAATTAGATGGCAGCATTTCTCGATGGAAATCAGCAAGTGGTAGCGGCCACAAGCCTTCTTTTTCCTGGCTTGCCGCCGTAAGCGCTTGATGCGATAGCTCATCATCAAAGCTCATTAGCGCATGGTAATCGTTACCTAACGCATTCTTCGCTGCGCCTGTTAGCGTCGCGCAGTCAATGATTAACTCAGGCTTTTGCTCACTGGCGTAGATAAGACCGTCTGCAAGCACCAAGCGACCTTCCGCGTCGGTATTCATAATCTCAACGGTTTTGCCGTTTTTGTAAGTGATGATGTCGCCAAGCTTAAGGGCACGGCCAGAAACCATGTTCTCAGCACAACACAAGATCAGTTTTACGCGCTTGTTTAAACCGCGCAAGATAGCTAATCCTAGGCCACCAGTGATAGTACCCGAGCCACCCATATCTGCTTTCATTGCACTCATGAAGGTAGAAGGCTTCAAGCTGTAACCACCGGAATCAAAGGTGATGCCTTTACCCACAAGACATGCGAATACAGGTGCGTTTTCGTCACCAGTTGGGTTGTAGTCTAACTGAAGCATCGCAGAAGTACGCTCAGAACCACGGCCTACTGCGTAAATACCTTCCCAACCTTCTGCCAACAAGTCTTTGTCTTTGACGATACGTGCTGTCACCGTGCCTTTCGGCGCAACAGATTTGATGAATTCAGCAGCCATTGTCGCTAGCTGACGAGGAGCAACTTCTTCTGCCGTTTTGTTGATAATATCGCGGGTAAAATCAGTCGAAGTAATACGAGCTTGAAGCTCTGCTTGATCTTCATCAGACAATGCAGCCCACTCAACTGAGCCATGTTTTTTAGGGTTACGGAACCCTTGGTGGAAAGCCCATACGCTCTCTAGATCCCAGTTATCACCAGAAAGAAAAATAGAACGAATTCCTTGGCCATCTAGCTGACGAGCTGCACGTTGAATTGCGCCGAGATCATAACCTTCACCTAAGTGAATAGTTGCGCCGTTTTCAGCGAATGAAAGCAGTGCTTTTTCACCCCAATGTGGTGCTGCCGACTCTTGACTTAAAAATACAGACATCTGTGTAGACATGGTTTCTCCTTGTCTTATAGCAGCGTTGCCTACGCTGCTTCTTTTTAATAACTCACGGATGTTAGCATTATGTAGGGCAAAAATGTCAATTGGATAAAAAAACGGACCTAAAGGTCCGCTTTTTTTAGTAAGAATTGTTAACTAGGCTGTGTTTTACAGACTTAGTCTGCTTCGTCCATCCAGCACATGATAACGGCTTCTAGAATCTTTTCATTAGAACGGTTTGGCTCATCGTCAAACTCATCTAACTCCATGATCCATTGATGAAGATCGGTAAAACGCACTGTTTTTGGATCGACATCTGGAAACTTGTCACAAAGTTCAATCGCGATATCGCGAGAATCTGTCCATTTCATTGCTCATCTTCCTTTTGCTTCTTCCCTATATTGGGAAGATAGTTTTAGTGATCTTCTGAAGCGTGGTTTAGTGTGTATTTAGGAATTTCTACCACCAAGTCTTCATCAGCGATTCTCGCCTGACACCCTAGGCGTGACTCAGGCTCTAGACCCCACGCTTTATCTAGCATGTCGTCTTCTAGTTCTTCACTTTCTTCTAGTGAATCAAAACCTTCACGGATGATTACGTGGCAGGTAGTACACGCACATGACTTCTCACACGCATGTTCAATACCGATACCGTTTTTTAGCGCTACGTCTAGAACGGTGTCACCAGAGTTTGCTTCCAACACTGCACCTTCTGGGCACAAATCGTCGTGTGGTAATACAATAATCTTAGGCATAACTACTTATCTCTTATATATCGTCTACTGATTGACCTGACAACGCAGCTCGAATCGATTTATCCATACGGCGTGATGCGAAATCTTGACTCGCTTTATCGGTATCTTTAATGCCTTGCTCTATCGCATCTGCATCATCACCATTACGCAGCTCAATCAAGGCTTCGATGGCTTTAATCAAGTTTTGTTTCTCTTGTTCTGATAGTAAGTCATCACCATCAGCTTGCATCGCTGCAATCAAACCTTCTATCACTCGGTCGGCTTCAACACGCTGCTCAGCTAAGGCACGAGCTTGCATGTCTTCTTTTGCGTGCGTCATTGAATCACGCAACATATCCGCCACTTCATTGTCACTTAAGCCGTAAGAAGGTTTTACTTGAATCTCTGATTGAACACCAGTGCTCTTCTCCATTGCCGTAACAGAAAGAAGGCCATCTGTGTCAACTTGGTAAGTCACGCGAATATGTGCCGCACCCGCTGCCATCGGAGGAATACCTTTTAACGAGAAGCGAGCAAGTGAACGACAGTCATCAACCATTTCACGTTCACCTTGTACCACATGAACACTCATCGCCGTTTGGCCATCTTTGAATGTGGTAAATTCTTGCGCACGCGCAACGGGAATCGTAGTGTTGCGGGGGATGATCTTCTCGACCAAACCACCCATGGTTTCAATACCGAGCGACAGTGGAATCACATCAAGAAGCAACATTTCAGAGTCAGGTTTGTTACCCGCTAGGATATCAGCTTGAATACCCGCACCGATTGCAACAACTTCATCTGGGTTAATGCTTGTCAGTGGTGTACGGCCAAAGAATTCGCCAACCATTTCTCGTACAAGCAATGTGCGTGTTGAGCCACCAACCATGACGACCTCGAGTACTTCATCTGCGTCGACATCCGCATCTTTTAATGCGCGACGACAAGACATCAGGGTTTTCTTCACTAGCGGACGAATCAGATCTTCGAACTGCTCGCGAGTCACGGTGCCTTTCCAACCAAAAACGTCAACGTCAACACTGTCTTGCTCAGAGAAAGCAATCTTAGCTTCAGTAGCAATGTTCAACAGTGTACGGTTCTTTTCTGCAGAAAGCGGCGCTTCTAGACCCGCTTGCTCCATTAAATAATCGGCAAATAGATGGTCGAAGTCGTCACCGCCTAATGCAGAATCGCCACCTGTTGCTAATACTTCAAATACGCCTTTCGATAAACGTAGGATAGAGATATCAAAAGTACCGCCACCTAGATCGTAAACCGCAATCACACCTTCTTGACCAGAGTCTAGGCCATAAGCAATTGCCGCAGCGGTTGGTTCATTAAGTAGACGGAGAACATGAAGACCAGCTAATTTCGCCGCATCTTTTGTACCTGCACGTTGCGCGTCATCAAAGTAAGCAGGAACGGTAATAACGACACCTGCTAACTCACCACCTAACGTATCTTCAGCTCGCTTACCCAATACTTTTAGGATGTCCGCAGATACTTCAATCGGGTTTTTGTCACCTTGAGGTGTTTGCAGAATTGGCAGGCCGTTTTCACTCTCTTTAAAACGATAAGGAAGTGAAGAGTAACGGGACTGAATGTCCTTTAATGAACGACCGATCAAACGTTTTACAGAGATAATCGTGTTCTCTGGTTCAAACTCTGCTTTGGCTTTGGCTTCGTGGCCGACCGTTAACGTTTCCTCAGCGTAATTAACGACTGAAGGTAAAATAGTACGGCCCTGCTCGTCCGCAAGTGGAGTTGCATCGCCGCTACGTACAGAAGCAACCAAAGAGTTGGTAGTACCTAAGTCGATACCCGCTGCTAACTTATGCTCATGAGGTGCCGAGCTTTGGCCCGGTTCTGCGATTTGAAGTAGTGCCATGATAGGTCCTTGTCACGCTTACTAGCCGAGGAGTTTGTCTTCGACTAGCTCAATTTCGTTCTTTAGTTTGGCAATGAATTTTAGCTTACGAACTCGGTCTGCGGCTTCAGCCCATAGACCATCATCAAGCTCTTGCTCGACGCTTGCCAGATGCTGTTTGTACATTTTTCTGACCTTAGAGTCGAAGTCAAAAAGCGCCGATTCAGGATCGGAGTTGTCAGCAATCTCTTCCAGTTCTTCGCGCAGTTCCATTTGCTCCATTAAGAACATCGGATCTTGCATCGTTTGCTGTTCACCTCGGATCTCAACACCTTGCTCTGCGAGGATATACTCGGCGCGAGAAATAGGATTTTTCAGAACTTGATAGGCATCGTTGATTTGCGCCGCCTTTTGCACCGCCATCAAACGGTCACGTTCTGAGCCCGTTGCAAAGTTATCCGGGTGGAAGCGTTTTTGTAGTTCTCGGAACTGAGAAGAAAGAAGGCTACCATCCAGCTTAAACTGACTTGGTAGCCCAAATAATTCAAAGTGATTCATTAAGTTCGGGTCCTAGTAAAGCCTTCCGGACTCGTTTGCCCAGAAGGACAATCAATTAGACGTTGAAGCTTTCACCACAACCACATTCACTTTTCGCGTTAGGGTTGTTGAATTCAAAACCTTCATTCAACCCTTCTTTCACGTAATCCAATTCAGTACCATCTAGGTACACTAAGCTCTTTTGATCGATGATAATTTTCACTCCAGAGAGTTCAAATACTTCGTCTTCTTCATTGAGCTCATCAACAAACTCAAGTACGTATGCCATGCCGGAACAACCAGTCGTCTTCACTCCAAGACGTAAACCGATACCTTTGCCTCGGTTATCTAGGAATGCTCTTACGCGACTTGCCGCTGATTCTGTCATTGTGATGGCCATACTGCACCTTAGTCTGTCTAAATTTCGATTGGAATGGGAGCGTCAAAGCTCCCATTATATTACGGAATAATTATTCTTGGTGTTTTTTCTTGTAGTCAGCAACCGCTGCTTTGATTGCATCTTCAGCAAGAATAGAACAGTGAACTTTCACTGGTGGAAGCTCTAGCTCTTCAGCAATCTCAGAGTTTTTAATTGCTGCCGCTTCATCAACTGACTTACCTTTTACCCACTCAGTTACTAGTGAGCTTGATGCGATTGCACTACCACAACCGTATGTTTTGAACTTCGCATCTTCGATGATACCTTCAGGTGTCACTTTGATTTGAAGCTTCATTACGTCACCACACGCAGGAGCGCCAACCATGCCGCTACCTACTGATGGATCTTCTTTATCGAATGAACCAACGTTACGTGGGTTCTCGTAGTGATCAATTACTTTTTCGCTGTATGCCATGATAAATTACCTCGAATCCTCTATTTCAATCCCTGAGATTAATGGTGAGCCCATTCAACAGTGCTCAAATCAATCCCTTCTTTGTACATATCCCATAGAGGAGACATGTCGCGTAGCTTAGTCACTGCAACGCGGATTTGTTCAATTGCGTAATCAATTTCTTCTTCAGTCGTGAAACGACCAAACGAGAAACGAACCGAGCTGTGAGCCAATTCGTCATCCATGCCTAGGGCACGAAGAACGTAAGAAGGCTCAAGGCTTGCAGACGTACAAGCACTACCAGAAGATACCGCTAGATCTTTAAGCGACATTAGTAGTGATTCACCTTCTACGAATGCGAAACTGATGTTTAGGTTGTGTGGTACACGCTGCTCAAAGTCACCGTTTACCGTCACTGCTTCTAAGTCTTTCACGCCATCAAAAAGACGGTTACGAAGCGCTAAAGCATGATCGTAATCTTTTTGCATGTCTTCTTTTGCAATACGGAATGCTTCACCCATACCTACGATTTGGTGAGTAGGTAGTGTACCAGAGCGGAAACCACGCTCATGGCCGCCACCGTGCATTTGCGCTTCAAGACGAATACGAGGCTTACGACGAACGTAAAGTGCACCGATGCCTTTAGGGCCATAAACTTTGTGAGCAGAAAGCGAAATTAGGTCAACTTTCATCTCTTGAACGTCGATTGGTAATTTACCTGCAGATTGCGCTGCATCCACGTGGAAAACAATTTTACGCTCACGACACAATTCGCCGATCGCTGTAATGTCTTGAACCACACCAATCTCGTTGTTTACGTGCATAATAGACACAAGCACTGTGTCATCACGCATTGCCGCTTTAAGCTTCTCTAGATCGATCAAGCCATTTGATTCTGGCTCAAGGTAAGTCACTTCAAAGCCTTCACGCTCAAGTTGACGACATGGGTCAAGAACGGCTTTGTGCTCTGTTTTACAAGTGATTACGTGCTTGCCTTTCTTCGAGTAAAAGTGCGCTGCACCTTTAATAGCAAGGTTGTCTGATTCTGTCGCACCAGATGTAAATACGATTTCGCGAGGATCTGCATTTAGAAGGTCAGCAATTTGCTCACGAGCAGTATCGACCGCTTCTTCTGCCTGCCAGCCGTAACGGTGCGAACGCGACGCTGGGTTGCCAAATGTGCCATCCATTGTCATGTACTGAACCATTTTTTCAGCAACACGTGGATCAACTGGACATGTAGCGGAATAATCAAGATAAATCGGCAGTTTCATTCTCTACTCCAATGTAAAAAGCTGACCGCTAAGAGCGGACGTTTACACCGATGGGCGCGGCGGTTGTATTTTTGTTTGATAGCCCATGGGTTACCGCCAGATCAATGTCCTGACGATCAGAAATTTCGAGTACTTCATTGTCTGTCATCAACTCACCAAGAGTGATGTTATTCAAAAAGTCACTAATGCGAGAGCTTAGGTCACGCCACAGCGTGTGAGTAAGGCAACGTGTTCCACCTTGGCAATCTCCTTTACCTTGGCATTTGGTTGCATCTACTGACTCATCAACGGCAGCAATCACGGTACCAATAGCGATACTGTGAGCGTCGGCACCAAGTCGGTAACCACCACCAGGACCACGAACGCTGGCAACGAGACCTGCTTTACGCAATTTTGAAAATAGCTGCTCTAAGTAAGAGAGCGAGATCCCTTGACGCTCTGAAATATCAGCCAGAGGTACAGGGTTTTGTTGCGAATGCAGTGCCACATCCAGCATGGCTGTCACCGCATATCTTCCTTTAGATGTAAGTTTCATACCACACCGTATCCACATGGTTTGTAATGGTTAAGATTTTTCCATACCTGAGTAATTTGGTCAAGTATTTATTTGACCATTTTACTCAGGTATTCATCCTTACACCTAAAGTGGTTATTATTCACTCAGAACTTCTTTTCTATCGAAGTCAAAACGCCTCGTAGAATATTAAGTTCTTGGGTTTCTGGTCGAGCACGAGAGAACAAACGGCGCAACTTATTCATCACCTGTCCAGGTTGCTCTTTGTTAATAAACTGGGTCTCAACCATCACCTTTTCAAGATGCTCGAAGAACATTTCGAGTTCTCGATGACGCGGGTATTCTTCCGATTCATTTGGGGAAAACTGTCTTTGCTCTAAGTTCAAGTGTGCAACTCGCACTTCGTAACTGAGAGTTTGTACAGCCATCGCTAGGTTAAGCGAGCTGTACTCAGGATTAGCGGGAATACAAACATGGTAGTGGCACTTTTGTAGCTCTTCGTTTGTCAAACCAGTTCTTTCTCGGCCAAACACGAGCGCAACCGGATGCTTTCGGCCTTCAACTGCAAATTTCTCACCGCATTCACGTGGCTCGAGCATTGGCCATTCTAATGTACGAGAGCGGGCGCTAGAACCCACAACAAGGCCACAATCTTCAACAGCTTCTTCTAATGTGCCGACAATCTTTGCATTTTGAGCAATATCACCAGCACCCGCAGCTAAAGCAAGAGTTTGTTCATCCACTTCACATTGTGGATCGACTAATACTAGTTGGTTTAAACCCATCACTTTCATTGCTCGAGCTGCTGAGCCAATATTGCCTGAATGAGAGGTACCTACGAGTACAATTTTTACTTGATCCAACATCTGTGTTTGCTACCTAAATTAAAACCGCAGAATGTTATCATAGTTTTTTAAGACACCCTAGAGGCAAGCAGACCTCTCTTCTCATTCTTGGTTATTGTTGTCGTCCGCAGTATGATCTGTACACTCAGCCGTCCGCAATTAGAGCAAAAAATAACCACTTCCCTTTTTGATTATCTCTGGTATACTCGCCGCCGCTTTCATTTGTTCTTTAACATCCGTTGGGAAATTCGTATGCATCCAATGCTAAACATTGCTATTCGCGCTGCGCGAAAGGCAGGCAATCATATTGCTAAATCATTAGAAAACACTGATAAAGTAGAATCTACTCTTAAAGGCACTAATGACTTTGTCACTAACGTAGACAAAGAAGCAGAATACATCATCATCGATACTATCAAGCAGTCTTACCCTGAGCACTGTATCGTTGCTGAAGAACAAGGTCTTATCGAAGGTAAAGATAAAGACGTACAATGGATCATCGACCCACTGGATGGCACCACTAACTTTGTAAAAGGTTACCCAACTTTCGCGGTTTCTATCGCTGTTCGTATTAAGGGCAAAACTGAAGTTGCTTGTGTTTACGATCCAATGCAAAACGAGCTATTCACTGCACAACGCGGTGCCGGCGCTCAACTAAACAGTGCACGTATTCGTGTTGCTCAACTAAAAGACCTTCAAGGTACTGTTCTAGCAACAGGCTTCCCATTCAAGCAGAAACAACACGCTGAGTCTTACATCAAGATCGTTGGTGCGCTATTCACTGAATGTGCTGATTTCCGTCGTAGCGGCTCTGCTGCTCTTGACCTTTGTTACGTGGCTGCTGGCCGTGTTGATGGTTACTTCGAGCTAGGCCTAAAACCTTGGGATATGGCAGCAGGTGAGCTTATTGCTCGTGAAGCTGGCGCAATCCTAACAGACTTTGCTGGCGGCACTGACTACATGAAGTCTGGTAACATCGTTGCTTCAAGCGCTCGTGGCGTAAAATCTATCCTTAAGCACATCCGCGAAAACGGTAACAGCGCGATCCTTAAGTAAGATTTGAAAGTCATATATAGCCCGTCACGCTGATGACTTTAGAAAGCCCCGCTCATTGAGCGGGGCTTTTTTATTTCGAACAATCAGCCTGTTTGTAGAAACGGTCGTAGTCAGATAAGTGGTCTATTTTTACGTGCTTAACCTTCCATATTTGTTCCTTCATTAAAAACTGCAGCGAAACCGTGACTGGCTGGTATACATCACCAAAGCCGTTTACAGAAAGACATCCAACTCCTCCATCCTCACTGTACTCTTCAAAGTAAGACAGCTCTGTAACCAAACTTGATGGGATAGATGATAAAAATGGAAATTGATGACCAAATTTTATTGGGTGAGACTTAATACTGTTCAGCTCTTCAATCGATAGATTTGGTCCTGCCATAGCTTCTACCACCTCTATATACTGCATCTTGTATAAATTATTACGTATATCAAGGTAAGTATCGTGGAGTGGACTTGCGATGCAGGGCGTTGAAACACTTAGTAAAACCGGAATAGGTAGAATTCTATTTAGCATAACCAACTAAACCCCAGCTTCACGGAGCGCTTGATCAATTTTACTCGGCTTAAATCTGTACTTACAAAGCCCCCACTCGCACTGCTCTAAAAGCTCACGGACATTTACCTGCCCAGTAACTCCAAAGGAAACAACACCAAAAAGAGAAACACTCCCACTGTATGTCAAAACACCATCACGAGTAGTTTTAAAAGTAACAGAAACGGCTTTTAATTTTATGCCCAGCTCTTCAACCATTTCTTTTGAAACTTCAAACTTAGTAAATCCAAGCTCACCAGATAAAGTTACTTTACCTGACTCATCAACTGCTAACTTGAACCTTTTCCCTCCAGTAACTAGCTTGGTGGTAACACCTTTATTGTGCTTGTAAGAAATCTCTACAAACTTCAGTAACTGTACTTTTATTTCAGCTTGCCTTGACATTATTTCCTCCCGAAATTGTTGAACATACTTCCGATATTCAACTCAATCAAAAAACTACAATTCAAGCTGGAAGTACCTCAAAAAAAAATGAAACTTTCAAATCTATCAGGCATAAAAAAACCGCTGATTGTTCAGCGGTTTTTGTTTTCGGTTCTCAATCTGCCTTATGGCATTTCGTCGAACTCTGCACCCTCTTTTTCTACTTGAGGTGGCATCAAGTGCTCTTTCTGGATACCCAGTTTTAGAGCCAGTGCTGATGCTACGTAGATAGAAGAGTAAGTACCTACAGTGATACCGAGTAAAAGTGCGGTTGCAAAGCCGTGAATCATAGCACCACCCTGCATGAACAGTGCAATTACCACGAACAACGTCGTACCAGATGTAATCAATGTACGGCTCAACGTTTGAGTGATTGAGGCGTCCATAATGTCTGAAGGTTCACCCTTACGCATCTTACGGAAGTTTTCACGAATCCGGTCAAATACAACGATGGTATCGTTGAGTGAGTAGCCCACAACCGTCAGTAGCGCAGCTACGATAGTCAGGTCAACTTCAATTTGTAGAAACGAGAAGACACCTAGCGTGATAATTATATCGTGAGCCAATGCCATTACCGCACCAGCCGCTAGACGCCATTCAAATCGCATCGATACATAAAGCAGGATACAGATCAGCGATACCAAGATCGCTAGACCACCAGCTTCTGTTAGCTCATCACCAACGTTGGGACCTACGAACTCAATACGACGCATTTCTACGCTTTCGCCAGTACCATCTTTGATAGCACCAATGATTTGGTTACCTAGCGTTTCACCAGAAACGTCATCACGTGGACGAAGACGGACCATGACTTCACGAGCACTACCGAAGTTTTGTACTGTCGCATCACTAAAGCCTTTGGAATCTAGTGCTGCACGAATCTCTTCAAGGTTTGCTGGCTGTTCAAAACCGACCTCGATAAGCGTACCGCCAGTGAAATCTAGACCCCAATTAAGCCACTTGGTTGACAAAGTGAAGATAGAAGCAGCAATCATTATAATTGAAAAAACGAATGCTACTTTCGACCAACGCATAAAGCCGATCGTCTTCTCTGCTTTTAGAATTTGAAACATATTAATTCCCAGCCTTAGATCGACAATTTATCAACGCGTTTGCCACCGTAGATCAGGTTCACGATACAACGTGTACCAATAATGGCGGTGAACATTGAAGTTAAGATACCGATAGATAGAGTAACTGCGAAACCTTTCACCGCACCTGTACCGACCGCAAATAGAATGATTGCAGTAATTAGTGTTGTGATGTTCGCATCAGCAATCGTGCTAAATGCATTCGCGTAACCTTGGTGAATCGCTTGTTGTGGACTACGTCCATCACGAATTTCTTCACGGATACGCTCGAAGATCAGTACGTTCGCATCAACCGCCATACCGACTGTTAACACGATACCGGCTATCCCCGGAAGCGTCATGGTAGCGCCTGGAATCATCGACATAACACCAATGATAAGCACCAAGTTTGCCATTAGAGCGATGTTTGCAATCAAACCAAAGCCGCGGTAGTAAAGCAGCGTAAATAGCATTACGGCAACCATACCCCAGATACATGCTTGGATACCCATATCGATGTTTTGCTGGCCCATTGATGGACCAATGGTACGTTCTTCAACGATAGAGATAGGTGCAATCAGTGCACCAGCACGTAGTAGAAGTGCTAGGTTGTGTGCTTCTGCAGCAGAGTCGATACCTGTGATACGGAAGTTACGACCAAGAGCCGATTGAATCGTTGCTTGGTTGATGACTTCTTCATGCTTATCCAGAATAACTTTGCCTTCAGGCGTACGACGGCCACTGTCTTTGTATTCTGCAAACACGGTAGCCATTAGCTTACCAATGTTCTTCTTAGAGAACGCAGACATCTTATTACCACCTTCGCTGTCTAGCGAGATGTTAACTTGTGGACGACCATATTCATCAACACTTGAGCTTGCATCTGTGATGCTTTGACCGCCAAGAATAACGCGCTTCTTAAGCACAACTGGGCGACCATCACGGTCCATCTTGATTTCACTACCTGCTGGCGCACGACCATTTGCCGCTGCCGATAGGTCAGCTTTATCATCAACTTCACGGAATTCAAGCGTTGCCGTAGCTCCGAGAATTTCTTTTGCACGAGCAGTGTCTTGAACACCAGGCAGTTCAACCACAATGCGACTAGCACCTTGACGTTGAACCAATGGTTCCGCAACACCTAGTTCGTTGACACGATTACGTAAAATCGTAATGTTTTGCTCAACAGCATAGTTACGGATCTCTTGTAAACGTTGCTCAGTAAAGGTTGCAGTAAGAGCGTAACGGCCATTTGAATCAGAATCGACAAAAATCATGTCCGGGTGATTCTTTTCTAGCGTTGCTTTCGCTTCTGCTAATTGCTCTTCGTTACGCAACAACACTTCTACCGCTTCTTTTCCAGAAGGGCGGATTGCACGGTAACGAATCTTGGCGTCACGAAGTTCGCTACGGAAAGCTTCTTCTTGTTGACCAACAAGCTTTTCCATCGCTGCATCCATATCCACTTCCATTAAGAAGTGAACACCACCGCGAAGGTCAAGACCTAGCTTCAATGGTGACGCGCCAATCGCTTCTAGCCAATCGGGTGTAGAAGGTGCAAGGTTAAGTGCAACAATTGTGTCTTTGCCTAGCGCTTCGCTGATGACATCACGAGCACTGATTTGTGTGTCAGTGTCGTTAAAACGAACAAGAATTGATCCATCTTCGAGAGCAATGGATTTATGAGAAAGTTGCTCTTTGTTAAGAGCAGTAGTGACAGCATCCAGCGTTGACATATCTACAGAGGCGCCACGCGCCCCTGTAACTTGAATAGCCGGATCTTCACCGTAGATATTTGGAAGTGCGTATAACGCAGCGGTGATGATGGCAAAAAGCACCATCAAGTACTTCCATAATGGATAACGGTTTAGCACAGCGAGGATCCTTTAGCTGTTTTATAGAGACTTAAGCGTACCTTTTGGTAGCACTGCAGTGATGAAGTCTTTCTTGATTACTACTTCATTGTTCGCGTTAAGCTCAATTGAAATGTAGTCATTGTCTTCAGCAATCTTAGTGATTTTACCCACTAGGCCACCGCTAGTTAAAACTTCGTCGCCTTTGCCCATAGAAGCCATTAGGTTTTTGTGTTCTTTTACGCGTTTCGCTTGTGGGCGGTAAATCATGAAGTAAAAGATCACTGCGAACATGCCAAGCATGATTAGCATTTCAAAACCACCGCCTGCTGGCGCGCCTTCTGCTGCTGCGTGAGCCTGAGAAATAAACATTAAAACATCCTCATTATATTTTATTGATAATCAAACAAATTGGGCTTTCGCATTTTAGATTCAAGTCTGAGAGTAACTAATAGAGATCGCTCTCTCAAAAATAACGTGCGTTAGCCTACTTTATTAGCAAAAGCCTCTGGCGACATGCCAAAGGCTTTAATTCTTTTAGTTTTTCAATTACTGCTCTTTTGCTAGTGGTGGCACTTCACGGCCACGACGCTCATAGAACTCAGTAACAAATTCATCGAAGCGATCTTCATCAATTGCTTTACGAATGCTTTCCATCAGACGCTGGTAGTAACGCAGGTTATGGATTGTATTCAAGCGAGCGCCTAAGATTTCATTACAACGCTCTAAATGGTGAAGGTACGACTTGCTGTAGTTTTGACAAGTGTAACAGTCACAATGCGGATCCAATGGTGTTGTATCCGTTTTATGTTTCGCATTACGGATCTTGATCACACCACCAGTCACAAATAAGTGACCATTACGTGCGTTACGCGTTGGCATTACACAGTCAAACATGTCGATACCACGACGAACACCTTCAACCAAGTCTTCTGGCTTACCTACGCCCATCAAGTAGCGAGGTTTGTCTTCAGGAAGTTGAGGACAAGTATGCTCAAGAATACGGTGCATGTCTTCTTTAGGCTCACCTACTGCCAAACCACCAACCGCGTAACCGTCAAAACCGATTTCCGTTAGACCTTTTACCGACACATCACGTAAATCTTCGTAAACACCACCTTGGACAATACCAAATAGGTTGTTCGGGTTTTCTAGCTTCTCGAAGTGGTCACGTGAACGCTGTGCCCAGCGTAATGACATTTCCATCGATTTCTTCGCTTCATCGTGTGTCGCTGGGTAAGGCGTACACTCGTCAAAAATCATAACGATGTCAGAGCCCAGGTCTTTTTGAATTTCCATCGACTTTTCTGCGTCCATGAAAATCTTGTCACCGTTTACTGGGTTACGAAAGTGAACACCTTCTTCAGTGATCGTACGCATCTTACCAAGGCTGAATACTTGAAAGCCGCCTGAATCAGTAAGAATAGGACCGTGCCAGTTCATAAAATCGTGCAGGTCACCGTGCATTTTCATCACTTCTTGACCAGGACGTAGCCACAGGTGGAACGTATTACCTAGCAGAATTTCTGCACCAGTACCTTTTACTTCTTCTGGTGTCATACCTTTAACGGTACCGTAAGTACCTACTGGCATGAACGCAGGAGTTTGAACAGTGCCGCGTTCGAAAGTCAGTTGACCACGACGTGCATTGCCGTTTTTCTTCTTAAGATCGAATTTTAATTTCACGATGCCTCCGGGTGTCAGAGAAACAGTCTGACTGAGTGTTTAGGGCTCTACCCTACTTTAAGGAGCGGTCGCTTTTCCTTGCGAGAGACAAAGCAATGGATGCTTTATTTCCTAGCTTACTGCTAGCACTCGTAAATCTATTTTTAACTACGCTGTTTTCTTCTTGATGAACATTGAATCGCCATACGAGAAGAAACGGTATTTGTTTTCCACCGCATGTTTGTAAGCATTCATGGTGTTCTCGTATCCAGCAAATGCACTCACCAACATGATCAGTGTTGATTCAGGCAAGTGGAAGTTTGTGATCAAGCAATCCACTAGCTGATATTCGTAACCAGGGAAAATAAAGATTTCAGTATCGCCAAAGAATGGGGCCAGCTCAGTCCCTTTTTGCAATGCGTCTTGCGCTGCACTTTCAAGTGAACGCACAGATGTGGTACCAACAGCAATAATTCGTCCGCCACGCGCTTTCGTCGCTTTAATTGCTTCGACGACTTCTTGCGGTACTTCTACGTACTCGGCATGCATGTGGTGATCGTTGATATTTTCCACTTTTACTGGCTGGAATGTACCCGCCCCAACGTGCAAAGTAACGTAAGCAAACTCTGCACCTTTCGCTTTGATTTTCTCCAAGAGAACATCATCAAAGTGAAGGCCCGCTGTCGGTGCCGCAACCGCACCTGGCTTTTGATTATATACCGTTTGGTAACGCTCTTTATCTGCATCTTCGTCTGGACGGTCGATGTAAGGAGGAAGCGGCATATGGCCGATTTCTTCCAGAATTTCTAGTACCGTCTTATCAGAACTAAATTTCAGTTCAAATAAAGCATCATGGCGTGCAACCATTTCTGCTGAATATTCATCATTCTCGCCAACAATAATGGTTGTACCTGGTTTTGGTGATTTAGAGCAACGAACGTGCGCGAGGATGCTTTTCTCATCCAACATACGCTCCACCAGCACTTCTAATTTACCGCCCGATTCCTTGCGGCCAAAAAGACGAGCAGGAATAACACGAGTATTATTAAACACCACTAAGTCACCGGGTTGAACTTGGCCCAATACATCAGTAAATGTGCCATCAATGAGCTCTCCGGTATTGCCGTCCATTTGCAGCAGTCGGCTAGCGGTACGCTCTGGTTGAGGGTAGCGAGCGATGAGTTCATCTGGAAGGTCGAAATGGAAATCTGATACTTGCATGTTACTTGTCTTATCTATTGGTCAAATCACGTCTAGGCGACGATAAAATTGCGACGAGTTTTTCGCAGCAGACTAGTATATGTTTACATGCTGCAATAGCAAGCAAATCACCAGAATATAGCAGTAAAAGCCATGGTGAAGAGTGTAATAAAACGTGAAAAGCCTCGATTACTTGGCACTATTTTTAATTTGAGCCCCAAAGAGAGAACATGAAAAAAGCAAAGCAGCGTATACCGCTGCTTATTAGTTTGGCATTCCAATCGCCCTATCAAACCTCACGCTTTCGCCACAAGAATAACGGCACGAATAAACCCAATAACCAAAACCCTAGACTGCCACCTTCATCATCTGAGCCTTTGAAATCACAGTTATTGGTCGCAATGCCATCGTGACACTCTTTATTGTCACCACTTTCATTGTTAGCACTTTTGATAAAATTCGGCGCAATGATGTAACGACTTGGTGGCGCATCGGCAGTGATGTAAGACTGTACCCAGTCGTAATAGTGGCTCACCTTGGTGTAGAAACTTGGGATCGTCAAAGAGCCACACGTTGGTAGAATAAGGGGGCCGCCACTAACAATACCAATTTGTTTGCCGGTCGCCACATCGACCAACGGGCCACCACTGTCACCTTTACATGCAGAGTTGCCATATTGAGTATGGCTATCTGGCTCCAATACATGGTTTTGTGTTGGTAGCGTACAAATTTTGGTTTGGTTGTCTCTTGAATCAATGATCCCCGGAAAACTGCTGCCAATTTCTAAACGCTCATAACATTTGTCGATGGGTAAAAATGTGCTAATGGTGGTTTTGAGCGTATTAGAAGGTTCAGAAGCATCCGGCTGAGTAGCCCCCCATCCAAACACTTGCACATTTTCGACACGTTGATTGGTCAGGTAATTATCGTTCCAATCCGCCGCCAAACGTGCTTCGATACTCTCCATGTCAACTTTACTCGCTAGGTCAGCAAAGCTCGCGTTTGCCACTGGGCGCGTGAGATACAGCAACGCGATGTCTGAATCTAAACCGGTTTGGATAGGTTTCACGTTGCCATTACTGTCGGCCTCAGCTTTTGAAATCCGGGTGTAATCCGGATGAACCACAACGTGAGACACCGGATAGAAGTTATCAAGCCCTGCAGAATTAAGTTCATACACATTCGCATTCACCGACAACTCACCCGGCGGGGTCACATAGTAGGTTGCTTCATTGGTTCCTTGTCCCATCACCACACAGTGCGCCGCAGTCAGTACCCATTGCTCTGTCAGCATCGTTCCCCCACACAGCGGAAACTCTGCCATATTACTTGCTCGCAAAGTAACGCGGTCAACAGGATCGGTTTGTTCATCTCCTAACACAATCGCCTGTGTTGATGGCACACTGAATGCCGCCACTGCCAGCGCAATAAGTTTGTTACACGTTGTTCGTTTCATCTAGGTTGCTGTCTTCAATTTGGTAAGCCTGGGCGTATCTTCTTCGAGAGAAGAATCTTGGAAAATCCAGCGAATAAAAATGTGCGATTCAATTCATTGGATTACCTTGGGGACACATTCAATATCAACTAAAAATGCCAACTGACTCGCACACAAACCGACTTATTCAAATTAATAAAAACACCAATAAAACACCAATAAAACACAGATTACGCAGCCCATCAGCATTGTGCTATTTAATTGATGAAAAACGAGTTAGCTCCCAGATATACAGAAAAATATTCTCTATATTTAAGAGAAGGACAATGCCGCTGGAGGTCTCTATGATCAAGGTTGAAGACATGATGACTCGTAATCCTCATACCTTACTGCGCACGCACACCTTGCGTGATGCAAAAAGCATGATGGATGCGCTTGATATTCGACACATTCCGGTTGTTGATGCCAATAACCACTTACAAGGCTTGGTGACTCAACGCGACATTCTTGCTGCTCAAGAATCGAGCTTGCACCCAGATGAGGCTGAACAATCTTTTACTTTTGACACACCGCTCTACGAAATGATGCACACCAATATCATGACGGCAGAGCCTATCGCGGGGCTCAAAGAGAGCGCTATCTATATGCAAAAGCATAAAGTTGGCTGTCTACCTGTTGTCACCAAAGGTCGATTGGTCGGCATTATTACTGATAGTGACTTCGTGACGATTGCGATTAACTTATTGGAACTACAAGAAGAAGTGGAACCTGAAGAAATCGAGCAGGAAGAATAGTACGCAAGCGTATTCTCTTTGTTGTAAGTTTCGTTTTTACACCGGTTAAACGAAAAAAGAGCGGCAGGGTTGCCGCTCAAAATGCCATTACTGACGCTGATTAAGGAAGTGTTTCTCTGCCAATTAGAATTGGTCTTCTTCGGTCGAACCTGTCAATGCTGTCACTGAAGAGTTACCACCTTGGATAGTATTGGTCATTCTATCGAAGTAACCTGTACCTACTTCTTGTTGGTGCGCAACAAACGTATAACCTTTTTCAGCCGCTTGGAATTCAGGACGCTGAACTTTCTCAACATAATGACGCATACCTTCACCTTGAGCGTAAGCGTGTGCCAGTTCAAACATGTTGAACCACATGTTGTGAATGCCTGCTAGCGTGATGAATTGGTACTTGTAGCCCATGTCTGCAAGCTCTTGTTGGAACTTAGCAATGGTTTCTGCATCTAGGTTTTTCTCCCAGTTGAATGAAGGCGAGCAGTTGTATGCCAACAATTGATCTGGGTATTCAGCGTGAATTGCTTCTGCAAACTTACGTGCTTCTTCCAAACATGGCGTAGCCGTTTCACACCAAATCAAGTCTGCATATGGTGCGTAAGCCAGACCGCGAGAAATCGCTTGGTCGATACCCGCGCGAACGCGGTAGAAACCTTCTTGAGTGCGCTCACCTTCAATAAAGTCTTTATCATATGGGTCGCAATCTGAAGTAATGAGATCCGCCGCATTCGCATCAGTACGAGCAATAACTAATGTTGTTGTTCCCGCTACGTCAGCAGCCAAACGAGCTGCAACGAGCTTTTGTACAGCTTCTTGCGTAGGAACTAATACCTTACCACCCATATGACCACACTTTTTCACCGATGCTAACTGGTCTTCAAAGTGAACGCCCGCGGCACCGGCTTCGATCATCGATTTCATTAGTTCGTAAGCGTTAAGCACACCACCAAAGCCCGCTTCCGCATCCGCTACGATAGGTAGGAAGTAATCAATACCACCTTCATCTTCAGGCGTCTTACCAGCAGCCCACTGAATTTGGTCTGCACGACGGAATGAGTTGTTGATACGCTTTACTACTGACGGTACAGAATCTACTGGGTAAAGAGATTGGTCTGGATACATCGTCGAAGCGGTGTTGTTATCCGCCGCTACCTGCCAGCCTGACAGATAGATCGCTTCAATACCTGCCTTAGCTTGTTGAACGGCTTGACCACCCGTTAGCGCACCAAGACAGTTTACGTAACCTTTTTTCGCACTACCGTTGACCAGTGACCAAAGTTTGTCTGCACCACGTTGTGCAATTGTGTTTGCAGGCACCATAGAGCCACGCAGTTCCACCACTTCCTCGGCAGTGTAAGTACGCTTCACATTTTTCCAGCGTGGGTTAGTTGCCCAGTCTTTTTCCAGAGCTTCAATTTGTTGGCGGCGAGTTAAGTTAGTCATTGGTCTATCCCTCTTTATAATTTGCACTTTATGCGTGTGCGTTGAGTTTCCGTTCTCAGGCAGTACTTCCCTATCTGCCTTGAAAATCCTTCACGTTATTGGTGTTACAGTTATTCTTTATTAATCCAGGTAGTCATAACCAGGAACTGTCAAAAAGTTGGTCAGTTCATCGCTCGTCGTGAGCCTTGCCATTAAGTCTGCTGCTTCTTCAAATCGACCCGCATGGTAGCGCTGCTCGCCAATTTCTTGCTTCACGACTTCAATCTCCTCTTTGAGATAGAGCTCGAACAGCTCTTTAGTGACCTTTAATCCGTTGTCTAGCGACTTGCCGTGTTGAATCCATTGCCAGATAGAGGCGCGTGAGATTTCTGCCGTTGCTGCGTCTTCCATCAGTCCGTAAATCGGCACACAACCATTGCCAGAAATCCAAGCTTCGATGTATTGCAGCGCAACGCGAATATTGTGGCGCATTCCGCCTTCAGTGCGCTCGCCTTCACAAGGCTCAAGCAGTTCAGCTGCTGTAATAGGCGCATCCTCTGCACGGCTCACATCCAACTGGTTGGTGCGTTCACCCAGCACAGCACTAAAGACTTCCATAGCAGTGTCAGCCAAACCTGGATGAGCCACCCAAGTACCGTCGTGGCCGTTGTTAGCTTCTAACGATTTGTCAGTCTGGATCTTGTCTAATACTTTTTGATTCTCTTTCGGGTCTTTAGCTGGGATAAATGCGGCCATTCCTCCCATCGCGAAAGCACCTCGTTTATGGCAAGTACGTACCAATAATCGCGAGTAAGCGTTTAAGAATGGCTTGTCCATCGTTACCACTTGGCGATCTGGCAGTACTCGGTCTGAGTGTTTTTTCAATGTTTTGATATAGCTAAAGATGTAATCCCAGCGACCACAGTTCAAACCAACGATGTGTTCTTTAAGCGAGAACAGAATCTCGTCCATTTCGAATACCGCTGGTAAGGTTTCAATCAGCACAGTCGCTTTGATGGTGCCTGTATCCAAACCGAAATAGTCTTCCGTGAAATGGAACACTTCGCTCCACCACTTCGCTTCGTGATGCGATTGCAGTTTTGGAAGGTAGAAATAAGGGCCGCTGCCTTTTTGAAGTAACGCTTTGTAGTTGTTATAGAAATACAGAGCGAAATCGAATAGCGCACCTGGAATGATCTGACCGTGCCACGTAACGTGTTTTTCTTTTAAATGAAGGCCGCGAACACGGCAGATCAACACCGCTGGGTCATCTTCCAGCTGATAATGTTTGCCATTGCCAGGATTGGTGTAACTGATGGTGCCATTAACAGCATCGCGCAAGTTAATTTGACCATCCAGCACTTTACTCCATGCAGGAGACATTGAATCTTCGAAGTCTGCCATGAACACTTTTACATTCGCATTCAGTGCGTTAATCACCATCTTGCGGTCAGTTGGTCCGGTAATCTCCACACGGCGATCTTGCAGATCTTGTGGGATTCCTAGGATCTTCCAACTTCCTTCACGGATGTCTTGTGTCTCTGGTAGAAAATCTGGTAGCTCACCAGCATCAATACGTGCTTGCTTCTCTTCTCTTGCTTCCAGCAACTGTTCAACACGTCCGGCAAATTTTTCACACAGTAGAGATAAAAAGGTTTGGGCTTCAACAGGGAAAATTGCTTGATGTTCTGGAGCAACGACTCCATTCACCTCAAGCATGCCTTGGGTTTGCTTTAGTTGTTGTGTTTTTTGTTCTGTCTGAGCAAGCATAATCATTCATCCTTAACGTGCTTTATCAATCTTGGGCAGTCAGCGTAAAGCTACATTTGTAAGTTATGAACAACAAATTACATCCTTTAACTTTGTGTTCAACTCGTCTAGCCATGCCGATAGATTGCGTAATGCTACGTGTATTTTCAATCTAGACATAAGTCGTATCGGCCTTTAAATAAGCTATATCAACAAAGGGTTTAGTGAAACCCCTAATATAAACAAAACAGAAAATTCAAAGTTTTATTCCGCAAGGTAAAAACCATCTATCAAGCGCCTTATTTTGTAAGTTATTACGTAATAAAATTACATTAAATTTAAAGTCGCTTTATAATTTCAAACAAGCGTATGAATATTGACAGGTAAACAAACACCTTGTATTCACAAGGGCTGAAGAGATGGATTTAAACAGGGGTCAAACAAGACATGCAGGGCTTTGTGTAAAATTAACATTGTGAAATTTCACTATTTTATGAAAGCTTCATCAAAGAAGAGCTGTAAAATTTTACAAGTCAAAGTTTACCAGCAGAATAAAATACTAGAAAGCGCACTGTTTCCAGTGCGCTTTTAGATAAATAATGGAGAAGTAAGGGCTAATACTAATAGCTAAAGCAGCTCTGAAACGACTTCTGCAAGTTGATTAAATGTTTTCGTTCTTGACGAGCTCGGACGCCAAACTAAGCCGATTTCGCGATAAGCTTGTTTACCTGGAGGATCGATCACGACTAAATTCTGGTTATGCAGCAAGCCATGGTCGATAGCCATTTGAGGAATGAACGTTGTTCCCAAACCATTCGCAACCATTTGCACCAGTGTATGGAGGCTGGTTGCCGTAAACGGATTGATTTTTTCTTTGTCTGTTAATTTACACGCTGATACCGCATGTTCCGTTAAGCAATGTTCTTTCTCTAGTAGAAAGACGGATTCGTCAGGTAAATCCGCGTAACGAATCGGCACAGGGACCGATTGGGCTTGATTAGCGCTTATAACCATTCGAAACGGATCCTTACCCACTACTCGGCTTTCCATGCCATCAATTTCGACTGGTAACGCTAAAATAAGCACATCCAGCTCACCATGTCTGAGCGCTTGAAGTAAGTTTGTCGTCGTGTCTTCTCTTAATAAAAGATTCAGTTGTGGAAAACGGTAGTTCACCTCTTGTACCAAATCACACAGTAAAAACGGAGCAATTGTTGGTATACATCCTACTTTTAGCTGGCCTTGCATATCGTCGCCTTGGCACATACGTCCAAGCTCGACCAAATCTTGCCCTTTTGCTAACAGCTCTCGCCCCTGCTTTACTACCATTTCTCCTGTTTGGGTAAAAACCAGTGGACTTTTCTTGTCTTTCTTTTCATATAATGGACAGCCAATCAACTCCTCTAAGTTTTGAATACCCTTACTTAAAGTCGACTGACTGACAAAACAACGCTCTGCAGCGTCACTAAAATGTCTTGTTTCATGCAGTGTGACTAAATAGTGTAACTGCTTCAAACTGGGCCATTTATTCATAATTGTATTTGTATCTACCGCCGTTCCAGTGATCGAGTTAAGAGTTTTGTTATTATCGTTTTTTTCGATTAACTCAATCTATTTATTTCGCTTTTTTCAATACTACAATCTGTACTATAGTTTGTCTCGTACAAACACGAACCAAACCGACACAACTGAATTCGGTTTGGAGCTAACCATACTTTTTAGGAGCAAAAAAATGGTACTAGTAGGTCGTCAAGCCCCTGATTTTACTGCAGCAGCTGTTCTAGGTAACGGTGAAATCGTTGAAAACTTCAACTTTGCAGAGTTCACTAAAGGTAAGAAAGCAGTAGTATTCTTCTACCCACTAGATTTCACTTTCGTTTGCCCATCTGAGCTAATCGCATTCGACAACCGTCTAGCTGACTTCCAAGCTAAAGGTGTTGAAGTAATCGGTGTTTCTATCGATTCTCAGTTCTCTCACAACGCATGGCGTAACACTGCTATCGAAGATGGCGGTATCGGTCAAGTTAAGTACCCACTAGTTGCTGACGTTAAGCACGAAATCTGTAAAGCTTACGACGTTGAGCACCCAGAAGCAGGCGTTGCTTTCCGTGGTTCTTTCCTAATCGACGAAGAAGGCGTTGTACGTCACCAAGTAGTTAACGACCTACCACTAGGCCGTAACATCGACGAAATGCTACGCATGGTTGACGCTCTTAACTTCCACCAGAAGCACGGCGAAGTATGTCCTGCACAATGGGAAGAAGGTAAAGCAGGTATGGACGCATCTCCAAAAGGTGTTGCAGCGTTCCTATCTGAGCACGCAGCTGACCTAGGCAAAAAATAATAGACCTTCACCCTAGCTCAACGGGTGTGATGGTTGGATGTATATAAAGCAATAAGCTAATGCGGAAAACCGCAAACGCCAATCAGTCTAAGTAAAGTCCTATCAAAGCCCAGAGCCTCTGCTCTGGGCTTTCTTTTTCCTTCAGATAAACCGCCAAAATGAGGTAACGCTTTAGCGTAAACTTTACCTCTATTTATCATCCCCTCCATACAGATTCTGCTTACTGGCCCTGTTAATATCTTAGCCACAACACTTATTTGTAACGTTAGCAGGATAAATGAACGTGGTTACTCACCTAGAAGTCTGTATTGATAATATTGAATCTCTGCACTACGCCATTGCTGGCGGCGCCACTCGGATTGAACTTTGCTCCTCTTTGGCTTTAGGCGGACTAACACCCAGTTATGGCTTTATGCAGCAAGCGGCTAAGCTTTCTAGTGTTCCAGTTTATGCCATGATCCGCCCACGCCAAGGTGACTTCTTCTACAATGAAGAAGAGATCGAAATGATGCGTTGGGATATTGAAGCAGCTCACCAATCAGGCTTGAGCGGTGTCGTGTTCGGCGTGCTCACTCAAGACGGTGATATTCATATGCCTTACGCGGCTGCGCTGTGTGAATTTGCTCAAGCGCTTGGCTTAGGCGTGACCTTCCATCGTTCCTTTGACCAGTGTCGTGACGCTGAAAAAGCTTTGGAAGAAGTGATCAGCTTAGGTTGTGAACGTATTTTAACCTCCGGTCTTGCGCCTTCAGCACCGCAAGGGATCGATGTGCTTAGAGCTTTGGTTAAGCAAGCCCAAGGACGCATAGCAATCATGGCGGGTGCTGGCGTTAATGCGAGTAACGTACGTGCGTTAGTAGAAGACACTCAAGTTCCTGAAATCCATCTGTCAGGCAAAACCACACGCCCTAGCCAAATGACCTTTGTTGCTGAACAAAGCAAAATGGGCGCATCCGATGTCGATGATTTTTTAATCCCCATCACAAGTACACAAGCCATTACCGATGTCGTAGCAGCTCTCAAATAGACGACCGTAACCTCACGCGCATAGCTTTTGAGTGCTAACATATTGTTTATCAAGGAGTGAGGAAAGGTGTATGTCTAAATTGAAGAAAAAGGAATACGAAAAGGAGCTCAAAAACCTTCAAGTTGAGCTCGTAAAACTTCAAGAGTGGGTCAAACACAAAGGGTTAAAAGTGGTGGTTCTGTTTGAAGGCCGTGATGCTGCGGGCAAAGGCGGAGTGATAAAGCGAATTACAGAAAAGCTAAACCCGCGTGTTTGTCGCGTAGTAGCTCTGCCTGCACCGACAGAAAAAGAAAAAACGCAATGGTACTTCCAACGTTACGTCGCTCATTTACCATCTGCTGGTGAAATCGTTTTATTTGACCGAAGTTGGTATAACCGAGCAGGTGTCGAAAAAGTCATGGGGTTCTGTACTCCAGACGAATACGAGGAGTTTTTACGCTCTTGCCCTGAATTCGAGAGAATGTTGCAACGCTCTGGGATTATTCTGATTAAGTATTGGTTTTCGGTTTCAGACGAAGAGCAGGAAAAACGTTTTCTAGGTCGAATTAATACGCCGATCAAACGTTGGAAATTCAGCCCCATGGATTTGGAGTCACGTCATCGCTGGGCGGAGTATTCGGAAGCAAAAGATAAGATGTTTGCCTATACAGACACGAAAAGCTGCCCTTGGTGGGTCGTCCCTTCTGATGACAAAAAGAAAGCGCGCTTGAACTGTATCAGTCATTTACTAAGCCAGATTGATTACAAAGCACTTGAGTACTCACCCATCGAATTACCTGAACTCAATAAAGAAGGTTACGTCAGAGCGCCCATTGATGATCAGACCTTCGTTCCTGATAAATATTGACGTGCTTTCCTTCTCTCTAATAAATAGACCAGCCTAAAAGCTGGTCTATTTATTGAAGTCAGTTACTTCAGTACGTCATCAATACTTTGATCACCTAGATGGCGTACATCTTTCCCTTTCACGAAGTAAATAATGTATTCACAGATGTTCTGGCAGCGGTCACCCACGCGTTCAATCGCGCGTGCCGACCACATCACTTGCAGAATATTAGGGATATTTTTTGGATCTTCCATCATGTAAGTCATCAACTGACGAATCACCGCTTCATACTCGGCGTCTAGTTTGTCATCTTGTTTGTGCACCTCTGCTGCCGCTTCTACATCCATACGGGCAAACGCGTCTAAAACCTGATGCAGCATATTAATTGCCTGACGGCAGAGAGGCTCTAACGACACTTGGAATTGTCGTTCTTTTGATGATGGGCTTTCAATGGCAACGTAAGCAATGCGTGTCGCCACATCACCGATGCGTTCTAAATCCGTGATCGTTTTGATGATAGCCATGATTAAGCGCAAGTCTTTTGCCGTTGGCTGACGCTTAGCAATAATGCGTGTACAGGCGTCATCGATCGAGACTTCCATCGCATTCACTTTATGATCGTCACGCACAACCTTACGCGCCAGTTCGATGTCTTCTTTATGCAAGGCTTGAATAGCATACGAAAGCTGCTGCTCTACCAAGCCTCCCATGGTTAATACATGAGTACGAATCGATTCTAGCTCTACGTTAAATTGTCCTGAAATATGACGTCCAAAGTGCATGATGTTCCTTATTCCGTATAGAGTCGCGACTTAACCGTAGCGACCCGTAATGTAATCTTCGGTCTGTTTCTTCATTGGCGAAGTGAAGATCGAGTCCGCGTCAGAGTATTCAATTAACTTACCCATATGAATGAATGCAGTATGATCGCTCACTCTCGCCGCTTGTTGCATGTTATGGGTAACGATAACGACAGTATATTGAGTCTTCAGCTCATTGATAAGCTCTTCAATAGTTAAAGTTGAGATTGGATCCAACGCTGATGTTGGCTCGTCCAATAACAGGACTTCCGGCTCAATCGCCACCGCACGCGCAATGACCAAGCGCTGTTGCTGACCACCAGATAAACCAAATGCGTTCTCATGCAAGCGGTCTTTTACCTCATCCCACAACGCCGCCGAGCGCAAGGATCGCTCCACTGCGTCATCTAAACTGCGGCTGTTTTTTACACCTTGTAAGCGTAAGCCATAAACTACATTTTCATAAATAGACTTAGGAAATGGATTGGGTCTTTGAAACACCATCCCCACTCGGCGTCGAAGTGTCGCAACATCGACATTAGGATGATAAACATTCTTGCCATGGAGACGCACTTTGCCTGTGACTCGACACCCTTCCACTAAGTCGTTCATGCGATTGATGCAACGTAATAACGTCGACTTTCCACACCCTGAAGGACCGATAAAAGCGGTGACTCGCCCTTTGGGAATTCGCATCGAAATATCATGCAGCGCCTGAGTTTGACCATAGAACAGATTAAGGTTCTCGATTGAGATGGCTGTTTGTTCATCCGTTAAATTATGAACGTCCAATGGTGGCTCATAACCTAATGTACTATCAAAATTAAACATACTTAATCTTGTCCTAACGTTCTGTATTTTTCTCGTAAATTATTGCGAATACTGATTGCTGTTAAGTTTAGCCCGACAATCACTGTCACGAGTAAGAAAGAGGTAGCATAAACTAATGGTCGCGCCGCTTCGATGTTGGAGGTTTGAAAGCCAACATCGTAAATGTGAAAACCTAAATGCATGAACTTTCTATCCAAATGCACATAAGGGAATTGTCCGTCAACCGGTAAACTGGATGCCAATTTCACGACCCCCACCAGCATCAGTGGCGCTACTTCGCCAGCTGCACGTGCAATCGCAAGGATCAAACCTGTGATAATAGCTGGCGTCGCCATAGGTAAAACCACACGCCATAGTGTTTCGAACTGAGTTGCACCAAGCGCCAGAGAACCATGTCGTACTGAGCTCGGAATACGAGTTAAACCTTCTTCAGTAGTCACAATCACAACTGGAAGCGTCAGCACGGCAAGAGTTAGTGCAGACCATAACAAACCCGGCGTACCAAAGGTTGGTGCCGGTAGCTTCTCCGCATAGAATACGTTGTCGATAGAGGCACCAATCGTATAAACGAAGAAACCTAAACCAAACACGCCATAAACAATCGATGGAACACCCGCTAGGTTTATAACCGCAATACGAATAACTCTGGTTAGAGCGTTATTCTTAGCGTATTCATGTAGATAGATAGCGGCGATCACCCCGAGTGGCATCACAATGATCGACATGATGAGTACTAAGAAAACCGTACCAAATATCGCAGGGAACACGCCTCCTTCGGAGTTAGACTCTCTTGGATCTTCAGATAAAAACTTCCAAACCTGTTTTCCCCAATGCATGACTTTATCAGGCAGTGACATTTGGTTTGGATACCAGTAGTCCAAAATGTCTTCGAGCGGAATCGATACTTGTGACCCCGTCATATCCTCGACAATCAAGGCATAGTCAGAGAGCTGAAGTCGTAAACCATCAAGTTGCAAATCTAACGTCGCAAGCGCTTTTTCTATCTGCTCTTTTTTCGTCTGGTTTTCGTTTAAGAAGCTTTCTGTCAGCGTGTCATTCAATTCATGCTTGCGCTTTTCTAATCGCAACTGCTCTAGCTTCCAACCAAGCTCTTTAAGCTGATCGACCACCAAAGAATCAATCTCATGGCGCAGAGTTTCTGCATCATCAAGCTTTTTATTTAGTACCGATTGAATATCACTGGTGTATATATTATCACCATCTTGAAACGCCACCAGCTTACCAAAGAAATAACCACCGCTACTGCGCTCTATCACCGCCCACTCTTCTGGCGTCGTGGGCTCATCCAACTGCATTTGCAATACGGAGATAAAATCGGCGGGATACAACTCTCGGTTAGCGATTTTGATGTTGAGTCGCGTGGCAAAATCTTCATCGTCTTCTAACTGTTGTGCTGCGCTTTCAGGCAAATAACTCTTCGGTACAAAGCTGCGCTCATACACTTGACCAATCAGAATAGTATTTTCATGTAGCACTTCACCTTGTACAGGAGTCAGCGCTGCAACATTCCACTGATACAAGGGCGCTGGCCAAAAGTAAGTCAGGCCTTTCCAGCCGATAAGGAGTAACAACCCTAATACCGACAACAAACTGATGCTGACTGCACCGCCTGTTAGCCATATCCACGGTGCGCCAGAACGAATCCAATTTAACACGTTATTACTCGCTCTTTATTCAAACCATTGTTACAACGCACGGTACTTATCTCTCAGTCTCTGACGAACCCACTCCGCAAGCGCGTTTACTGCAAACGTAAACACAAACAAAATCAATGCAGCTAGGAATAGCAGGCGATAATGCGAACTTCCAACTTCCGACTCTGGCAACTCAACGGCGATGGTCGCCGACAGGCTGCGCAATCCTTCCAAAATATTCCAATCCATTAATGGCGTATTGCCCGTTGCCATTAACACAATCATGGTTTCGCCAACGGCGCGTCCCAGGCCCATCATAATGGCAGAAAAAATACCTGGGCTTGCAGTAAGCAAGACAACATAGATTAAAGTTTGCCAAGGCGTGGCCCCTAATGCCAAAGAGCCATCCGATAAATGCTTCGGTACAGAGAAAATGGCATCTTCGGCAATGGTAAAAATCGTCGGGATAACAGCAAACCCCATCGCTAGCCCCACCACCAATGCATTGCGTTGATCGTAACCAATACCATGCTCGGTTAAGAATAAGCGCATATCGCCACCAAAGAACGTCTGCTCAATCGTAGGCGAAATCCACACTCCAAGCCCAATCAGTACCAATATGACAGGCATGAGCACTAAAGCATGCCAACCATTAGGCAGACGATTCCGCAAAGGTTGCGGTATTAATGCCCATAGCCCGCCCATAATCATGGTGCTCAAGGGCAAAACAAACAGCATAACGACGATCGTAATCAGGTGATCTTCGACAATAGGCGCGAACCACAGCCCCGCGAGGAAACCAATGATCACCGTCGGCAGTGCTTCCATTAGCTCAATCGACGGTTTTACGACACGACGCATGCGTGGCGACATAAAGTAAGCCGTATAAATAGCACCTAGCACTGCGAGCGGTACTGAAAACAGCATCGCAAACATCGCCGCTTTTATCGTCCCAAACGCAATAGGTACTAGGCTGAACTTAGCCTCAAAGTTATCGCTCGCCGAAGTCGATTGCCACACAAATTCAGGCTCAGGATACCCTTCGTACCACACTTCTTGCCATAATGAGGACAATGAAATTTCTGGATAGGCATTGTCCACTTCCGCAACATTTAACGCATTATTTTGCCAAGTGATTAAGTAGCGTTCATTGTTAGACATTGCTGCGATTGCGGGCGCTTGATTGTACGCACGCTTAAACAACACCAGTTTTTCACTGGTTGTATAATGGCTTTGCAACGTGCCGTTGGTGTAAAAGCTATAAAATCCTTTTCGATGAGAATCCGGCAACAAATACTTAAGCTCTGATGCCAATTTAAAATCACGAATATGCGTTAACGTGCGTTTTTCTTCTTGCAGCGTATCAAACCATTGCGACACCCGACCATCGTTGTGCGTCACCAAAAGCGAGTAAGCACCAGCCAATAAGTCTATCGTACGAACGGAATGCTTCTTATCACCTTGAGTGAGATCGACCACCTCTCGCACAGCAAATTTACGTGCGGTTTTCTTTAACACGATCAACTCAGAGCCATCGCGCAAATAAAGCGTTTCACCGTCAGGTGTCAACAACATTTGCTGAGGCGTATTAAAGCCTGAAGAGAACGTAAAATCGATCGTTGTAGGAGACGTACCCAAAGACGAAGCCACTTGCCAGCGAGCTTTCACTTCACCGCTTTGCGTCTGCCAAACAACCGTTGGTAAGGGCGTCGAAGCTGCAAATACAAACTGAGTCACAGGATCTTGAGGCGTACTTAGTGTCAGATCCATGCTGGTGTCTAGCTCAATCACTTCCGGAGGACGTGTATTTTCTCTCAATGTGGCATTAAATTCTGGCTTGAAAAGGCTCGCTTTACCCTGCCCATCAACAAATCCATACCAACCTAGCCCAGGAGCAGATTGAGAGAAAGCGACGGGTTTCTGGACGATTTGCTGTTTATACACCGCAGGTTTCGTAGGATCGTCCATCGACAAATATTGAATCTCACCACTTTGGGTTAGGACGAACGCAAGCTGAGCGTAATCATCCACTGAAATCGCAAGTGGTGTTTCAATATGAGTGGCTCGAATGGCTTGGTTGGTTTTGATCTCCGCATCAGAAAAAAGCGGAATGATCACCATGGCGAGGTAGACAAAGATCAAAATAAGCGCCGCGAGTACGCCGACACCACCGGATGTCACTGCAAGTCGAACTAAACGATCTTTTATCAGTCGTTTCTTATCTTTTTCCTGCAATGAAAACTCGGCTTGTGCCATTTAAATCTCTACCTTTTTTGACTTAGTACTAGAATATGTCGTTAAGATGACAATTATATTACAGATCACATTAAACACCTGAAAAGAATACAACTCTTATGCAATGCGTGGTATGAAATAAATCTGTAATGAAAATCTCATAATGTTCTCACTCATCCATTTTTCCAAGATGAGTACGTATTACTTCACTTTTGGCTAGGTAAGGTTATGAGCGCAGAAAAACTATATATAGAAAAAGAGCTGAGTTGGTTGTCTTTCAACGAACGAGTATTACAAGAAGCTGCCGATAAAACCGTCCCTTTGATCGAACGTATTCGCTTTCTTGGGATCTTTTCCAACAATTTAGATGAATTTTACAAAGTACGCTTTGCGGACGTGAAGCGCAGAATCCTAATCAGCCAAGAGCGCGGTGGCAGTGATAGCCCTAAACGACTGTTAACCAAAATGCAGTCGAAAGCACTAAAGCTTAACGAACAATTTGATGAGCTTTACAGCGAATTGATTCGAGAAATGGCACGACGTCGCATTTTCTTGGTCAACGAACAACAACTGGATGAATCGCAACAAAAGTGGATCGCAAAATACTTCCGTAGAGAGGTAATGCCGCATATCACTCCCCTCCTAATGAAAGACGAGATCGATGTTCTGCAATTTCTCAAAGACGAGTACGCTTACATCGCCGTAGAACTGCGTAAAGAAGAACATTACCAGTACGCTCTGATCGAAATTCCGACCGATCACCTTCCCCGCTTTGTGATGGTACCAGAACAGAAAGGAAAGCGTCGAAAAACCATCATCTTACTTGATAATATTATCCGCCACTGTTTGGACGAGCTGTTCAAAGGCTTTTTTGATTATGATGAGCTTAGCGGCTATGCGATGAAAATGACGCGTGACGCTGAATACGATTTACGCAATGAAATCGAGTACAGCTTGCTTGAACAAATGTCAGAGGGTGTCAATCAGCGACTGACAGCAAAGCCCGTTCGCTTCGTCTACGAACGCGATATGCCGCCTCAAATGTTAGAGTTTCTGTGTAACAAACTTAATATCTCTAACTACGATAACCTTATCCCCGGCGGACGCTATCACAACTTTAAAGACTTCATCGGCTTTCCAAATGTTGGACGAGAATATCTTGAAAATAAACCTCTCCCGCCAATGAAATGTGCCGATTTCGAAGGTTATGCCAACAGCTTTGACGCGATTAAAGCGAAAGATATTCTGCTCTATTATCCCTACCACACTTTTGACCATATTAGTGAGTTAGTGCGCCAAGCCTCCTTCGATCCCAAAGTACTTAGTATCAAGATTAACATTTATCGCGTCGCGAAAGATTCTCGCTTGATGAACTCTTTAATTGATGCGGTGCACAACGGCAAAAATGTCACTGTGGTCGTCGAACTGCAAGCTCGCTTTGATGAAGAAGCCAATATCGAATGGTCAAAAGTATTAACCGAAGCGGGTGTGCACGTCATCTTTGGTGCGCCTGGTCTTAAGATTCACTCAAAGCTACTGATGATTAGCCGCCGCGAAGGTGAAGAAATTATTCGCTACGCACACATCGGCACAGGCAACTTCCATGAGAAGACGGCACGAATTTATACCGACTTCTCCCTGCTTACGGCAGATCAAGAAATCACTAATGAAGTCCGTAATGTCTTCGGTTACATTGAGAATCCATACCGACCAGTGAAGTTCAATCACCTTATGGTATCTCCTCGTAATTCTCGAACCCAAATCTACCGCTTAATTGATAATGAAATTGCGAATGCCAAGCTAGGGAAAAAAGCCGCTCTTACGATCAAGGTCAATAACCTAGTCGATAAAGGCATCGTCAATAAGCTTTATGGAGCAAGTACTTCCGGTGTAAAAATAAACATGATCATTCGAGGTATGTGCTCATTAGTACCGGGCATTGAGGGGATCAGCGACAATATTCGCATCATCAGTATTGTTGACCGCTTTCTTGAGCACCCTCGCGTGGTGATCACCCACAATGATGGCGATCCGCAAGTTTATATCTCCTCCGCAGACTGGATGACAAGAAATATTGATCACCGTATCGAGGTAGCAGTACCAGTCCGTGATCCACGTTTGAAACAGAGAATTATTGATATAACGAATATCCATTTTACCGATACAGTAAAGGCTCGTTTAATAGATAAAGAAATGAGTAACGCTTACGTACCACGAGGTAATCGCAAAAAAGTTCGCTCTCAAATCGCTATCTATGACTATCTTAAAAATATAGAAAAGCAAACTAGAAAACAAAATTCAGATGCCTCAAATACTTGAACAAGATACTCGCTACATTGCCGCGATAGACCTCGGCTCAAACAGTTTCCATATGGTGGTGGCCAAAGTTGTTGGCAGTGACCTACAACTGGTTAGTCGTCATAAACAACGTGTTCGCTTAGCATCAGGACTCGACAGTGAAATGAACTTAAGTCACGCCGCAATGGAGCGTGCGCTAGAATGCTTAGCCATGTTCGCTGAGAGGCTGCAAGGGCTTGATGAGTCAAATGTACGTATCGCCGCCACACACACACTAAGACGCGCTAAAAATGCCCACCTTTTCATCGAGCGTGCGAAAGAAGTGATGCCTTTCCCGATAGAAATTATCCCTGGAGAAGAAGAAGCCCGCCTGATTTACTTAGGCGTCGCGCACACTCAAGTAGAATCCAACTCCAAACTAGTCATCGATATCGGAGGCGGCAGTACCGAAATGATTATTGGACAAGAATTTGAGCCTGAGCTTCTCAACAGTAAACAGATGGGATGTGTCAGTTTTACAGAGCAATACTTTAAAAACGGCAAACTGTCAGGAAAAAACTTCAGCAAGGCGATGTTAGCTGCCGAACAAAAACTCGAGTCCATCGCTTCAACATATCGTAAAAAGGGCTGGGATATTGCCCTCGGCTCATCAGGAACCATCAAGGCGATTCAAGAAGTGCTAGTAGGATTAGGTTTTGAAGATGGCCTGATCACAGCGAGTCGACTGGATACACTTATCGAAACTCTGTGTAAATTTGATTCCATTGAAGATATTGAGCTGGCGGGTCTAACAGAAGAACGTAAACCCGTATTCGCAGCAGGCGTAGCGATTTTGTCCGCGATTTTCAAAGCGCTTCGCATTGAGCAAATGTTTTTCTCCGATGGTGCTCTACGCGAAGGCCTGTTGTACGAAATGGAAGAACGTTTCGCACGCTCCGATATTCGCATGCGCACCACAGAAAATTTAGCCAACAAGCACCGAGTCGACTTAGAGCATGCCGCTCGTGTTAAGGGGCATGCACGTGAGATGTTATGTCAGGTACGCTCTGAACTAGGCATTAAGAAAAAGAGTGAGTTATTTGACTTACTAGAATGGGCAGCGTTGCTTCATGAAGTCGGATTAAGTATCAACTTGCGTAGTTTCCATCGCCACTCTTTTTATATTCTGTTGCACTCCACCCTACAAGGTTTCAACCGTGAGCAGCAATTAGTGCTTGCAACATTAGCTCGCTTCCAGCGTAAAGCGCTCAAATTGCAAGAACTACCAGATTTCAACCTCTATAAACAGAGTGACGTTATAAGCCTCATCAAAATATTACGACTTTCTATCGTATTAAATGGGCAGCGTAATGAAGATCCATTGCCTGATATCACCTTATCTATCAAAAATGACGAATGGATTCTCACATGCACAGATGAAGCATGGCTAGAAAACAATAAATTACTTCACGCGGATTTACAGGAAGAACAAGAACGTTGGGACAGCGCGAAGTGGACACTCACTTTCTGATCTCGTACTCTTCATACCTAAATAAAAAGTCGGCTTACAGGCCGACTTTTTTTAACTCTTCTTCTGCAAAGTCTGCCGTAATGGGCACATAACCATCTTTCTCAACCAACGCTTGTCCCTGAGCAGAAAAGATAAAGCGAATAAACTCAGCTTCAATTGGTGTTAATGGGTAATCAGGGTGCTTATTCACGTAAACATATAAGTAACGTGATAGTGGGTACTTACCACTAACAATATGTTCTCGCGTTGGAGTCACGTAGTCATTTCCCATTTTAGCCACAGGGACTAAGCGCACGCCTGCCACTCGATAACCGACACCGGAATAACCAATTCCACTGATGGTTGACGCTACAGCTTGCACAACTGACGCGGAGCCTGGCTGCTCGTTAACTCGAGTCTTGAAATCGCCGCCACACAATGCATTACTTTTGAAGTAACCATAAGTTCCAGAAACGGAGTTACGACCAAACAACTGGACGTTTCGCTTTGCCCACTGTGATTCAAGACCGAGTTGCTGCCAGTTTGTTACAAATTGACTTTCACCACAGCGTAGCGTGGCAGAAAACAAAGCATCTAATTGACTAAAGTTAAGCCCTTGAATTGGATTATCTTGATGAACAAAAATACCGATTGCATCGATGGCTACCCTAAGCGCCGTTGGCTTGTAGCCATGTTCACGTTCAAACGCTTCAACCTCTCTTAAACGCATAGGGCGGCTCATGGGACCAAACTGAGCTGTTTGTTCAGTCAATGCTGGAGGGGCAGTAGAAGAGCCAGACGCTTGGACTTGCGCATTAATATTCGGGTAAATGGATTTAAACTCTTCAACCCAAAGCGTTGTCATACCCGCAAGTGTATCGGAGCCAACAGAGAGCAAGTTCCCGACAATCCCCGTCGTTTTATGATAAGTCGGCAATGGTTTATCTTGAGCGCCAGCCATACAGGAACAAACAAGCGCGAATAAACTGAATGTTTTTGCCAATCGTAAAGCCATTATTTCACCACCAAACGCTCAGGCAATACGAAAGAAAACTTACTACCCACGCCTACTTCACTGTGAATTTCTAAATGAGAGTCATGGTGACTCAGCGCGTGTTTTACAATGGCAAGCCCTAAACCACTTCCACCAGTATCACGTGATCTTGCTTTATCCACTCGATAAAAGCGCTCGGTAAGTCGGTGTAGGTGCTGAGGTTCAATACCATCACCACTATCTTCCACCTCTAAGCATGCGCCTTGAGAGGTCTGGAACCAACGAACATTAATGTTCGCACCAGGTGGTGTGTATTTGACGGCATTATAAACGAGGTTAGAGATAGCACTACGTAACTGGTCATCATCGCCCAGCACGCGTAGGCTAGCATCAACATCAAATTTCAATTGATGTTGGTTGTCCCCACTAAGGCTAACCGCCTCTTTTTCTAACACTTCAAGCATCGCGGGCACATTCACGACTTCCTCAAGCTCATGCATAGGTGCCGCTTCAATTTTAGATAGTGTCAGTAGTTGGTTCACCAAACTGTTCATGCGGTTAAGCTGCTCCGTCATGACACCATGAGCTTTGCTCCACATTGGACCCACGACCATATCAGGGTCTTCAGTCATCTCCAAATAACCTTGTAGCACCGTCATTGGTGTACGCAGTTCATGAGATACGTTGGCAAAGAAGTTGCGACGCATTCCCTCAAGTTGTTTTAATTGGCTCACATCACGCACTACCATCAAGTGCTCACCCTCGGTATACGGTACGATACGCAATTCCAGCATGCGTTCGACGTTGAGTGGTGAACGCATTTCTAATGGCTCTGAGAAGTCTTTCTTGTTGAGGTACTTGATAAAATCAGGTGTACGAATGAGATTGGAGATAGGTTGACCTGAATCTTCTGGCCAATGGAAGCCCAGTAAGTGCTGAGCCAGCTTGTTGCACCAAACAATATTTCCTTCAGCACGGAATACCACTACCGCATCGGGTAGCGATTCTGCACCATTTCGGAATCGACGAATAAGATTAGTAAGTTCTTTTCGTTTGCGGCGTTGGCGCTGTTGTAAGCGATACAACCCATTGAACAAAGATTCCCAGTTACCGCTACCTGACGGTGGCGTGAGGCGTTTTTCATCCCATAACCAAGAAGATAAACGTACTTGGTTATGCAAATGCCACACAAGCTGCAATGCCGTAGCAGCCAAAAGCAACCACGGCATATAACCGAATATCCAACCTACTATCACCCATGGGGTGTAAAAAAAAGCCAGCTCCCAAGCCAGCTTTTTCCACGTTAATCTTTCAACCACTCATAACTCCAGAAATGGTACCGATAAGCTGCGTGTTCATTTATGCCTTCGTCGAGAAGCGGTATCCAGCACCACGAACAGTTTGGATCAGCTTATCATGCCCTGCAGCTTCCAATGCTTTACGCAGGCGGCGAATGTGAACATCGACCGTACGGTCTTCGACATACACGTTAGTGCCCCAAACATTGTTTAATAGCTGCTCACGGCTGTATACGCGTTCTTGATGCGTCATGAAAAAATGAAGCATCTTAAATTCTGTTGGACCCATGTCTAATGGCGCATCATTAGCCGTAACACGGTGCGATACAGGGTCAAGCTTCAATCCCTGTACATCAATTACATCTTCTAGTGCAGTCGGGGTAACGCGACGAATCACCGCTTTTAAGCGTGCAACCAACTCTTTAGGAGAGAATGGCTTGGTAATGTAGTCATCCGCACCGACTTCTAAACCGCGCACTTTATCTTCTTCTTCACCACGAGCGGTAAGCATCACAACTGGAATGTTGCGCGTTAATTCCTCTCGCTTCATATGTTTGATGAAGTTAATGCCACTACCGCCTGGTAACATCCAATCCAGTAAAACTAAATCAGGGAAGGGTTCAGCCAGTTTGGTTACTGCAGTATCGTAATCTTCCGCTTCTACCGCTTGGTAACCTTTCTGCTCAAGTACGAAGCACAGCATTTCGCGAATAGGAGCTTCGTCTTCAACAACCAGAATCCTTCTAGACATAATTGAGTAACCTTATGTTCGTTGAGCTAATGAATTTAAGAGACAAAGCGCCTCTCTTTGCATAAGCATTATCACTACCAATTATGACACTTTTGTGACCTTTGAAAACAAATTTTCATATAACTTTCTTTTGAGGTTCATTCGGATATTTTTCATTTCTATTAAGACATCAGCACAAAAATTCCCTATGATTAGTCCCTTGTCATCAAGCCTAGAGAAGATTTATGTGGTTTAAAAACTGTCTGGTATACCGCGTTAACCGCGAGGTTACTTTTAACGCCGAACAACTAGAAACTCAGCTGTCTGAATTCCGATTCACCCCGTGTGGCAGTCAAGACAAACAGAAATTTGGCTGGGTCAGTGCAATGGGTAGACATGGCGATATGATGACTCACGTGTCAGAAAACCGCATTCTGATTTGCGCCAAGAAAGAAGAGAAAATGCTACCTACCTCTGTGATCAAAGAATCATTGAATGCAAAAGTAGAAGCAATGGAAGCGCAAGAAGGTCGTCCTCTGAAGAAGAAAGAGAAAGACAATCTGAAAGATGACATCGTAATGGATTTACTGCCGCGCGCATTCAGCCGCAGCAGCCACACTCACGTGCTCATCATGCCAAAAGAAGGTTTTATCCTTGTTGATGCAAGCAGCTATAAAAAAGCAGAAGATGTATTAGCATTGCTTCGTAAAACCATGGGTAGTCTACCTGTTGTTCCTGCTATTCCAGAAGTGGCGATTGAAACTACGCTAACCGAGTGGGTGAAAAGCGGTGACACACCTCAAGGTATCAGCATAATGGACGAAGCTGAGCTAAAATCCGTACTTGAAGAAGGTGGTGTGATTCGCTGTAAGAAGCAAGAGCTAACCACTGATGAAATCCGCAACCACATCGCTGCGGATAAAGTCGTGACGAAACTTGCGCTTAATTGGCAAGATCGTATTGAGTTCATTATGACGGAAGATGCGGGCATCAAACGTCTAAAATTCTCTGATGAATTGAAAGATCAAAACGATGATATTCCACGTGAAGATCAAGCAGCTCGATTTGATGCAGACTTCTCTCTAATGTGTGGAGAGTTCAGTGCTTTCCTTCCCAACCTATACGACGCGCTAGGCGGCTTACCGAATCCTAACGCATAATATTGTATAAAGGTTAACCATAACGCCCTCACTTTTTTTGAGGGTGTTTTTCTATCTGAAGCACAATTACCCTAGTCACAGTTCACATTTTGACGTAAAATTTGCGCCCCATTTCCATTAGGTGGAATTGGCCTGACTTGTGATCAGATAAAAGAGAATTGAGCAATGACAACTGAGAAAGCATTCGTGCCTGAGCTACTATCTCCAGCGGGCAGCCTGAAAAACATGCGTTACGCATTCGCCTACGGGGCAGATGCAGTTTACGCTGGCCAACCTCGCTACAGCCTTCGCGTACGTAACAACGAGTTTAACCACGAGAACCTAAAAATCGGTATCGATGAAGCCCACACCCTAGGCAAAAAGCTTTATGTGGTATGTAACATTCAACCACACAACTCGAAGCTAAAAACGTTCATCCGTGATCTTAAGCCAATCGTAGAGATGGGTCCTGACGCATTGATCATGTCAGATCCAGGCCTAATTATGATGGTTCGTGAAGCTTTCCCAGAAATGCCAATTCACCTTTCTGTACAAGCAAACGCTGTAAACTGGGCGACCGTTAAGTTCTGGGCAGCGAATGGCGTGGAACGTGTGATCGTTTCTCGCGAGCTGTCTCTAGAAGAAATCGAAGAAATTCGTGAGCATTGCCCTGAAACTGAGCTTGAAGTATTCGTTCACGGTGCATTATGCATGGCTTACTCAGGTCGTTGCCTACTTTCTGGCTATATCAACAAACGTGACCCTAACCAAGGCACTTGCACTAACGCATGCCGCTGGGAATACAAAGTTGAAGAGGGTAAAGAAAACGACGCTGGTGATATCGTAGAGAAATTCGACCCGACTGAAGCACAGCCTGTCGAAGTACAAGACGAGCGCCCTGAAACCACAATTGGTCGCGGCAAACCAACAGATGAAGTAGTTCTGCTTTCTGAAGCGCACCGTCCAGAAGAAAAAATGGCGGCTTACGAAGATGAGCATGGTACTTACATCATGAACTCTAAAGACCTACGAGCGGTTCAGCACGTTGAACGCTTAACTAAGATGGGTGTTCACTCATTGAAAATTGAAGGTCGTACTAAATCGTTCTACTACTGCGCACGTACCGCTCAAGTTTATCGTAAAGCAATTGATGATGCTGTAGCAGGTCGACCATTCGATGAAAGCCTAATGGGTACACTAGAAAGCCTAGCTCACCGTGGCTACACTGAAGGCTTCCTACGCCGTCATACACACGATACTTACCAAAACTACGATTACGGTTACTCAGTCTCTGATGCTCAACAGTTTGTTGGTGAATTCACTGGCAAACGTCGTGGTGACATGGCTGAAGTAGAAGTAAAAAATAAGTTTCTTGTCGGTGATAGCCTTGAGCTAATGACGCCAAAAGGCAATATTGTTTTCACGCTAGAGGCAATGGAAAACCGCAAATCAGAGTCTATTGAAGACGCGAAAGGAAACGGTCACTTTGTATTCATTCCAGTACCAGCAGAGCTAGATTTAGAATATGGCCTATTAATGCGTAATCTAAACTCAGGGCAGGACACCCGTAACCCGACTGGTAAGTAACCATGGCCTTGCTCATTACTGATAAATGCATTAACTGCGACATGTGTGATCCCGAATGCCCCAATGGGGCAATCAGTATGGGAGAGAGCATTTTCGAAATTGATCCAGCGCTATGTACAGAGTGTAAGGGGCATTACGAAAAGCCGACCTGTCAGTCAGTGTGTCCAATTACAAAATGCATAATCACTGATCCGAACCATGTCGAAACTGAAGAGCAGTTGCTTGAAAAATTCGTGATTATTCAAGGGTTAGCATAAGAGCAATTAGGTTCAACTTTGACATCAAAGTTGAACCTTTTCTCAACCTGATTTTTCAATAGGGATAATATTGCAGAATAGCTCTTTTTCAAAATGATACTCTAGTCTCTCACGCCAATTTTCCGCTTGAGAAACAGGTATTAAATAAAAGTTTTCTCGGCTCGTATCAGTAACGAAAGCCATTCCATATTGCATCAGCTCATAATGCACATCATTAACAAAACCCGGATCAAGGCGTTGACGCCCAGTCAGGTGATTCACATCCTCTCGAGTCAAAGAGACTCCTTTAGTATCACTGCTAAATCTGTGTCTTAACCACTCTGCAAATTCTTTTGCACAAATCATAGTCATGGTTTTGTCCTTGATTTACTCTTCTAACAGGAAAAGGGCATATCCCTGCCTTACACACTTGTCTGCGTTGTTATCGCTTTTTAGCCAACTGACAGACATATTGCTAAGAAACCAGAGTATCGCGACGAAAGATCTTTTTCTAAACAGAGAAGTTACAACTTCCCCATACTACAACTCTTTGTTTAATTTAGATTTCTATAATATGTCCCCAAAACTAATTGGGTTAGTTTTTGTATTGGTACTATTCAATGTAGACAAAAGTATGATGTTTCTCCAGTTTCATAAAAGAGATCACCAAGTACAGATAAACCTGAAGAGTAACACTAATTAGGATTGATAAGCGGCAAGCATTGAGGTGGAACGACTTTTTTTCGTTTGGGCTTAGAGGTTGTTTTTACCCGTGGAGGGATATCAATAGGTTTCGCTTTCGGGGCCCAACTTGCAAGCTCAGCACCGCAGCCATCGCCTACTGGAGGTGGTGATTGATCAACACAATAGTCGCTCGAATCAGGACAAGACAACCTGACGTGAAAGTGGTAATGATGCCCCCACCATGGACGCACTTTACGTAACCAAGAACGATCTTTGCCGTTTTCTTGCAAGCAAAGTTGCTCCTTAATAACAGGATGTACAAAAATTCGTGCAACATCCTTACTTTTTGAAGCGTACCGAATTAGTTTAAAGTGTCGTTCTTCCCAGCGATGATTAAGTATGGAATAACCTTTTAAATCCACCACACTCATGGGCTTAGGAAGTTGTAATTCGTTATAAGAAAGCGGTTGGTCAGCAAGTCTTAACCAAATATCGATATCTAACCCGGTTTGATGACTAGAATGACCAGAGGAGAACCTTCCACCTCTAGGTAAAGACAAATCACCAATCAGCAGAGTGGTGTTGAGATTTTGGTGAGCTTTAAGCGCCAGATTTTCAATAAACTCTATCGTTTTAGGGTGCCCATAGTAGCGCTTCGTTTTACTACGTAAGACTTGATAACCAACGCCATCGAGAGGCAAGGGTAATGCACCATCTAAACAACCGTTAGCATAACTACCAATAGAGGAGGAAGAGTTTCGGGTAGGATTAACCGCAGACTCCCAAGGAGTAGAACATACTGAAGCTGAGAAACATAAACCCAAAGTTACAATGAAACTCTGCCTCATAGCCTTTAACCTTTAGTAGTGTTCGCCATTATCGTAATAAGCTTTAGGAGATAAGGCGGAAAAGATAACTGCAACATCAATATCGGCACCAGCGATACCGCGCACTTGTTGCGTAATAAGCTTGGCAACTTCATCTTGCACTTCCTGACCACGGTCGAACCAAAGCACTTCGACAAAAGGATATGCAGCACTCACCTCACCCTCATTGAAAAACGTAGTGTAGATATACTCAAAAGTAAAATCCTCACGCGGACAGTCCATTAGAGGCTGAAGTTCATCCGTAAGGGGTTTTGATAATGCCTGAACAGCTTGTGGCTCTACAGCACGGAATCGAAAATGTGGCATAAACTTACTTCCTAATTATTAGCATTAATGCATGATGATAACAGGAACCAAGTCAGTAATCATCCAAGTCAATGTAACCAGTAACTTTTCAATAAATTGTGAATCAGATGTGCTCGATAACGAAGAAAAAGTGTTATGAAATTCGAAGGTAAACCAGAAAGAACAAAGCGATACATCAACATTTAGTAATTACATTACTAGAAAATAAATCTACCTGAAGCAAAGGTATGCCATATTCGCTGGATAAACATACACCTGACATCGGAACTATACGTTAGAAATAAAAGACATATTCGTTAGAAATAAAAGAGCCCCTGACCTAAGCCAGAGCTTATGAACATGGGGGATAGGTGAAGTGGACCAATATCCCGGAGATATGAGCTTTCAATCCCCCGATACTTTGGTATCAGAGGAGTCGACAACTCTTCCAACTAGTCAGCTTCTCTTTTCTTCAGATGCAAAAAAGCCCCAGCATTACTGCTGAGGCTTCAGAGTATGGCAGGGGTGGAGAGATTCGAACTCCCAACACGCGGATTTGGAATCCGCTGCTCTGCCAATTGGAGCTACACCCCTGTAATTCGTGTTTATTGAGACGACCCTCAAATAAGTGGCGGAGTGGACGGGACTCGAACCCGCGACCCCCGGCGTGACAGGCCGGTATTCTAACCAACTGAACTACCACTCCGCAGTGGTATCACTCGCTTTAATAAGCAAGTGTCCGCTTTTGTCTTCACTTTTCGAAAAAGTGAAAATAAAACTAAAGCCTGGCGATGTCCTACTCTCACATGGGGAAGCCCCACACTACCATCGGCGCTATTTCGTTTCACTTCTGAGTTCGGCATGGAAATCAGGTGGGTCCAAAACGCTATGGTCGCCAAGCAAATTCTT
>NZ_JAWOWL010000026.1:42707-78811 GCF_033340395.1 Vibrio sp. 1159 | reverse complement strand
TCACTCAAGTTGAATGTGGGATCAAGTTAACTCAGTCACATAAATTTGCTGTCAATAGCTCCTGGGTGAATAGTTACGCGGAACTGACCAGTACAAGCTTGCAACAAAACGTCAATATACCGATTGAAGCACGTTTTTGGAGTGAAAATTGGCTGATAATGAGAACTATTGGATAAGATCAATCCAAGTCAGCCTAAAATACAAAATGGAGAGTGTTATATGTCTTTACGTTTATTAGCAACAACCTTCGCATTAGTAGGAATGAGCTTTGGTGCCCAAGCCAGTGCCGAGTGTGAAGTGTCATTAGATGCTAACGATATGATGCAGTTTTCTACTAAAACATTGAGCGTACCAGCCACTTGTAAAGAGGTAAAACTAACGCTGAATCACACAGGTAAGATGCCAGCGCAATCGATGGGTCACAACGTGGTCATCTCTGACACAGCCAACCTACAAGCAGTCGGTACTGATGGCATGGCAGCTGGAGCAGAAAATAACTACGTAAAACCAAATGATGATCGCGTCTACGCTCACACAAAAGTAATTGGTGGCGGTGAAAGCACCAGCATTACGTTCAGTACTGAGAAAATGAAAGCCGGCGGTGACTATTCATTCTTCTGTTCGTTCCCGGGTCACTGGGCAATCATGCAGGGTAAATTTGAGCTAAAATAAAAGATTCAGCCAAGCCAAAAGAAGACTCATTATAGGGAAGCCAAGGCTTCCCTTTTTGATAGATAAAATAGCAATTGAGAAAGGTCTAACACGTCTGGAAACGTGACCAAGAAACATAGCAAGTAAGAAACCCTTGCTCCACTGAGATTAAGTTCTTTTACGAAAACTCATGGGTAAAAATCGGATTTTTGTTTTGCCTTTCCGAAACACTACTAAATGATAAAAGTCATTCAATACCATGTAACTCTTTCCAGTTTCCTGGATGAACCACATAGCCGAACAGAGCATGCCCACCATAAACCAATTCAGTCCCTTCCGGTATCCACAGCATCTGACCTGGGTGCACAAAATGTGTTTCACCATTTGCGGTCAGCTCGAAACAGCCTTCAATCACGAAAATAACCTCATCATAAAGCACTGTCCAAGCCACTTTAGCGCCTTCCCATTTAGCAAAGCCTACGCCTATGTTTGGTGAAATTTCTGGGCTTAACGCCCTGGCAACATACGCCATTCCCGGCGTATCACCACGAACATTGAAATCTAGACTTTTACTATCAACAAGTTTGACTGGCTTCATAATTCACTCCGGCTTTGCCATTTTGCTAATTGGATACGCGTTTTTACTCCCAAACCTAAAAAAGGCTCTGGCGGATTCAAACAAGGCATTCCTGTCACTTGCTGTATGTCATCCAATGATTTAGATGTCGCACCAACGACATAGTCAGCTAACAGTGTTCCAGAAATGGTTCCCCACGCAGCACCAACACCATTGTCACAAGCGCTGGCATAAACACCTTCATCTAATTGACCGAAAAAGTTAGTAAAGTTACGAGAGATTGCATACACCCCACCCCATGTGTGAGTAAATGGTACGTCGGCCAGCTCGGGATAACGCGCCAGAAAGACTTGACGATGATCGTCGCGAATTTGTTCTCTGACTTTATCGTTCATGCTTGAGCCATATTTCGGCACGTGTTTGTAAGTATTGCGGATCAAAATACGTCGATCGGCGGTCATACGTAACGTCGTTCCCGCATGATCAGCTGGAGTTAACCCCCAATTCAGCTCACCTCCGTATCGTTGCATTTCTGCGTCGGTCAATGGACGCGTCCAGCTTGCAAACGTCATCACTGGAAGTAGTCTGTTTTTAAGATAACCAAACTCCCGAGTAAAAATGCTGGTCCCAAGCAGCAGTTCAGGGGCTTCAACAGAGCCACTATCTCCATGTAATACCCAGCAACCGTTTTCTTTACTGAGCTTGCGGATTGGCGAGTTCTCTAACACCTCGACGTTCTCTGGAAGGCTTTCCCCTAGCCCACGCACCAAAGCAGCAGGTTGCATTAAATAACCACCTGGCGTGTAAATTGCGCGGCTGTAGTAGTTTGTTCCCAAGACTTTCGCCAGCTCACTGCCATTAACATGGAAGTATGGTTCGCCAAGGTCTTTCATTAGGTGCTCAAAGTGATCGAGATACGCTTCACCGCGCGCGCCTACGGCTCCTTGATATTTGCCCTTTGCTGACCACTGACAAGAAATACTGTGCTTCGACACTAAAGTGTTTAGCTGAGCAATCGCAGAACGGTTGAGCGACAATAACTTTTGTTTGTGCTCAGGGTCGGGATGCTCAAGTGAAAACTTATGAGGCAAATCGATAACAAAGCCCGAATTTCTTCCTGAAGCCCCTTGGCCGATACGTTGCGCATCAATCAGTATAATTCGTGCATTAGGCATAAGTTCAGCTAAACGTCTTGCCATAGCTAGGCCTGCGAAACCGGCACCTAACACGGCATAGTCAGCACTTTGTTTACCTTTTAACGCCGATTTTTCTGGAATACTTGGCAACGCATGGTACCAACCACACGTCACGTCATCATTGGGTAAATGAATCATCTTTTTTCTCCGCTACGCTACTGACAGTTTCAATGACAATTGATCTAGCCAAGGGCCGCGTAATGACTGTACTTTTCTTCCTAGCAACGCAAAACCGAGCATTGCTCCTTCTGGTGAATAAAACGCAGCGGTCAATTCATCTGCTTGGGTCTCGATGTACCATTGTCCCTGTTCTTCAGCGGCTACCGGGAAAATCGTGAGTGGAAGAATCGGCGTTTTTACAATCACTGGAGTTGGTGTTAACGAGATAGGGGCGACATCGCCTAGCAAGCTTTTCGCTACAGAAGGGATCATTTGATTAATCGGTGCAATATAGGGCTGCCAACCTTGCTCAGTTTCAACACAGTCACCTAGCGAGTAAATATTCTCATCACTCGTCTGGCCGAATTGATTCACTTTAATGCCCCGGCCAACTTCAAGCCCCGCGCGCTCAGCCAGAGAAACATTTGGCTTGAGTCCAACCGCGCTCAGCACTAGATCTGCTTCAATCTGCTTGCCACTGTTTAGATGTAAAACCGCACTAGATTCCGACCTTGGTTCGATTCTGGTGATACTGTCTTGTAGAGCCCATTGCACGCCTCGATCGGCAAGTGCGCTTTGTAATGATTCACCCAACTGTTGCGGGATCAAACGCTCCATTGGCCATTGACCCAACCCGATAACTGTTACTTCATAACCGCTTTCGATCAGATCATTTGCGAACTCACAGCCAATTAAGCCATCACCTAGGATCGCGATGCGCTTTTTGTCTTGCAGCTCCGCTCTGAAACGGCGGTAATCAACTAAGTCGTTCACACTCATAACCCAAGAGCGATCGCCCTCAATTGGGATTTCAATCGGTGATGCACCTGTTGCCAGTACCAAGCGGCTGTAGGCGTATTTACCGATGGAGGTATGTAACGTTGAATTGGCACGATTGATCTGTTCAACACGGGTATGCGGGTAAACTCGGATATTGAGACGGCTTTCCCACTCCAACGCGCTCTCACTTTGTAGCGCGTCGCCGTCTTTATTCATGACCAGTGCATTAGACAATGCTGGTTTGCTGTACAAAGCGCCATCATCAGCGGTAAAGACGGTGATAGCAACCGTCTCGGATTGTGCTCTAAGTGCCGCCGCCAACTGGTAACCACTGTGGCCACTACCGATGATAACGATAGGGTCATTTGAGAATACAGGTTGAGTAACTTCAGATGGAAGAGGCTGAGCCGTATTTGGCTGAACAGACGCTTCTACCGACACCGAAGACACCGCTGCAACCTCTTCTAGTGGCGCATCGTCGGTAATTTCGATCATTTCAAAATCGGCCTTACCCACTAAACAGTCAGGACATAACCAGTCATCCGGTACATCTTCCCATGCTGTTCCTGGTGCAATGCCATCGGATGGCCAACCTTGTGCTTCATCATAGATTAAGCCGCAAATAATACAGAGCCACTTTCTCATCACTTATACTCCAACTACCTTGTTCAGAATTTCCGTGTTTACAAACCGTTGTCAGATTTGTTGTGATTCCATCAACCTCGCCCTAGCTTGTGGTCTGAAGTCCAAGCCGGTACGAGGTGATGAAAATACAGTTACACGGTGGCTATACGTTGCTGTCTTGCTGCAAACGAATGGCAATATTGCGTGTCTGGACGTAGCTATAAATCGCTTCTTGTCCTTTTTCTCGCCCAAACCCGGACAAGCCCACGCCACCAAATGGTGTTTCGATGCCACCAGCAAACCATTCATTGATGAACACTTGTCCACCACGCAGTTGCTGTGCCACTCGCAATGTTTGGTTTAGGCTTTCACCAAAGACACCAGCAACCAGGCCAAAATCGGTGCCATTCGCGATTTCAACAGCCTCTTGTTCGGTTTCAAACGGTGTAATTACCAGTACAGGGCCAAACACTTCTTCTTGAGCAATACGCATATCTGGTGAGGCTTCAATCACCGTCGGTGCCACAAAGTAACCCGACAAATCAGGGGCGTACCCACCCGTTAGGATGTTCGCGCCGTCGGCTTTTGCTTGTTCAATCATCTCAAGCACGCGTGCTTGCTGATCAGCGGAAACCAGTGGCGTGATATCTGGTTGGCTCTCGCCTTGGCCAATAGTTAGGCCTTGTGCCATTTCCACTACAGCCGCTTTCACTTCTTCATAACGTTCTTTTTGAACAAGAAGTCGAGACATCGCTGAACACACTTGACCCGCATTAAAGAAGATGCCGACTTGTACGCTTTGTAAAAGCGTTTCGAGACTCACATCTTTCAGTGCGATAGCGGCCGATTTACCACCCAGCTCCATCACAGATGGTGTGGCGCGTTGAGCTGAGTCTTTCAGTATGCGTTGGCCGGTCGGCACAGAACCTGTAAAGACAATTTGATCAACGTCTTGATGCTGCACCAAGTGGCTGCCAACTACGGAGCCTTTCCCACATAGCAAGTTAATCGCGCCTTTTGGGAAGCCCGCTTTTTCAATCGCTTTAATCAACAACGTCATAGCGAGTGGGGAAATCTCTGGCGATTTGATCACCACTGCGTTACCAGCAGCTAATGCAGGTGCTAATGAGCGTGAACAAATAGAAACTGGGAAATTCCACGGCACAATCTGCACTGACACACCAAACGGCACATATTGGGTGAAATCGACATAATCTTTACCCAACGGAATTGACGAGCCTTCCAGCTTGTCGGCCATGCCAGCGTAGTATTCGAAGTAACGTGCCGATTCTAAAAACTCATCTTTGGCATCTTGCAAAGATTTCCCATTTTCACGGCAGGCAACTAGCCCACCTTCATCAACCATTTCACGAATAGCCGCGGCGGCTTTTAACATCCACTCGGTTCTGACGGCTGGACGAACGTCCGAAAGAAGACCTTGATTGACTACTCGACGTGCCGCTGCCATTGCGCGATCTGCATCGATGATAGTGGCTTCTGCAATCGTCGCATACGCTTCGGCTGTGCCAGGGTTCATGACGGTCAGCGCTTGCTCTGAATCGCACCACTCACCATCAATATAATTAAGGTAATGCATCATATTACTGCTCCAGTGCCGCTTTCACTTGCTTTGCCAACCAGGTTTGGAAGAAATGCGTCGGAACATCCATTTCTGGTGAGAACACACCACCACCAAAGCCAGGTGAGTAACGACCTTCCTGCATGCCCTCGACCGCTCCAATATCTTCGCCGAATACGACTCGCCATGACTCAACGGTAGCAGTACGGCACGCAGCGAACTCATCTTTCGTTGCTTCATCACCCACATAGGAGACACGTAGGTGCTCAACACTCTTATTCGCAGTGATTGGTTCAATCATCATCGCAAAGGCATGATCGGCTTGAATACCAAGCAACACGTTTGGAAAGAGTGCAACATATTCTGCATGACGCAGTTTATCTTCTGGCCAGCTTGGAAATTTAGGTAAGTGTGTTCCTGCAGTATCAGAGAGGTTGTATGCGAGACTACCTTGGCCAGCAAAACGCTCTGCAAACATGATGTTGTAGTGATCCTCTAGGCGAGAATAACTGTTCAAACTCGGATGCACCCAAGGTAAGTGGTAAGCTTCACAGTAGTTTTCTACGGCAAGCTTCCAGTTACTTTTCACTTCTATCTCTAAGTTGCCACCCATGTTCACGCGGCGAAGAAGCCCTAATCCTTCTTCACCTAAGAATTGCTGCCAACGTTGCTCTAGCGGCGCGATATGCTCTTCAAAGCTTTCTGCTTTGCCCGATAAGTTGACGAATACCATGTCCATCCAAACAGCTGAACGAAGTGGCTTAAGGCCATGCTTTTCACACTTAAATCGGTCATCTTTGTGTTTTGCGATACCACCGATGTGTGGTGTGCCTTTTAGATTGCCGTCAAGATCGTACGTCCATGAATGGTAAGGACAGCGAATCATGCCTTGAACTTCGCCTGCCTCATGAACCAGCTTCATACCTCGGTGGCTACACACGTTGTGGAAGACTTGGACTTCACCTTGACGATTTCTCATCATGAGTAGTGGAAGATTCATGAAATCAAGTGGCATTACATAACCATTTTTAAGCAGGTCTGATGCAAAACCAATGCATACCCAAGTGTTACCAAACACCTGATCACGCTCAAAAGTAAAATACTCTTCGCTGGTGTAGGCCTGATTCGGCATTCCTGTTGCTTCACTGATTGGGTTCAGTACATTATCAACAAGTTCAACAGGAATAATGGTTTGGTTGACATTGCTCATATTCTTATCTCCGAGAGTCGAGTTGCATCCAGTGCGTACAACATCGTGTTGTGTTAGTGGAGATGATTTTGATTAACAACCCGGCAACAAACAAACGACTTTTTCGCCGGGCTTGGATGAGTTTTTGTCATTCATGCATTGATCTCGAGCAAAAAATAACCTTTTAATTAACAATAATCTTCTTATCATGATTAATACTCATTAACCGATGAGTATTAATCAGTTGAAACACAAAAGCCCTCTCTCTACTCTCTTTCAAAAATTAACAATAACGCAACAAACAATAACGCTAAAACAAACGCACTGTGAGGGATGCCTATGAGAGCAACATCTGGGATATTGAAAGGACTCAATCCGACTGTGACAATCGCATCAAAGATCGTCGTTATCGGTTTTGTACTTTTCTGCGCCATTCTCGCCAATCAAGCGGGCCAATACTTCGAAACGATTTCCGGTATTTTGCTACAGAATATGAAGTGGTTTTACATCGGACTTGTTTCACTCGTTGTCGGTTTTCTTCTTTACCTTATGGTTAGTCGATATGGGCATATTCGTTTGAGTAAAGATGACGAAAAACCAGAGTTTAGTTATTTGTCTTGGGTATCCATGCTTTTTTCCGGAGGCATGGGGATAGGCTTAATTTTCTGGTCGGTCGCCGAACCGATGTGGCATTACGCTGACAACCCATTTACTCAAGGCCTGACCAATGAAGCCGCAACAACATCAATGAAACTGACATTCTTTCACTGGGGTCTACATCCTTGGTCTGTCTTTATCATTGTTGCACTCGCATTAGCTTACTTTTCCTACCGTAAAGATCTGCCTTTTACCCTACGCTCTATCTTGTACCCTTTGATTGGTGATCGTATTTATGGGCCTATCGGACACACGGTTGATATCCTAACAGTCGCGGTGACTGCTTTCGGTATCTCTCAAACCTTGGGGATGGGAGTTATCCAAATAAACTCTGGTTTGAATCAAGCCTTTGGTCTAGACATTAGTTTGGGGATTCAACTCTTTATTATCGTTTCCCTTTGTACTTGTGCGGTTGCGTCGGTGCTATCTGGTGTAGGAAAAGGTATTCGCCGTTTATCAGAATGGAACATGCTGCTTTCACTCGCACTCGTGCTAGTCGTACTTTACATTGGTCCAACTCGCTATATCTTAAATACGCTACTCGAAAGTACGGGGCTTTATGCACAAAACATTGTCGGTATGAGCTTATGGAGCGATGCACAGAATGACTCTGGCTGGCAAAACTGGTGGACGGCTTATTACTGGCCTTGGTGGATGACTTGGGCACCTTTCGTTGGCATGTTTGTGGCTCGTATCTCTAAAGGACGCACAATACGTGAACTTATCGGCGGTGCTCTCATCGTACCCACGCTGATCACGTTCTTATGGATTTCAGTATTTGGTGGTGCAGCGTTGAAGGTAGAGCAAGACGCTCGTGTTGCTCATCAAGAGCAAGTCACTGCGGCACAAGAAGCCAAACAAACACCACTTGCGGATTTTTCTGGCGGCCCGATTCTTGAAGCGACTAAAGCCGATACGACACGCGCTTTGTTTACGCTATTCGACAATCTAGATACAGGTATGTTTGGTAAACTACTTAGCGTACTTGCGTGTCTATTGCTCGGTACTTATTTCATTACCTCCGCAGACTCGGGTACCTTGGTTCTATGTACCCTCGATGCCGCTGGGCACAGTGAGCCTCCTACCTCTATACGCGTATTGTGGGGGATCATGATCGCAGCCATTGCGGGAGTACTTCTATACGCTGGAGGGTTAAAAGCAATGCAAACGGCCTCCATTATTGCCGGTTTCCCTATCGCCATTTTTATCGCGGTGATGAGCTTAACGCTGTTTCATAGTATTCGACGCGAACCTAAGCCATGGGCAATGCTGCCTGAGCATGTTCACCCAGAGCAAGAGAAACTTGATGGTCCTGTTGAACCGCTTGTTGAAAGCAAAACAGTGGCTTCCGAGCCTATCGCTTTAAGATCCTCACAAAAAAGTGATTCCACACTCAATCAGGGACCAGTACTAAGTTAGTGCGTCGTTTCATCAATCAATTAAAACAAAGCGGGAACTGATATTCCCGCTTTTTTAACATTACCAAACTCTGTTATTTTCTCTGCTTATTGATTTAAGCTAAGCCTCGATCACCTACCTCATCTGGCAACTGATGCAAAAGCCATTCTCTAAAACGTTTGACGCTGGCTGGGATTAAACCTCTATTTTTAGGTTCAAGCATAGAAAAATTGGAAGGTGTTGAAAGCACGTGTTCGACTGGCCTAACCAAAGCGCCGCTTTGTAAATAGTCGTCCACTAATGAGCCCCAGGCTAACGCGATGCCCTGACCATTAATTGCCGCTTGTAACAGCATTGGATAGTTATTGATGTTCATGCGATTACGAGGCGAAATATTTGGCAATCCTACACTCGCAAACCACTGCTCCCAATTCACCCAATCTCTTTGAGACTCTTCCAGATAGAGTAACGTTTTATTGAAGATTTCTTCTGGCTCACTAGGCTGGCCGATTTTCTCTAGATAAAGCGGGCTACACACAGGGAATACTTCTTCTGAGAATAGCGTTGTCACGTCCATTTCCGCAGGTGGAGTACGACAATAAAACAAGGCAATATCGCAATCTAATCGGCGTAAGTCCAACACATTATCTGAGGCCAATATCCTTATATCGATGTCATCATGTTCATTTTGAAATTGGGCAACCTTAGGCAACAACCACAAGGCTGCCATTGCATTTGTCGTCGCAACCGTGATCTTTTGTTCGCCCTGCCACTTCTTCACTTCACCCGTGATTTGAGCAATATCGAGCAAAGATTGGCTGACAGCTTGATAATATTGAAGACCTGTAGGCGTTAAATTAATGCTTCGATTGGCTCGCGTGAACATAGCCTTGCCTAAGTATTCTTCTAATTGTCTAATTTGGCGACTGATAGCACCTTGGGTCACGTTTAGCTCGTCAGCGGCTAACGTAAAACTCAAGTGCCGCGCCGACGCTTCAAACGCAACGAGGCTATTTAAAGGTGGGAGGGGTTTAATTTTCATGTATCTTCCAGTAAGGCAGTATTGTAATTATTTTTATTCCCGGCAATCTTATGTTGCACGTGGATAATGCCATTCTGGACAACACCTCAAAAACGACAATTTATAAATGATAAAAAATAGATATGAATCATAAATTGTTGTGAGAGAGACCGCCGTATACAGTTTCGTGGCTACAACGAGCGCAAAAAGAGGAGCAGTTACTCCTCTTTTGCCTAGCCTTTTGCTCACTTTGTACGAGTTAGCCCATTTACCCTATTGCCAGTTTAGTACTCGCGTAACGCGCTTTTTTCTTTCTTGGACTGGCTAAGAAGTACGCTAATGTAAGAGGCCCTAATCGTCCCATAAACATCATGAAGATGATCACTAACTCACCTGGTTCGGACAAACTGCCCGTTAAGCCTCGCGATAACCCAACCGTACCCAGTGCCGAGACCGCTTCGAACATAATATCTAACATAGACGCTTTCTCTGTCAGTAACAGCGTGAATATGGCAAACCAAGTCACCCCCACCGAGATCAGAGTCAGCGCCAATGCCTTGCTGATGGTCTCTTTGGGAATCTCGCGTTGAAAGGCATAGGTTGCTTCATCGCGACGCAAATAGCTGTAAGTTGCCAAGACCAATACCATAAATGTCACAACTTTAATGCCACTTGCCGTACTCAATGAACCACCGCCGATAAACATCAACACCAGAATGATCGCCGTTGTGGCATCTTCCAACTGATCGATAGCTAAAGTATTGAACCCCGCCGTTCTTGGCGTCACCGCTTGAAACCACGATGCCCACCATTTCCCTGCTTCGCTCAAAGGGGCAAGCGTGTTGAGGTTGTCATATTCAATCAGGTAAATCGCGATAAGTGCCACCACGTTAATGGTCACCGTGCCTAAGATCATCATTCGACTGTAAACGGTGAGTCGGTGCCAACGGCGATTGCGTTTTAAGTCAATCCAAACCGAGAAGCCTAAACCACCAATAATGAACAAACTGGTAATGGTGAAGTTAACGATCGGGTCGTCCACGTAAGGCATTAAGCTATCGGCACTCAACGCAAAACCTGCATTGTTAAACGCACTGATGGTGTAGAAGAAACCATGGAACAAACTGGTTTTCCAGCCCAGCTCTTCACTCCAATAAACGCTCAAAATAGTGAAACCAATAAGTTCAACGAGCAGAGCGAACATCAATACAGATTTAGCGGTGGCAATGAGTGTCGATGAATCAGTTTGGTTGAACGCCTCTCTCGCGACGGCTCGCTCCAAAAAGCCAATTTTTCCGCCCAGAGCCAGCAAGGTCACGATGGCAAACGTCATTAAACCTAGGCCACCACATTGAATCAGAAAAGCAATAACCACTTGCCCAAAAGGCGTAAACGCCGTGCCCGTGTCTACCACAACTAATCCCGTCACCGTAATGGCCGATGTTGCTGTAAACAGGCTTTGAATCCAAGTGATGGGCTCTGTGGTGGCAATCGGCAGTTTGAGTAAGACCGTGCCGAGCATGATCAAGCACGCAAAGCTGAGGCTAAGTATTAATGGCGGTGCGCCCAACAATTTTTTGCCCGCTTTGGGTTTTCGCTCGAGTGGGATAATAGAGGGATGCCACAAAACCATGTTACACCAACCTTGGAGCGACGTATTTCAGCTCAGCGCGACTACCGCAAAGCAACAGCGTGTCGAACTCATTAAGCACAAACTCATCATTGATATTGGTGTAGACGGCTTCTTCGCGCTTCACCAATATCGGCTGAATGTTGTAACTGCCTCGGCTGATCAACTTAGAAAGCGGTGTATCGTGCAGATTGGATTTAACGTGGATTTCCACCACATACAAACCATGCCCCATTTCCAAATAGTTGTTCACCATCGGATAGTTGAGTGCCTACGCGACTCTTACGCCCATCTCCTCTTCCGGATGAATAATGCGTTGTACACCAAGCTTAGACACGATGGTATGGTGCGCTTTGGTGCTAGCTTTGACCCAAATAGATTTCACACCCAGATTTTTCAGCGCCAGAGTACACAACAAACTGGCTTGCATGTCTTCGCCAATCGCCACCAACACCACATCACTGTTCGCTAACGCTAACTCTCTGAGTGCACCTTCGTCTGTTGCGTCACATATGACCGCTTGCGTTAACTCTTCGACGTATTTTTCGACGATTTTCGGGTCGCTATCCACCCCCGTTACGGTGTGTCCAAGATGAATAAGTTCTAAGCTGGCGGCAACGCCAAATCGCCCTAGACCAATTACTGTAAAGTGAGCCATATCAATACCTAACTGTGTTTTATGTATAGAAAATGCTAATGCGTTAAGGGTTAGACTGATTTTCCGTCACGGAAAATAGGCAACACGAATCCTGTTCGAGTGCCGATAACCAGCACTAAACCTTGGCATTAACGTTGATTAAATTTGTAATTTAGTGGTGCTTGGACGCCTCTAGCACTAAACGATAACCCAGCCCCGGCTCGGTTTTTAATAGCCGCTGTTCGTCAGCACTATCGTTCAGTTTTTTGCGTGGTTGACTCACTAACACACGTAAGTAGTGAGTGTCTTCGACATGACTTTTTCCCCAAATCACCGCTAGCAAATGAGTTTGCTCAATGAGTTTTCCCGGCTTGAGAATCAACTGTTCAATGAAAGAAAACTCTTTCTTGGTGAGTGGAATTTCCCTCTGATCCAACCAAAATTGGTGAGTACTTTTGATGATTTTGACTCGGCCAGCCACCAGCTCATCAGCGACGGTTTGCTCATCCACCAAATCTCGAACCAGCACTTTGATGCGCGCGATGAGCTCTTTTACGCCAAAAGGCTTGCTCAAGTAATCATTCGCGCCCGCTTCTAAAAGGCGGATTTTTTCCTCTTCTTGATCGCGAGCTGTCAGCACTAGCACTGGCGTTTTATAGGTCTGACGAAGCGTAGTGAGAAACTCCGTCCCATCGCCGTCGGGCAAGCCTAAATCTAGCAGAATGACGTGCGGCGAATGCGCTTCGAAACACGCGTTGGCTTCTGCAATGGTACTCGCGCCAATGTAATCAAACCCTTCAGCAGACAGCGAAATTCGAATAAAGGTATGAATGCGAGGCTCATCGTCCACGACTAAAACTTTGTAACTCACGCCTGCTCTGCTCCTTGATTGAGTGGAAGTAGAATGCGGATCAGCGTCCCTTCTGATACTGGCATAGATTGAATCTCTCCTTGGTGTGCGATGATGATGCCTTTGGCAACCGCGAGTCCCATTCCGGTGCCTGAATCGGCCGATTTGTTGTTCGCGCCGGAATAGAAAAGGTTGAATATTTTTTCCGCATCTTCAGCTTTGATGCCAATCCCCATGTCCCGAACATCAATCACGCACGACGAACCCTGCTTAGAAAGAGAAACCTCAACAGATTCATTCTCTGGTGAAAATCGCATGGCATTATCCAGCACATTAAAAATCGCTTGCTCGATGAGCGAACGACTTACTGACAAATAATCAACGGAATCATCCATATTCATGGACACTTTCTCGGTGTAATTTGGCAAACGAGAAACCGCATCCCGAACAATATCTGCAATCAACTCATCTTTTTTGGTAATTTTTAATGTGCCGTGCTGGAGCTTAGTCGCCTGTAAGAGGTTCTCGATATATTGATGCAAGCGATGGCTTTCTGAAGTCGCACTGTCGAGCAATTCTTTACGCTCTAAGCCATTGAGCTTGGGCATGTACTCGTTGAGTGTGGTCAATGTTCCAATAATGGTTGCCAGCGGCGTGCGTAAGTCATGGGACACCGATAGCAGGATGCTGTTTTGCAGCTTGGTTTGTTTTAACTCGCCCTGCTGGCGACGATAAAGATCCGCAAAGGTGCTGGTGATAAATGCCACCACCATAAACACGACTAAATTAAAAATGTCTTCCGGACGAAACATCTGCAAAGAGTAACGAGGCGTCGTGAAAAAGAAGTTGAAGCTCAACGCTTCGATCACCGCCGCCGCATAAGCGAATCGCGAGTTGCATTGAAACGCCACTACCACGACCGCTAACTGTAAAATCAGCAGGACTGCGGCTGTAGAGCCAAACAGTTGGTCTAACAACCATGAGACGACAACCGCGCCAACAATCACGGTAGTAGAAAAGAGAAAGGTGTTATCTCGCCATTGAACAAACATAAAATACATCAACCAAAATTCGATGTAGAAAACTTTAGCAAAAGCCCATTCGGAGTTCGCGTAAAAAAAGCGTAAAAAATTCAATAACGACAGTGAGTTATAAACATAATCATCATTAAGTTAGCCTAACTTAATGAATAATCACAAGTTAACGTTGCCCATTAACGCCTACTTACTCGGTATAAACGACAGACACAAAAAAGAGGAGCATTTGCTCCTCTTTCGTGTAGCGTCATATTAGATGACTTGCAGTTGAGCATCACCTTGCTCAGACAAAAATCCGCCGGTTTGATGCTTCCACAACTGAGCGTAAACACCACCCAATTGCAGCAGCTCGTAATGCGAGCCTTGCTCAATGATTTTGCCGTCATCCATTACAATCAAACGATCCATCGCGGCAATCGTTGATAAACGGTGAGCAATCGCAATCACTGTTTTTCCTTCCATCAGAACTTCAAGGTTTTCTTGAATTGCCGATTCTACTTCTGAATCAAGTGCAGACGTTGCTTCATCCATGATCAAAATTGGCGCGTTTTTCAGCAGAACGCGAGCAATCGCCACACGTTGACGCTGACCACCAGACAGCTTCACACCGCGTTCACCCACTTCAACGTCATAGCCAACGTTACCTTGCTCGTCTCGTAGAGATTGAATGAAATCATGAGCATGTGCTTTCTCAGCAGCTGCGATAACGGCATCCATTGAAGCATCTGGATCACCGTAAAGAATGTTCTCTTTAATTGAACGATGCAGCAAAGAGGTGTCTTGCGTGATCATACCGATGTGTTGGCGAAGAGACTCTTGTTCGACTTGAGAAATGTCCTGTCCATCAATACAAATCTTACCGGTATTTACGTCGTAAAAACGCAGCAACAAGTTGACCAACGTGGATTTACCTGCCCCAGAACGACCGACAATGCCGACTTTTTCGCCCGGTTTGATAGTCAGGTTCAAGTTCTCAAATACCGCCTTCTCGTCACTGTAGTTAAAACCTACGTGATCAAAGCAGATCTCACCTTGAGAGATTTGCAAAGGCTTAGCATTTGGTACGTCTTTCACTTCAACATCGTTTGAAATCGTATTAATACCGTCTACTACTGTACCGATGTTTTCAAACAGTGCGCTAACTTCCCACATGATCCACTTCGACATACCTTGTACGCGCAACGCAATACTGATGGCAATCGCAATAGCACCAATTGTTACAGCGTGATCTAGCCATAGATAAACCGAAATGGCACTAATAGACATCAGCAGCAAATAGTTGATGGCATCCACACTAAACAGTAAACAAGTCACCATGCGCATTTGGCGGTAAACCGTCACCAAAAATTGCTTCATGCTGCTTTCTGCGTATTCCAACTCTCGTTGCGAGTGCGCGAATAGCTTTACGGTAGATATGTTGGTGTAAGAATCGACAATGCGCCCAGTCATTACAGAACGAGCATCCGCTTGCTCCGTCGCTACTTGTTTCATTTTAGGGATAAAGTAGAACTGGATAACCGCGTACATTCCTATCCAAATCACAATAGGCAACATTAGCAAACCATCAGCTTCGCCCATCATCCAGAGCATCGAAAGAAAATAAACGCTGATATAAACCAGTACATCCACTAGCTTCATGACCGTTTCTCGTACCGCTAACGCACTTTGCATCACTTTGGTCGCAACTCGGCCTGCAAAGTCTCGCTGGAAAAATCCAACCGCTTGTTTTAGCAAGTAACGGTGAATCAACCAACGGATAGACATCGGGTAGTTACCCAATAACGTTTGGTGCATCACCATTGAGTGGACAAAACCGAGAGCTGGCATCACAACCGCCACTAAGAACAGCATCATTAGCATGCGATCACCCTGGTCTTGCCAGAATGTTGCGCGATCTTGATTAGAGAGAATATCGACGAGCTCGCCCATATAACGCAACAGCGTCACCTCAGTAATGGCAATAAGCGCACTGAACACAGCCATAACGAGTAAAGGGGCTTCAAAGCCACGAGTGTAAAAACGACAAAAGCCAAATAGCGTCTTCGGTGGCTTTTCGGTTTCCATCTGGGGAAAGGGTTGGGTCAGTTTTTCAAACCAATTGAACATAACAATGACTTTAGGTACCGCGAATGAATTTGCGAACGTTTTACTATCTTTTGATACAAAAGTCAGTAAAATACCGAAACAAAAGCTCAAATGATAATAATTACAATTAAGCTTGGTGTTAATCATAATTATCAGGAATAGATTTATGCAAAAGAATAACTCACTGACCATCGCGATCCGCAACGCGTTGGTTTGTGCTTTAGCACCTACTGCAGTGGTTGCATTCACAGCACAAGCTCAAGAAGACGTCGTACAAGGTGACGTGATTGCCATGGAGACCATAACGGTCACCGCGCAAGCACTTAAAGTAGAAACCCCGGCAGCAGAAACGCCGCGCAGCGTATCTATCATTTCTGAAGATGAACTTCGTGTTCGTGCACCGAAAAAACTAGATGAAGCGTTACGCTACACGTCTGGTGTAACCGCTCAGCCTTATGGCGCAGACAACGACACTGATTGGTTCAAAGTTCGTGGATTTGATGCAGCGACTTACCTAAACGGCAACCGCCTATTCCGCGATGGTTACTACACATGGTTGGTCGAACCTTACGGCCTAGAAAGTGTAGAAGTCGTTAAAGGTCCATCGGCTATTCTGTTTGGTGAATCGGCACCAGGCGGTATCGTGAATGCGGTGCAGAAAAAACCAACGTTTACGCCTCAAGGCGAAGTAAAAGTCGAAGTTGGCAACAACCAACACCAATCCGTAGGTTTTGACATTGCTGACGAAGCAAACGACGCAGGCACTGTGCGCTATCGTTTGGTTGGCTTGATGACAAGCCAAGATGGTGAACTGGACGGCACAAACAACGAGCGTTTCTACCTAGCGCCAAGTGTCGAGTTCGACATTTCTGACCGTACAATGCTGACCGTTTTGGCAACTTACCTTCGTGATGACGGTGTACCAACTAACCCATTCTTCCCAGCAGCAGGTACTCTGATTGGTTCTAACTTTGGCAAAATCGATCCTTCGACTAACCTTGGTCAGCCAAACTACGATAAATACGAACGCACGCAGTTTTCTCTGGGTTACTTACTAGAGCACGACATCAATGACACGTGGTCACTCTCGCAAAACCTCAACTACGGTTCGAATGAGTTGTACTTGCGCAGCTCTTACGCGTTCTCAAACAACGATCCAGCGAAAGAAGAATTAACGCAAGGCATCGTATTCCGTGACGGAAAAAACCAGAGCATCACGTTCGATAACAATGCTGTCGGCAACTGGATGACAGACAACGCAGAGCACACAGTGCTTATCGGTATGGATCTGCAATTCCACAAAACCGATGGCGACGAGCAGGACAACTACGCATTTGGCACCATCAATCCGTGGAACCCAGTTTACGGCAACTTCACCCCTCTTGATCCTGCCGACAACGTGAAACGTGAGATTGAGAAATCTCAAGCAAGTCTCTATTCACAATACCAATTGAAACTGCATGAACAGTGGATTGGTAACATCGGTGCTCGTTACGACTGGGTGAAAACAGAAAACTCTGGCAAAGGCGCTACCGTTGATCAAAGTGAATCTCGTGATGATGGTCAGCTATCTCTAAGTGCGGGTGTGATGTACCTTGCAAACAATGGCCTGTCACCTTACGCAAACTACTCTCAGTCGTTTGAAGTGATCAGCACTATTGATACGGCAACCAATGAACTTTACAAACCGCTGGAAGGCGAGCAAGTAGAAGTGGGGGTGAAGTATGAGCCAAGCTTTATAGATGGCTTTATCAACCTTGCATGGTTCGACATCACGCAAAAGAACGCGTTGGTCACTAACCCATCAACATGGATTGCGACACAAACAGGTGAAGTGACATCTCAAGGTGTTGAGCTAGAAAGCACGGCGCAGCTAACAGACGATCTAAAACTGATGGCAAGCTACACCTACACTAAAGCGAAAACAGATGAGAGCTTTGGCCAAGGTAAAAAACAAGCCGCACTTATTCCTGAGCACCAAGCTTCTGCATGGGTAGACTACAGCGCCTACAGCCTGATTCCAGGCCTCAATATCGGTACTGGTGTGCGCTACGTAGGTGAGTCAAAAGATAACCCTAAGAGCTCGAACCTAACGGTTCCTTCAGTCACTCTTTGGGATGCGTCAGTCACTTACGACATCACTTCACAGTGGCAAGCACAGCTAAACGTGAACAACATCCTAGATAAAGAGTTTGTTTCAGGTTGCGATTACTGGTGTTACTACGGCCAGTCTCGCTCTGTTATGCTAAACGCAAACTACCGCTGGTAATTGTACTTCTACTCCCCTCTATTGAGGGGAGTTTTCTCCTAAGAGCCATCCATGTTTCAACTGTCTAATATTGAGATCGTGCGAGGTGGACGTCAGATCCTCGGCATCGAACAACTTAACATCCCAACAAATGAGCTAACGGTCGTTTTAGGCCATAACGGTTCAGGTAAGTCGACACTGGTGAACCTGCTTTCTGGTCAAATGTCGCCAGATAAAGGTACGGTAACACTAAACGATACTTCCCTTTCATCACTTAAAACCAAAGAGTTGGCAAAACAGATCGCCTATTTGCCACAAAAGCTGCCCTCTTCAGCTGGTTTAACGGTCGAAGAGCTAGTGCGCTTAGGTCGCTTTCCGTGGCGTGGGGCACTTGGTCGTTGGAAAACCGAAGACAAACAGATCATCACGCAGGCTATGGAACGAACAGGGGTTACACCTTTTGCTCAAGCTTTGGCGGATGACTTATCGGGCGGTGAGCGCCAACGTGCTTGGGTGTCTATGCTACTGGCTCAACAATCGCCAATTTTAATTCTCGATGAGCCAACCTCGGCGCTCGATGTTCACCATCAGTTTCAACTAATGGCGCTGCTGGCAGAACTGAATCGAACCGAGAATGTAGGCATTATCGTGATCCTGCACGATCTGAACTTAGCACTGCGCTACGCCACCCACATTGTTGCGCTCAAAAAAGGTAAAATTGCCTTCGAAGGCAACGCCGACATGTTGTTAGACGAGGCACGCCTTTCTAAACTATATGAGTCACCAATTAAGCTGATTGAGCACCCAAGCCCGGCTAACACATTAGCGAGCCAAAAGGTGGCTGTTGTATGCGCATAATGGCTCGTTTACTTACCGTGGTTACACAATCTGCTTTTCTCCTCGCATTTTTTATGACCAATGCACATGCAGTCATCACCGTTACCGATGAATATGGTGAGCATAGTTTTGAGCACGCGCCACAACGCGTTGTTGCCTTAAACTGGGACATCTTAGAACAAGTTTTGGCGCTAAACGTAGAACCAATCGCAGCCCCAAATTTACCAGGCTACCGCCAATGGGTCGTCAATCCAACTGCACCAGAGTCAATTGAAGATATTGGAACCCGAGCAGAGCCCAACTTAGAAAAAATAGCCAGTTTGAAACCAGATGTCATCCTTGCTGCGTCTCCACAGCAAGACTTGATTCCGTTACTCAAACAAATTGCTCCGGTAATCTATTTACCTAATTTTTCTGAAAATGAGGCCGCAGCTGAAACGGCCATTCGTCACTTTCGTACGCTCAGCAAGCTATTCAATAAAGAGGCACTTGCTGAACAGAAACTGGCAGAATTAGATGCTTCATTTGCGCAGATGCGCCAGCGAATTCGCCACTATTACTCTGCTCCACTCAGCGTTCTTGTGATGCGATTTTCAACCCCGAATACTGTATTACTTGCAACCGAAAACTCCACCACTGACTACGTGGTTAGAAAACTGGGATTACAGGCTCCAATTAAAGAGGACCCACGTGCGTGGGGAGTAAAGCAAGATCGAATCAATCGGCTTCAGGGCCTCAAAAACAGCTACGTTCTCTACGTACAGCCTTTCCCAGAAGAACGAAAACTGAAAGAGTCGCCACTTTGGCAAGCGATGCCGTTTGTGAAAAAGCAGCGGGTAAATTCAGTCAGAGCAGTGTGGGCGTATGGCGGTGCCATGTCTTTGCAATACACCGCTGAAGCGATTACCGACAGTCTAATAGAGTTGGCACCAGAACAATGAGAACGAAACATTATATTGGTTATCTGGCGCTGATTACGTTACTTAGCGTCTTTAGCCTACAAATTGATACTAATTTATCACTTTTCGAACAATGGCAATTATTAACAAAACCAGAGGTAGCAACCGAGTTTCGTGATGTATTCTTTACGCAAGCGCAGCTTCCTAGGTTAAGTATGACCCTGCTTGTTGGTGCCATGCTTGGTCTCACCGGCAGCTTAATGCAGCAATTAACGCAGAATAACCTCACCTCGCCGTTGACTCTTGGCACCTCTTCTGGTGCTTGGCTTGCATTAGTCGTGGTAAATATTTGGTTCGTCGATTGGGTAGCCGATTACTCTGCATTAGCCGCAATGGTGGGGGCTTTAGTGGCGTTTGGCCTGATCGTATCAATTGCAGGTGTGCGTAACATGACAGGTTTGCCGCTGGTCGTTTCGGGGATGGTGATCAATATCTTGCTCGGTTCTATCGCCACAGCCATTATTATTTTAAACGCCCAGTTCGCACAGAATATTTTTATGTGGGGAGCCGGAGATCTTTCTCAATACAGCTGGGATTGGTTTGAGTGGTTATTGCCTCGCTGCGCTATCGCAATCGTAATTTTGATCGTCGCACCACGTATTCTGACCTTAATGAAACTAGGACAAGAAGGCGCAGCAGCCCGAGGCTTAGCGGTATTACCCGCGTTTGGTGCGTTAATGGTGATGGGTATTTGGCTGGTATCTGCCTCAATCACCGCAGTTGGCATTATCAGCTTCATCGGATTACTGACACCCAATATTGCCAGAGCGATGGGGGCAAGAACACCGCGCGACGAATTGATCAGCAGCATGCTTTTGGGCGCAATGCTACTAATCATCACAGACTCTGCCGCTATTTCGCTGAGCTTATGGTTAGAGGAAACCATTCCTAGCGGTGTAGCGGCTGCAGCTATTGGCGCTCCCGCTTTAATTTGGTTTACTCGTAAAAAGCTGACGGCAACCGATCAACTTAACCTTTCAATGAGCCAAGGAAAAACGGCGCTTTCTAAACGCGCGGTATGCAGCATTGCGCTATTCAGTCTGGTTGGGATTCTAGCTTACTCATTCGTTACCCATGGTATAAACGGAATTCAATGGTCTGTGCCAGGTGAGTTCCAATGGCAATTGCGTTGGCCGCGAATGTTAACCGCACTTTCTGTCGGTATTGCGCTATCCGTTGCCGGAATCATTTTGCAACGCATTGTTTATAACCCTCTGGCAAGTCCCGATATTCTCGGTGTGTCTTCCGGAGCCACGTTTGCCATTATAACGACAGGAGTCATCGCTGGGTCGCTTCTCTCCGCATTTAGCTGGGGTATCGCTTTTTTCGGAAGTATGTCCGTATTGATGTTATTGCTGATTATCGGTAAACGAAGCCATTTTAATCCATCTAACTTCGTGTTGTCCGGCATCGCACTAACGGCACTACTAGAAGCTCTTGTTCAATTTTCGCTAGCTCAAGGTTCTGGTGACAGTTACAAAATTTTATTGTGGTTAACTGGTTCAATTTATCGAGTCACAGCCCACACCGCACTGATGTTATGTTTGGCCATAATAGTTCTGCTTGCCGCTGTATTCTCGATTTCTCGTTGGCTAACACTAATTTCCATCGGGCGACAATTCTCAAATGCACGAGGGCTTAACCCTACCGTAGCCAATACGCTTATGCTCACCATCGTTGCTTTGTTATGCGCCTTTTCTACGGCTACAGTTGGTCCAATATCTTTTGTTGGCTTGGTCGCTCCCCATATGGCGATGATGTTAGGAGCAAGAAAAGTGAAAGAGCAACTGTGTGTCGGTGCCTTAATTGGCGCAACCCTAATGTTGTGGGCAGATTGGCTAGGACAAATCGCTATTTATCCAAGTCAGGTCGCAGCTGGCACGTTGGTCGCTATTATAGGCAGCACTTACTTCCTATTTTTAATGCTGAAGAGTAAATTCAGCTAAGTTGGGAATATTGTTACAGCCCAAAAATACGCTAAGAAAAACAAACCCCGCTATTTTGATAGCGGGGTTTGAAATTAAAGGCGAAGTACGATGCTCTATTCTTCTCGCACTACAGGAAAACGCTGCTCATAAAGTTCCATAAAGTCCTTACGAATTAAGTGCTCTAAGTGGTTCGCTTTATCGGTTGGGCAGAAAATCATCACGTGCAGAATTTGTTCACCATTAATGTTGCTAGAAATATGCATATGTGGCTCAGAACCAGGAAGGTCAACACCGGCATGTTTTTCAATCATCGCATTGTAACGATGTGCAACATCAGCAAAGTAACTGCAATGTTCTTCAATTTTATCAGTTAAAATCGGTAACAGTGGATACAAATTGACGAAGTCTTTCACCACTACAGAAAAGTTGTGGTAAACGTACCGCTTCATGAAGTTGAGGTTCTTTACTGGATAGGTAAAGAACATACTATTAGGCAATGTCGCTGTTTTGCCGGTGTAATGATATTGCCCATGATGCAGGTCGATCTCTTGAATCACCGTCGCCATCATATTGTGCTCAATCACTTCACCACACAACTTTCCGACCTCAATCCAGTCTCCAACGCGAAAAGAACGCGAACTTGCTCTTTGAATCGAACCCGTAAAACACAAAATGATTTCTTTGGATGCCACTACAATGGCAACGGCAATCGCCGTTACACTCAGAGCAAACTCGTTAATTTCTGATTGCCATAAAATAAATAAAATCAGTAATGTAACAGCAAAGGTGCCATTTTTAGTTCTGGACATCCAACTACGCTGATCTTCTGAGAGAAAAGCGTGATCACCACGAATCATCGATAAAATTGCACGACGAATTAACCACATAATCGCAAAGATCAGTGCGGTAAAAATCAATTTATGAGTGAGAAGAAAATCGACAACTAACTGCACTTTCTCCATTCCACGGCTCCCTCGAATAAAAATACGGCCCAGTAACAGCTAACGATAACAAATTATTTTGTCTGTTGTCCGTGCTCACTCAAGTCTTTTTGAAATTACTCCTCTCTAAAGGCGCGATTCATGCTTTCCGTAATTGGCTTTATTAGGTAGCTCAATGGCGTTCGTGGCTCAGATAAAATCAGCACTTCGGCATTCATGCCTGAGGTTAAACGATGTTTTGTCACGTCTTCCGGTGAAATTGCAATTCTAGCGAGATAAAAATCTTCTTGGTTTTCTTGCGAGAGCTTATCGGCAGAAATCGTCAGCACAGTACCGTCTAAAGGTGCCAACGTCCGTGCATTCAGAGCGGTCAGACGAACATGCGCTTGCTGGCCTGGATTCACTAAATCAATATCCTGAGGATTAACACGAGCCTCGACTAACAACTTATCGTCTTGCGGGACCAGTTCTAGTAACGTTTCACCCGAGCCAATCACACCTTTTTCGGTAAACACTTGCATGTTGACTACGCGACCAGAAATAGGTGCGTTGATCGTTGTTCTTGCGACAATATCTTGAGCGGAGCGATATTCTTCCCGAATTGCGACAATTTCCGTTTTGGTATTTCGTAGTTCCTCGACAATCTCATTCAGCCTTTCAAGCTTCAACTCTTCAATTTGCGCTAGGTTCTCATCTAACCTTTTTCTAACGGTGAGCGACTGCCTATCTAACTGGCTTAAGGTACTTCTCACCTCCGCTGCTAAGCGCTTGAGTTGAAGTAAAGTAGATTTTCCCGAGAAACCTTTTTGCACCAAGGCTTGGTTGCTGTCTATTTCTTCAGCAATAAAGTTGAGCCGTTCCGTCTCAATCACTTTGGTTTGCTGAAGGTTTTCAAGCTCTAAATTTGCTCCAGAAATACTCTGCTCAATGATACTCAGTTTACTATCAAAGAATCGCTTTCTCGCTTCAAAGATCTTGTTTTGAACCAGTTGTGCTTCTTGTACGATATCGACACGGGGAATGCTTTCAAGATCATCAGACCATACAATCGTTGGAAGCTCATCAAGCTCCGCACTTAAACGGTTTTCCTTTGCTAGAGTATGGATAAAACGACCACTTAACGAGTCCAACTTAGCCATAGCTTGACGCTTAGAAAGTTGAATTAATAACTGACCTTTTTCGACTAAATCCCCTTCCTGTACATATAGCTTTTCAATAATACCGCCTTCTAAATGCTGAATTTCTTGTCGCTTAGTGAGAACTGACAAATCACCATAAGCAATCGCTGCACTTTCTAATTTGGCTGTTACAGCCCAGTAGCCAAGACCTCCAAGAAAAACACTTAAGGTCACCACACCGAGTAAAATTGGTTTTCGAAAGCTTAGTCTCGCTTTGGGGCTAAAACGATATACGATCTCAGTAGAACTCTGATTAACGGTTGGCAGTTGATTGCTCATTTCTTACCCTTGGGATATCTGTTCTTTCTTCGCCCATCAAACGTTTTAATACTTCATCTTTAGCGCCGTATAACTTGACTCGGCCGTCAGCCAAATACAACAGCCTATCCATTTGTCGCAACGTACTCGGATTGTGGGCAATGACGATAATCGTTGTACTCTGTGCTTTTAAATGGGCAATCAAACGTTGATAAGCAGCCTCTCCCTCACCATCGAGGTTGGCATTCGCTTCATCGAAAATCACAATAGATGGGTCGCCATAAACGGCTCTTGCAAGAGCGATTCTCTGCCTTTCCCCCCCAGATAAACCACGGCCATTTTCACCAATAATGCAATCATAGCCTTTGTTTTTCTTGAGTATTAATTCATGACATCCTGCTAGTTGCGCCGCCTTGATGACTTTAGCGGGGTCTTCTTCTTTAAAGCGTGCGATGTTCTCTCGAATTGTGCCAGGAAATAACTCCACCTCTTGAGCGAGATACCCAAAATGTACGCCGCGATCTTCAGATGCCCATACGGAGACTTCCATACCATCAAGAGTCACTTTACCCGCTAACGGCTTAACCGTACCTAATAGCAGCCGAGCAAACGTCGATTTACCCGTACCAGAAGGGCCAATCACCCCAACAGCAACACCCGGAGGAATCGATAAGCTGAGCGATGAGAGCACTGGTTCAGTTGCTCCAGGATGGCGATAGGCCAGTCCGGAAAGCTCATAGTGTCCTTTTGGTTTAGGCAGTGGCATATCTGATTCATCTTGGCGCACGATCGCATCGATTTCTTTCAACCTTTTATAGGCGCCTTTAGCAGACATCGCGCTTCGCCACGTGCCTATCGCCTGCTCCATCGGCGATAATGCCCGACTCATTAATATGGAGCTCGCGATCATCGCCCCTGCCGTTATCTCATGTTGGATAACTAACCATGCACCACCTCCCAGTAAAAATATCTGTAATGAGCCACGCACAAACTTAGAAAAGTTAGCCATGTAGATAGACTTACCTGCAACTCGCTCTTCAAGCACATTCACTTCGCTCACGCGCGACTGCCACTTCTCTAAAAATGCATTCATCATCCCCATTGCGAGAATTGAATTGGAGTTTTGCGTGGCTAATTCTGCGTTGTTGATATGAGAAATCGCTCTGACTTCGCTCTCTTGCATTGTTTTACGCGTCATTAGCTCATTAAGTAGACCTAGGCTAAACAATACGATAGATCCAAGTAACGCGATGTGACCTAGTATCGGGTGCAATAAATACACAAATAAAATAAATAGCGGTGTCCAGGGCGCATCCAACAGTGGATAAGGTGCTTGACTGCTCAAAAAGCTTTTGATGTTCTGAATGTCTCTCAGAGTTTGCGAGGTATAACTCTTCCCAGTATGTGATTGATATTGAATCGTGCGCTTGAGCATGAAAGCGGAGAGTTTTGTGTCCATCCAATAACCAAAAGATTTACTCATTTGTGCTCGTGCAATGTCGATGATGGACATGGTTAACAGCGCAACAATTACGATGACAGTGAGCAAGAATAAAGTATCGGTTGAGTAGGAAGATATCACTCGGTTGTACACTTGAAGCATGTACAACGGAATCGAGAGAACCAATAAGTTGATAAAAAGGCTAAAAACGATTAGCAAGCCCGCAAGCGTGCATAGTTTTTGTTTCACTTCTTTGAAAACCGTTTTTTGCACGACTACTTCCGTTTAACGTGAAAATTGTAGGCGCCAGAAATACTAGCGCCTAGCTTAAGGTAACCTCAAATCGCTCTAGAGTGTCCGATTAGTGCACCTCAGCATGGCAGAGCCACGCAAACTAATTCCCATCCAGAGTTATTTTCAGTCGTTTAGATTACGAACAGATCTGCACCATAGGTGTTGATGTCAGTTTCAGTCACGCCAATAAGTTTCACTGTTAGATCAGCCCCATCGGTAAACACTGCATTCCCAACTGCATCGTAGCTAAAGCTTAAATCACCAAAGTCAGTGACAGAGTCGCTAATGATGTGCAAAGAGTCTTCACCAATGGTGAAATCAACAACTTTGGCTTCGCCATGGCCACCAAACTTATCCGTGAACACAAACTTATCGCCATTGCTGCCGCCAACTAAAACGTTGTCACCAGAACCAGCAACAAGAATATCTTCACCGACACCACCATTTAATTTATTGTCACCCAACAAACCCAACAGCAAGTCATTACCGGTACCACCGCCGAGGTAGTCGTTTCCTGTACCAGCCCTAAGAATGTCATCTCCAGCACCACCAGTTAGGCGATCGTCGCCGTCGCCGCCGATCACATAATCATTACCGCCACCGCCAACAAACGAGTCATTACCACCAAAACCGATAAACAAATCATCGCCGCCATCGAAATCAGCAAATTGGTTATTTACACCTGCATCGCCTAAATACGTGTCATTGTCACTTGCGCTCATTTTTATTCCCTCTTAGCTTATTAATTGAATAGACCTTCTGTTCCACGTCTGACTAGATTCGTCACGACATGAGAAGTCTAATAGTCAACTGAATAGGAATAAGTTTGAATATGGGATGATATTTCAGACTGACATTTTAATAATAAATATAAAATTTAGTACTTTATAGAGTATTTTCTTTTTATTACAGCAAGTTAATACTAGTACTACAGGTTTCTCTTAGCCCAACTTGTAGCTTGCGTACGGTTCTTTACTTCTAACTTTCTAAAAATATTGTATAGATGTGATTTAATAGTATGCTCGCTGATAAATAAAGAATCAGCGATTTCCATATTTGAACCACCTTCTTTCAACATTTTTAAAACCTGAACTTCACGCCGAGTAAGCTCAACCTCAATAGCAGGTTCGATAATGCTATTTACTTCTCTGCCTCGATAATAATTTACTAGCTGATCAAGTAATCTTCGAGACAGCCAATTATCCCCTTTTATTATTGCTTTTAATCCCTGACAAACCTTGTCCATTGAATCTCCTGGACCAAATATACCTTTTACATGAGGCCAAGAAGCGAGTTCTTCTGTGTCTAAGTCATAACCTAGATTAAGCATTATAGTTCCTAGCACTTTATTACTATCTTTTAAATAAACTAAAGTTTCGGAAGGAATCTCAACTGAAAAATCAACAAGCAAAAAGTAGCGTTCCGGAATGAGTTCATGATAACTAGGGTTTTTAGTATCAATGATCGTTATTTTAGTTTCTGTATTTTTAGAAAGCATTTCCTTAAAGTTTTCACTCTGTAAACTTTGTTGAGTGAGCATTAGGATTTCAGGCTTTTCCATATACTGTTCCATAATGTTTCTCATACTTTCAGTGACTTAACATTCTTAAATTAGTAGTTAATCGTCAGCACTTAGTTTGATATGTAAGTGCTAGTTCACAGAGTAAAGTTATTTGCTACTTTTTTAAATTCTAAAGTTATTAAAAAGAGAACCAAAAAAAGTGTTTCTCATAAAAGAAACACTTTTAACACATTCAGGTCACAGAAATTATTAAGAGTTTACTAAATTAGGCAACCTAATATTGCAATAGCATTACACCGTTAACGAGTTGTCTGAAATATTTTCCTTTGCCCAAATAAGTGCTTGAACTCTATTTTTCACATCAATCTTCTTGAAAATATTATGTAAATGCGTTTTTACCGTATTCTCGCTGACAAATAATTGTTCGGCGATTTGTTGATTGGACGCCCCCATGGAAAGAAAGGTAATTATTTGTTGCTCTCGTTTGATCAGAATAGCGGAAACATTCTTATTTATAGGTTTGCAATGTCGACGAAGGTAAGTAATGTACTGCTGAGAAAACTTACGGCTGAACCACATATCTCCTTGAAGCACCTTACCAATACCAACTTGCAACGTTTTTATATCATCAGAGGTATAGAAAATACCGGCCAAAGTACGCCAAGCAAAGAGATCTTCTGTCGATATGGATTGCTCACAATTAATTAAGATTTCAAGCGTGTCTTTCTGCTTGGCCGCTTTAAACTCCGCATAACGGCGAAAAATTTCATCCGTGATCACGCTGCAATCAACAATAATGGCTGATGCAAGAGATTCATGTAACACTTCGTGAATCAGATTACCTGGCGTGATTAGAGCAACACTAATACCGAGTTTGGTCTCCAATACATCTTTCAACAGAGATGACTGTAGACTTCCCTCCGTGATTAAAATAACGTTTCTTTTTTTTTGCTGCTCCATCCTGATCGCATTCCCTTGGTCGTTTTTATTGAAATACGCAATAGATTTAGATAGAGCGGTAGTATTGTCAAGTATGAAAATCACTAGTACTAATTAATAACTCATTGAAGTGTCAATAATTTTTAAGTGGCAAGTATATGAGAGGTATTAGCATTTTTCAGACATTAAAAAAGGGAGTATAAACTCCCTTTTTGTGTTTGAGCCGGTGATTTAATCACGCACGTTAGAGGCAAAACACCACCTAACTTAGTGGATTGGAACTGCGTTTTTTTGGTTAAACTTACCAAAGTGTTGTTCTAACACTTCTGGCGTCAGCTTACCTTCCGCTTCCAGCTTTTTCAGCTCAGCGACGATCGCTTTTTGCTCTTCTAGCGACGGCAGTTTTACTTCTGGCTCCTGAGCGGTTTCTTGAGAAATTTGCTCTAGTTCTTTTTCGAAGTCATTCATAGTACTTACCTAAAATTAATGATTGAACTTTTAAACTTCGCCTATTCTATCCAACTCTATAACTTGAAGCTACCAACCATCTTGTCCAAACGAGAAGAGAGCGCTTGAAGATCGCGACTTGCATCCGCCAACTCTTCTGCTGTCGCGGTTGTCATTTCATTTATCGCGTTGATTTCTTCGATATTTTGATTAATGGTATGCACCACCGTGGATTGCTCTTCCGTCGCCGTTGCAACTTGTGTATTACGATCAGAGATGTCGGTGATTCGTTCAGAAATACTGATTAATACCTCGACTGCTTCATCGGTAGAAGTAACCCCTTCTATGGTGACCGCTTTGCCCGCTTCCATAGCACTTACCGCGTCTTGTGCGTCACTTTGAAGCTGATTGATCATGCGCTGAATCTCTTCTGTAGAATCAGCCGTGCGTGAAGCTAGGTTTCTTACCTCATCAGCAACAACCGCAAAACCACGTCCCTGCTCACCAGCACGAGCAGCCTCAATTGCAGCGTTTAGCGCAAGTAAATTCGTTTGCTCAGAGATGTCACGAATTACACCCAGAATCGAGCCAATATCTTTGGTTGTCGATGCCAACTGCGTAACAACAATATTGGTTGTTTCAACATCATCGGCTAGGCGGCTGATCACCTCTTTTGCTTTCATCACAACTTCTCGACCAGTTTGAGTGTTATCTGAAGCCTGATTTGCCGTATCAGCAGCGGTAGCAGCGTTCGATGCAATTTCACTGATGGTCGCACCCATTTGGTTGATAGCTGCAACTACTTGAATGGTTTGATCACGCTGCTCTTGGCTGTTGTCGTGTGTGGATGTTGCTTTCGTTGACACACTTTCTGCCGCTTGACTTAATGAGCCACTGGTTAGAGCAACCTCTTTCATCGTGGCATGAATCTTCTCAATAAATCCATTAAAGCCTTTTGAAAGCTGAGCAATTTCATCATTACCCTTAATTTCAATACGCTGCGCCAAATCGCCTTCACCTTGCCCAAGGTCGGTAAAACGATCGGCAATCAGTCGGATTGGTTTCGTAATGCTGTTTGCCAACCATACGCCCATGAGGATGAATACAACGGCAACAATGATGGTCGTAAACAGCATTTTTTTAGCTGTCGCATTAAGGTCTGCGAATACTTCATCAACGGGAACCACGCCAATAACAAACCAGTTCATTGAAGGAACATACAAACTAGAAACAAAAGTATCCTGCCCTTCAAACTCCACATTAATTAGGTTGAAGCTATTTTTGTTCAACAGCGCACTTGCGTCACTACCAAATAGTTTAGTGATAGAAGTTTGGTTCTTACCTTGTTGGCGGTGTATTTGAATCTGGCCTTGTTCATTAGTGAGGAACACGTAACCCGTATCTTCAATTTTAAACCCATTGAGCAAAGCAACCATGTCTCCCATAGATTTAGAGAGACCTGACATTGATGTACCATTAAGATCTTGGAAATTGGCAAACATTTTCACTTCGCCATTTGCCTCTTGGAACACACTCACGGACGTTTCTTGACCAGACGACGTAAATCCAAAGAACCAAGCATCTTGCGTTCGGTTAAGTTGACGTAAGAATCCGTTTTGATTCCAGTAATATGCCGTTTGACGATTCGCTACCGACGCATCATTAAGACCATACTGTGATTTAACGTTATTGAGCTGCTGAACCAACTGAACTTCTACTGACGGATCACGGTCTGTATTAGATAGGGCTTCAACAATAAATTCGTTTGTAGCCAGCTGTTTTGCCGCTTGTTGCATTTCGACAACTTCGCGGTCAATTTCGGTATTGATTTGCTGCAACATCGCAGGTAGCTCGATGTCAATAAGACGATGGCTCAATACATCTCTCGCATGACGCTGAGCCATAACACCAACAATGATTGTTGATGCTAGAACAGCAAACGTAATGCCAAGTACAACCTTCTGTTTGATGCTCAAGGAATGAAGTTTCAACATATTCGGACCTTTTAAAAGAATCACTTGTTATTGGCCCCACAAGGGGAATCAGGTGCATATCTCATGACACGCACACCACGGAATCTTTATCGGCTCATATGTACAAAACTAGAGGCATTTCTCATTATATTATGAAAAATAAATGTAACACACTGTCAAATAAGCACTTTCAGAGATAGCACGTACTTGCAATTCTCTGTAGCGTCCCAATATTGAAAAGATAAATTGCAATAGAGCGTTGGAACTTTTTTCACATGGAAAATGACCAATACTCAACACGAAAATCACATGGATACCGAGAGTCCAAAGCATGCATAAATCTAACTTCGAAACTCTTCAGCAATACTTAGAGTCGCAGATCATCGGACAGCAAGATCTGGTAAAGCAACTGCTTGTTGCGCTTCTTGCGGATGGGCATATTTTAGTTGAAGGCCCTCCTGGGTTAGCAAAAACCCGTGCAGTAAAATCACTCTCAGACTGTGTTGAAGGCGACTTCCACCGCATTCAGTTCACCCCTGATTTGCTGCCAGCCGATTTAACCGGCACCGATATCTTCCGTCCCGAAACCGGAGAATTCACTTTCCAATCAGGTCCTATCTTCAACTCGCTTATTCTTGCGGATGAGATAAACCGTGCGCCAGCCAAAGTACAAGCGGCAATGCTTGAAGCAATGGCAGAGAAACAAGTCACAGCAGGTCGTCATACCTACTCGCTGCCAGAGTTGTTTTTGGTTATGGCAACTCAAAACCCGATAGAGCAAGAAGGGACCTACCCCCTTCCTGAAGCGCAGCTAGACCGCTTTTTATTGCATTTAGAAGTGGAATACCCAGATGCGGAGCATGAGCTATCTATCTTGCGTATTAACCGCGGAGAAGCAAAAGGCGAAGCAAAGGTTGAACGCCCAATGTTAAGCCAACAAAATATATTCACCGCACGTAAAGAAGTGTTGGATATTCATATGGCGGAAACGATAGAGCAGTACATCGTCCGTTTAGTTATGGCGACACGTCAAGCCAACGAATATGACACTGAGTTGGACAAGTGGTTGTCAATGGGTGTGAGTCCGCGTGCCACCATCGCTCTTGATCGCTGTGCACGTGCGCACGCTTGGCTTGCTGGTCGTGATTTTGTCTCTCCGGAAGATGTTCAAACCATGGCTTATCCGGTACTGCGCCACCGTTTATTGTTGAGTTACCACGCTCAAGCGGAAGGCATTACGGCAAACCAGGTCATCGATAAACTGCTAAACCTTGTTGGCAGTGCATAAACAGGTGAGTGATATGTCCGCTACACATTCATTACCACCTCATGCGAATGGGGTGACATTAACCCTTGAAGAGCTGCTCCAATATCGCACTCAATCTGTACGTTGGTTACCACCAGCACAGAGTCTCTGGTCGCAGATGAGTGGTAACCATACCAGTCGCCAAAAAGGGCGAGGTATGGATTTTATGGAGGTGCGCCAATATCAACCTGGCGACGATATTCGCAGCATTGATTGGCGAGTCACCGCTAGGACCGGTAAAGCACATACAAAATTGTTTGCAGAAGATAAAGAGCAAGCGGTCATTCTTTATCTTGATCTAAGTTCTAGTCTACATTTTGGATCTAAGTATGTACTCAAATCCGTTCAATTGGCCCACTTTGCCAGTGTTCTAATTTGGCTAACTCTAGCTAAAAAAGATCGCATCGGCGCAGTGATTGATGACGGACATCAATGTCTTGAATTTCGCCCCTCTTCTTTACAAAGACAAGGGCTGCGGATTCTTAACGCCATAGTCGACATACATAATGCGCAAGTAACTCGTACTGCAAGCAACGACACTCGTACACTGCCTTATACACAAGTATTGGAGACACTTCATACGCTCACCCCAAAAGGCAGCGAATTGATTATGCTCAGTGACTTTGCCCACGTAACACCAACGGAACTGGCACAACTACGTCGACTCAAACAACACAATAGCGTAAGGGCCGTTCAGTTTTATGATCCGTTAGAAAGAGGCGAAACAGACTTTAGAGGTCAAGTGAAAGCTTCGGATGGGCTGCATAGTCAATGGTTTAACTTTGGCTCTAAAGGACAACGAAGAGAACTCGAAAGCCACTTTACCCAACATCAAGAAACCATTAAGCAGCAGTGCCATTCGATAGCAATTCCATTTAACACGCTATCAAGTGGCTGGCCCTTAATTTCACAATTAAGCTAACAAACTGACAAGCAGTATTTATTAAGCAGTAATAATAATGACAACAAACAACCAAAGCCTAGACCTTGAACCTTTGATTTTGCCAAACGCTCCGGATTGGTTTCCGCTCGCTTGGGGATGGTGGGTGGTGCTTGCAGCCACCTTGCTCTTCGTTTTCGGCATTTGTCTTTATGTGAGATGGCGTAAAAAACACTTACGCGCAAAAAAGACAGCATTAACACTTTTAACTCAACCTACCACGCCTCATACCCCCTCTTCTGCTCTGGAAATATTGCGCCAGGCAGCATTGAGTTACTTTCCGCGTGAAGAGATCGCACCATTAACCGGAATCGCTTGGTATAAATTTCTCGATAGCCATACCAAAGAAAGTCGATTCGTAGACAAACAACATCAGTGGCAAGAAGCGTTGTATCAGAATTCTTCCCAAGGGCAGCATCAAAGCTTGGTAGACGATTGTGTCTTTTGGATAACCTACGCTTTGCCACCAAAGAAAAAGGCAAATAACCGTGACTGAGCAAACACTCATAACCGATCTTGCCCAATGGCTAAACATTGAATTTGTCTGGTGGTGGGCACTGTTTTTGTTGCCCATCCCATGGCTGGTATACAAGTTCCTGCCACAAGAATCTCAACAAGCCGAGATCAAATTGGCGTACTTACCAACCAATGAGAATCGCAGCAAGCCTAAGCAAGCGCTGCAAAAAGCACTTTCAATCGCGATCTGGGGCCTTCTTGTCGTCGCTTGTGCGCGTCCAGTTTGGTTTGGTGATCCCGTTGAATTCCAACCCAAATATCGGGACTTGATGTTAGTCGTCGATCTGTCCGGTTCGATGCAGCAGGAAGACATGGAACTCAACGGCGAATATATCGATCGCCTCACAGCAGTCAAAAAAGTTCTGTCTGATTTCGTAGCAAAGAGAAAAGGTGACCGTCTCGGAGTTGTTTTGTTTGGCGACCATGCTTATTTGCAAACACCACTCACTGCAGACCGAAAAAGCGTCATGCAACAGATTAATCAAACCGTCATCGGTTTGGTTGGTCAACGAACCGCCATTGGTGATGGTATTGGTTTAGGCACAAAAACCTTTGTAGACAGTGATGCTCCCCAACGAGTCATGATTTTGCTTAGTGACGGCAGCAATACTGCAGGGGTGCTCGAGCCGCTAGAAGCAGCGGAAATTGCGAAAAAATACAACGCCACTATTTACACCGTGGGCGTGGGCGCTGGTGAAATGATGGTGAAAGAGTTTTTCATGACTCGCAAAGTCAACACCGCAGCCGACTTAGATGAACAAACACTGACTAAAGTGGCAGAGGTGACAGGTGGACAATATTTTCGAGCGCGAGATACGGAAGAGCTCGAAAAGATTTATGACACCATCAACCAGCTAGAACCCGTATCTAGCGACACACAAACTTGGCGCCCACAGTCTGAATGGTTTCCATATCCATTAAGCGCTGCATTTGTATTATCGGTATTGTTATTCCTATTAAGGAGAAAACATGGCTGAGTTTATTTTCCTCAATCCTTATTGGCTTTTGGGGCTCATCGTGATCCCTATTGCACTCTTGCTTAATCACAAATTTAGAGCCCAAAAGTCCACACTGATTGCCCCTCACCTATCGCGGATGCTCGGACAAAACACGCAGTCTAAGCATTACTTCACTCTATGGGGTTTAGCTTGGGCAATAACTTGCATTTCATTAGCGGGGCCAAGCTGGCGGTCCAATGCTCGACCAAGCTTTGAGTTAAACCAAAACCGTATCTTGGTGCTTGATATGTCTCGCTCTATGTTTGCTACAGACATCAAACCCAATCGGCTAGCACAAACACGTTATAAGGCGCTCGATTTGCTGCCAAAATGGAAAGAGGGAGCCACTGGACTTATTGCTTACGCTGGCGATGCCTATAACTTAAGTCCACTGACAACTGATTCCAGTACGCTTGCGGGCATTATCGAAAATTTGTCACCAGAGCTGATGCCTTTTCAAGGAGCAAACCTGCCTGCCGCGATTGAACTTGCGATCAACCAGTTTTCTCAAGCCGGCACGCAACAAGGCGATATCATCGTGTTAGCGGATGATCTTGATACGTCAGAGCTGTCTCGCGCGTTAGATTTAGTCCAAGGTACAAAGTTTCGCATTTCTGTTCTTGCCGTCGGGACTCCTAACGGTGCACCTATCGCGCTGCCCGACGGCTCTCTGCTAAAAACGGCACAAGGCACAACCGTCGTAGCGAAAACAAATCTGAAAAATCTACAAACGCTAGCGAATAAGACTGGTGGCCTATTTGTTCCTATTCAACACACCAACCGTGACGTTGAAAACATCGCGGCCTTTACCAATAACATTGGTAGCCAGCTTTCTGCGACCCAAAGCGAAGAAGTTAAAACTGATTCTCGTCTCAACAGTGGCTTTTGGTTACTGCCGTTGTTACTTCTTCCTGCGGCTTTACTGTTTCGACGCGGCCTGATTTGGATGGTAGTTGCGACTGTAGTCCCAGTAACGTGGACACCGCATGCAGAAGCTAATCCGTTCTTAAATGCCGACCAACAAGGAGCGGAACTCTACAAGCAAGGTGAGTATGAACAGGCGCAAAACCTATTTACAAACCCAAGCTGGAAAGGAGCCGCCAGTTATCAAAAAGGTGACTACGAAGCCGCTATCGAAGCATTTTCTCATGATGCCTCCCTTAACGGCCGCTATAACCTCGCCAACTCGCTCGCTCAAAATGGTCAATTAGAAGATGCGGCTGATTTGTATAAAAAGCTGCTAGAGGAAAAGCCTAACTTTGAAGCCGCGAAGAAAAACCTATCGGTTGTAGAAGAAAAGCTAAAACAG
>NZ_JAWOWL010000026.1:0-42607 GCF_033340395.1 Vibrio sp. 1159 | reverse complement strand
CAACAGCAACAGCAACAGCAACAGCAACAGCAACAGCAACAGCAACAGCAACAGCAACAGCAACAGCAACAGCAACAGCAACAAAAGTCTCAAAACGAAGGGAAAGAAGCGCAAGGACAACAATCACAAAATCAGCAAGATTCTGAAAATAAAAAAGAAAAACAAGAAACGGAACAACATCAACCGCGACGAGATGACAAGCAAGCGAAGGATCAAGGTGAACCAATACAGGCTAAAGCGCATCCCGAAAAAATGCATCAGGATGATCCTGAGTTCCGTCGACTAGAAGCAGTAGAAAGTGCTCGCGACCCAAGCTTTTTGATCCGTGCGCAAATGCAACTTCAAGCGCAACAAAAACAACCTCCACAACAATCTCAAAAGGAGTGGTAAGCCTGTGATGAACAAAGGCGTAAAACTGGTCTTTATTTTTGTGGCCAGCCTAATATCCAGTTTCTCGGTGATGGCACAGACACTTCAAGCTAGTGTGAATAAAACACAAGTAGCCAAGAATGAAGTGATTAACCTCAGAATCATTTCAGATACTGAGCTCAGCTCAGACTCAATCGACTTCAGTGTTCTAGAGAAAGACTTCTTCTTGGGTCAACCTCGTTATGGCCGCTCTAGCAATAACATTAACGGAAGAAAATCAGTGCGTACCGAGTGGAGTATCTCAATTGCACCAATGAAAGAAGGTGTTCTGACTATTCCAAGTTTTTCCGCTGATGGTATGAGAACGGAGCCGATCAAACTGCGTGTCAACGCGAGCCAAACAGACCCCAATCTTGATGATCTATTTAGCTTCAATATTACGGTCGACAACAGTACGCTCTACCCTCAGCAATCTGCAACATTACGTATACAACTTCTAGTTAAAGCGGACACTCGACGCCTAGATAACCCGCAAATAGTACCTCCGCAGATTAAAGGCATGAAGCTTGAGGCACTGGGTGGCTTACAACAAAGACAGAAGATCTTAAATGGGTTAGAAGTAGCGGTCATAGAGCAGTCGTTTCGCTTAACGGCCAATCAACCAGGCACTTATACCTTGATAGGTCCTAAACTGACTGGTTCTTATATTTATGGCGACAGCTTGACGGGCTCAACCAAAATAATGCCTATCAACACCAAAGCGGAACGCATGCCAATCACGGTCAAACCGATTCCGAGCGAATTTAAAGGTGAATGGCTTCCTGCTTCAGCGTTAGAAATGACACAGAGCTGGCAAGACGATCAAGGTAATCTACTGTCGACTAACGCGATCAACACAGTAAAACAAGGCTCTTCACTCACTCGAACCATTCAAGTTAAGGCTCGCGGTACACAAGCCGAATATCTGCCACGAGTCAATATTAGTTACCCGAGTTCACTGCGCGTGTATCCCGAACAACCTAAGTTCGATAGCGCGAGAGATGGCACCGTTACCATGACGGTGAAGCAAGTCATTATTCCTACAGAGGCCGGGAAATATACCTTACCAGGATACGACGTGAACTGGTGGGACAGTCAAAATGATGAAGCGAAGAAAACAACGTTACCAGAGCTAACATTAGACGTAGAGAAAAATGACACTGGGCTAATCACGTTGCCGGAATCGCCTCTTTCAGCGCCTTTAGTGCCAGCCCCTAGTCCTGAATCAAGCGGCGGTGTAAACAGTCTCTGGCGAACGTTAACCTTTGTTTTCTTAGGGCTTTGGATAATGACATTGGGAATCGCAATTTGGGCATGGAAAAAGCGGTCAATAACAGCGAGTGGAACGGTTTCAAATACTGAACAACCACTTTGCATCGACGCGCTAAAAAAAGTCATCGAAGAGGGCGATGCTGCGAAAATTGAACGCTCTGTAAATGAGTATTTAACCACTCATCAAGACAGGTTAAACCCTGGTGACGTACAAGCAATTAAGCAAGAGCTTAATGCCATGAATCAAGCGCGTTTTAGTGCTAACCAACAACCTTGGAGCCCTGATTCGCTGTTAGCGAAAATTCAAAACCTTGGCAAAGCAAACGTAACGAAAACCGACCACCAACTCGAAAAGCTATAAATAACTAGATAACAATGGCAGCTCTCATGAGCTGCCAATTCTCTTATCCGGCCAAATTTTGCTTTAGCGGTTTTATCTAGAGCACCAACCGCCGCTTCTTCCCTATCAAGTTGCTCTTATGAACATCACTTACTCAACAAAACTTGGGGCTCGTATTCGTATCGCCTTACACAATTTCGCCCATGATTCTTCGCTTGATAGAGTGCCTTATCCGACAACTGATATAAATGGTCGAAATTAAAGTCTTTGCCTTTCGCTTTATAACAGGAGTAACCGACTGAAACGGTAAGTAACTCCCCTTCTGGGTTATGTCGATGCTTTATCCCCTCGCCCTCGATGCACTGACGAATGCACTCTGCTCTCAGTCGGACCTCCTCTTGCTCAGAACCAATCATGAGCAATGCAAACTCCTCACCTCCGATACGGCAAAAAACTTCATCTTCACCTTTGGTATGATGATCCAAGATATAGCCAATTCGCATCAATGCGATATCGCCTTCGAGATGACCATAGTGATTATTGAATAAGCCAAAATGGTCAATATCAATCAGGATCAGGCCAAACGACATGTCGTCTTCACACTCTAGGGCACAATATTTTTGCATCACATGTTCTAACATGCGGCGATTACCAAGACGCGTCAAAGGATCGAGCTTAGAAAGTACCTCAAGCTGTCGATTGGCTTCCTCCAACTCTTTTGTTCGGTTCTGAACCTCCAGCTCTAAGTTTTCGTTTAATTCGCGAATCGCCTCTTGAGCTTGAGTACGTTGCAATACTTCAGCTAAGCTGGACGCGAACATACGAATCACTTCACGTAACTGAGAAGTTAACGGCGCACGTGTCAGCAAATTATCAACAGCGATAAAGGCGATAGGACCACTGCTATTTGAAGTCAATACCGTCATCGCAGCCCAACCAAAGCCAACAATATTACAGTCATGATAAATAGGCACTGATTCTTCAAATGCGACTTCGTTTGGCATTGAGCGAGCCAAATTTATAAGAGAGAAATCTTGGGTTTCGCCAAAGAAGTAAGATTCATCCACCACGTTACCTTGAATATCGGTACCCCACGTTCCTTGCATGTAAGAGCAATTTTCATCAGTTAAAAACACCGCCATTCGATCAATACCAAGATTTTTAATGGCGAAAGTGACGGCCGATTTGCATACTCCACTGACAGTAGTGCAACGTGATAACTCAACCATGCTTGAATGCAACATGCGTACGTTTTGTTCTTGGCGCTTACGAATGTAAATTTGAGAGAAGAGTGAACCAAACGAGTCCAACATCTGTTTTTGATATGCCGTTATCGGCTTACGATGAATAAAGTTATCTAGCGCGAACCACCCAAACGGTTCATTGCCATCGCGTAAAATCAACATCGCATTCCAGCCCTGCCCGATGACCTTGCCTGCTGTGTATATTGGCGCGTCTTCTACAATCACTAAGTTGCTCTCAAGGCTAGATAACGCGGTGATATACTCCTCGCTAAGTTGATGTAAATCGTATTGTGTGTGAAATTCATCAATCGTAATTCCTGACTCATCCGTGCCGTATGTACCACTGAAGCTGCGCTTTTTCATATCGAGAAGCATCAGTGTAGAGCGATCAAACCCAAGTCGTTCACGTAACGCTTCGACGGCTTTGTAGTACAAGTCCTTTAAAGAATCAGGATTAGAGATTTCGAGTGCAACTTGCTGAACTAACTTCATATTTTCGATAAAGCGCTCGCGTTGGCTAATCTCATCAACATATTGCGCTTCACGAATATCTCTGTGCCTGATCTCTTTCGAGGCATTTTTTTCGGCACGAATACATTGCCAACGCGCCGCTGCAAGCTGCATTGCGTCGTAACTTTCTTCATAGATATTATGTGCCGTGCGAGCATGAACAGATTGAATCAGTAGGTAGGTACGTTTGATAGGCGTGTTGTCGAGCATCATGATGTAACTATCACCACCTAAATCTCGGGTGTGATTCCAGTTACAAGTGTTGATCGCCAGAGGTATGATGCTTTCAGAGGTATCAAACTGACTTGCCCACTCCCAGAATGTCTCAGGATAGTTTTGGGTTGGGTAAAGCTCTCCGCGAGAGAAGCTCATCGAATGACGAGGGTTAATTGAAGGATCTTCAAAAATAGCGAGGGCTTGAGGGGAGAACAGACTCTCTAAATGATCAAAGATTGCCTCCGCTAGCAACCGATGGTCCCTCGTTGAAGACACTTTTCTTGTAAAACTTCTTAAACTCACCCTACCAACCTAATCTACTTTTTTATCCTCGATAAAAAACTACTTAGGCCATGATATGCAATCAATACGTTCAAATTTGAGCTGTTAAGTCATTCGCAAAATTATCAGACTTAGTGTTACATTCGAGAGCTCTTCAGCACTTTTAAAGCCATGTTTCACATAAGTTACATACTTTATAAACTGGGGAGGAAAGTTGTACTTATTTACAAGATTTTTTGTGTTGGTAGGCGTTATAAGCCCACGACTTAAAAAGAAAAAGGCCCCTCATCAAGAGGGGCAAAGTTACCATCGCTTATAGTTATTTAGTTATGCTTGTAAATACGGTGGATTAACCGAAATCACCATTTACGTAGCCTTGAGTACGGTCGTCTTGAGGGTTGCTAAAGATCACTTGCGTATCGTTGTGCTCGACCAGTTCTCCCATTAGGAAAAACGCAGTGCGGTCAGAGATACGACGCGCCTGTTGCATTGAGTGAGTCACGATAACGATGGTGTAGTTCTTCTTTAGCTCTTCCATCAACTCTTCGATTTTGTGTGTCGCAATTGGGTCAAGTGCCGACGTTGGTTCATCCATCAGAATCACATCAGGCTCCATCGCGATTGTACGTGCAATACATAAACGTTGCTGCTGACCACCAGAAAGACCGAATGCGTGTGATTTAAGGCGATCTTTCACCTCATCCCAAAGTGCAGCACCGCGCAGCGAACGCTCTACCACTTCATCAATTGTCTTTTTGTCTTTGATACCTTGAGCACGTAAGCCGTAAGCCACGTTCTCGTAAATGCTCATCGGGAATGGGTTTGGCTTTTGGAATACCATGCCGACTTTGATGCGAAGGTCAGCAACATCAATGTTGCCGTAAATATCTTCGCCGTCCATCGCCAATTTACCTGTAATTTTCACGCCTTCGATTAGATCATTCATTCGGTTCAAACAGCGTAGAAGCGTTGATTTTCCGCAACCTGACGGGCCGATAAGTGCAGTTACTTGGCGAACTGGAATTGGTAAGTTGATCGATTTCAGTGCTTGGTTGTCACCGTAGAATAGGTCTAGGTTTTCAATATCAAATTTGTTCATTGTCTTAATCTCTTAATTCTTGAATTCGTGTCTTTTAACGTGCGTTCTTAATTAGTGTTGTTAGTAAGTTGCGGTGTTAAAACGTCTAGCAATCAGTTTCGTTACCATGTTGATCAAGAGAACAACTACGATAAGCACTGTTGCCGTACCGTAAGCCTGATTCCATTCTTCAACGGTAAACAGTTCGGTAGTCAGTTTGTATAGGTGAACGGTTAGCGTACGACCTGAATCCAATAAAGAATCCGGAATACGTGCAACCATACCTGCTGTCAGGAATACTGGAGCAGACTCACCAATGACACGACCAATACTTAGAATGACCGAGGTTAAGATACCTGGCATTGCGCTTGGAAGAATCAAACGCCAGATAGTGTAAATCTTAGAAGCACCGAGGCCATAAGAGCCTTCACGGTACGTTTGTGGTACTGCCATCAACGCTTCTTCCGTTGTACGGATGATAACTGGCAGGATTAGGATACTTAGCGTCAATGCACCCGACAGAATCGAGAAGCCAAGGCCAAGAATCGCCACGAAGAAAGTCATACCAAACAGGCCGAAAATGATCGACGGGATACCCGCCAATGACTCGGTACAGAATCGGATGATTTTCACCAAACGACTGCCCACTTTCGCGTATTCGGTCAAGTAGATTGCCGTCATGATACCGAGTGGCGCTGCCACTGCGATAGAAGCGATAACCATGTAAATGGTCGCCACAATCATTGGGAAGATACCGTGCTCTTCACCTGTGCGCGTATAGTTATCAGTAATGAAGTTCCAATCTACGTGTTGTAGACCGTTTGATAGGATGTACCAGATAATCCAGAACAAAAAACCTACCGTTAGTGCTGCCGAGATCCAGACAAATGCGTTAAAGACATTATCTTTGAACTGGCGTGCTTTTTTTAGTTTTGCGCGATCCATAATAGTCACCTTTAACGAGCGATTACTTCGCTTTTTCTCGGTTTAGGTACAGTAGTACAGCGTTCAACGACATGATGAAGACCAGAAGTACTACACCTGTAGCGTAAAGTGCGTTCGCGTGAACACCACTTGCGTAAGACATTTCAATAGCGATGTTTGCAGTTAGTGTACGAGCCGAATCAAGGATGCCTTCTGGCATTGCCGGCGCGTTACCCATAACCATGATAATCGCCATGGTCTCACCCAATGCACGACCGATACCCAGTATCACACCTGTCATGATGCCTGAGCGAGCCGCTGGAACGAGCAACTTAAAGATGGTGTAGATTTTCGATGCGCCCAGTGCCAAAGAACCTTCTTTATAAGTACGAGGGACAGCGCGGATAGACGTTTCAGAAACCGTAATTACTGTTGGTAGAATCATCACACCAAGAACAATAATACCGGCCAAGATAGTGTTACCTGCAGGTACATCAAATACTTTCTGAATCAATGGAACGATAATAACCAGACCGAAGAAACCGTAGACCACTGAAGGAATACCGGCTAGCAGCTCAACCGCTGGACGGATGATGTCTGCTAATCGCTTTGGTGCGATTTCAGCGATAAAAATGGCGGTCAGAACACCAATTGGAACCCCAACAATGACAGCACCAGCCGTCGATACGATAGATGCCACAATCATGGTTGCGACACCGTAAAGCGCAGGTGGTAACCAGTTTTGTCCTAAGACAATGCCCGATACGCCTGCTTCTTGGAATGCCGGAATACTCTCTCGAACGATGAAGTATGCAATAACGGCTAATGAAACAATGCCGATTACGGCACTCGTTAGGAACAAGCCGTGGAAGATGCGCTCTTTCCAGTCTACACGACGCTTCTCGCGTAGGCCTGACTTGCTGATAGCTCTAGCGTCAGTATTCATAAGCTTTTCACTATTTGTTGCGATGGTCATTTAAAAATCTCACGGTTCTGGGCAATGCCGTTGAACACAATGGATAGAAAAGGCTCAGCCCGAAACGTTGGGCTGAGCAAACTTTAGAGTCCCGATGGGATTAGTTAACTGAGATGTAACCTTTTTGGTCAACTAGCGCTTGCGCTTCGTCAGTTAGCATCCAGTCTAGGAATTTTTGCGTTTCTGTTGATGGCTTGCCTTCTTTGTAAAGAACAAGGAATGGACGCGCTACTTTGTAAGAACCGTTTTTAACGTTAGCTACCGTTGCATCAACGCCGTCGATTGCTAGCGCATTAACAGTGTTGTCTACAGTACCAAGAGAAATGTAACCGATTGCGTATGGGTTAGATGCAACCATTGTTTTCAGTGCGCCGTTACCGTTCGCAACTTGAGCACGTTGAGAGATAGCTGATACCTTCTTACCAGAAATCTTCATTTTTAGAGACATGATGTCTTCAAATGCGCCACGAGTACCAGAAGCTGTGTCACGAGTAATGGCTACGATTGGCTTGTCTGCACCACCGACCTCTTTCCAGTTTGATACTTCGCCTTTGTAGATTGCAGTCACTTGCTCGGCTGTTAGACCTGGCAGTTTGTTTTGTGGGTTAACAACCACTGCAATACCATCACGAGCAACCACTTCTTCGATTAGTGTTGATTCTTTTTCAGAGTCTTTTAGATTACGAGAAGACATACCAAGGTCTGCTGAACCATTTTTCGCTGCTTTTACACCAGCTGAAGAACCAGGACCTTGAACTTCGATAAATACGTTAGGGTTCTTCTTCATGTACGTTTCAGAGAAAACTTCCATCAGTGGAGTTACGCTGCTAGAACCCACTGCAGAGATAGTTTCTTTAGCAGAAACAGGAGTCACTGCCATTGCGCCTAGAAGTGCGATTGCACCGATTACTGTCTTTTTCATCACAATTTCCTTAAGTGGCTTTATTGCCGTTGTGTTTCACTTGAACGGTGCTCACTTTAGAATTTGAATATGACAGTTGTGTTTCACTTAGTTGAACCCTCTATGACACGTTGTCATTTCTAACTATTAATTCCGCGACTTATCCCTCTCTCAATTTGAACGTAACGTTTTTATAACGTTGCCTCATGTTCAAGATGATAACCCCATCGATTTTGGTACATTTCATAACAATTAGATATGAGTAACTCATTGATTTGGCAAATGTAACAATTAAAATCGAAATGCTTATTTATAAAAAAGATAATAATCAAACCGATAGAGGGTCAATCTCATGCGTCAATTTCTTAGTACGCTTTCTATTAAACTTCAGGTTTTTCTGCCTGTTCTATTCACAGTTATATTACTCATCATTGGACTGAGTGTCGGAATCGGTAAACTCGATCAAGCATTCAATAAGGTTTCGGCTTCCACCCATAAGCTAATCATTCACAAAGAGGAACTTAGCCGCATCGTAGACAACACTTACGCCATGCGCATCAAAGCCATTTATAGTCTATTTAGAGCCGAAGATGTTCAGTCTCTCAACCAAGAGCTTTCTGAGCGACAAAACAAAAACCGCGATTTTCTTAACTCCATCGACAATCTCCCTGGCGTTCAAAATGAAGTCAATGCTATGCGTAAGGCCATGAATCACTATGTTGATTTCACTCGCGTTACCATGACACCTCTGCTCACCACTAAACACACTTCTGATTACACCACCTCTGATTTCAATCAAAAGTACGAATCTGCAATGGCTGAGTATCGATTAGCTGGCGAAGCGATGATCAACGCCATCGACAAACTATCTAAACAATTGAATCAAATCGTCACCGATGAAGTCGAAACGAATGGCGAACAACATTCAACCACGCTAACTTACAGCGCCGTCTCGCTTGCGGTGATCTTGAGTGCCGCTTCACTTATTAGTTGGGTACTCGCCAGCTACATCGTTGCGCCGATTCGTAACCTTCAAGTAACGATGCAGGAAGTCGCGAAGGGAAACCTACTAGTTAAGGCCGAAGCCATCGGGAAAAACGAAGTGTCTCAGCTGGCTCGAGATGTAAACCAGACCATAGAAAAACTACGTGAAACTGTAAGCGCATTGGTTCGCATTAGTGAAGATGTGGCATCAGCATCAACCGAGTTAGCAACTGTTATGACTCAAAGCAGCGTCAACTCGGATCAAGAAAAGCAAGAAGTTGAGCAAGTAGCCTCGGCGATCAATCAGCTAGAGTCGACCGCAGCTGAAGTATCGACCAATGCACAAGAAGCCGATAGTGCATCAAATCAAGCACGTACGTTAACCTCACAAAGTATAAGCATGTTTGGGGAAAGTACTCGCGCAAGTGAAAAGATGGCGGAACAACTTAACGAAGCCGCTGCCGTCGTGACTTCGCTAAAAGATCAATCAGAACACATTGGTCGCGTGATCGAAGTGATTGAAGGTATTTCTGAGCAAACGAATCTACTTGCACTGAATGCAGCGATTGAAGCTGCACGAGCGGGCGAAAGTGGCCGAGGCTTTGCGGTAGTGGCCGATGAAGTACGTATGCTGGCAGCGCGAACTCAGGAGTCCACCAAAGAGATCCAAACCATTATAGAAGAGCTACAGCAACAATCTGGTCACGCAAATGAAAGTATGCATTCCAGCTTAGCCATGTTGTCAGACAACCAAGCTCTGACACAAGAAGTTAGCCAATCACTTGCTAATATCAGTAATGCTATCGCCGATCTGAACTCAATCAACACTCAAGTTGCAACCGCATCAGAAGAGCAGAAACAGGTCACGGCTGATATCAACAACAACTTAACGAACATCTATGAACTAGTGAGCCAGAACGTCACTGGCATTACGCAATCCGCTGCTGCCGCTCAAGAGTTGTCTGGTTTAGCAGAAAATCAAAAACATCAACTTAAGCAGTTCCAAGTTTAAATACTCTGCTCAACACGATAAGTTCCAAAGGTTAGAAAAGAAAAAGCTCCGCACTGGCGGAGCCTATCATAAAGGCAAAGCTATCAACCCTTATTAACGTAATAATTATTATTCATCTGTCACTAACAAGAGAGAGCTTTTGAAACTTGAGTTTAACGGATCTCTATTGAAAACCTCACCATTAGTCGTATCAAAAGTTGCAACATGCTTACCGTCGCCATTAGGTGTGTTGCTCCAGACATAACGCCCTAGAACATCATCTCCATCTTTCAGACTATAGCCGCTAGCAAACCCTGTACTATTTATGGCTGGGCTGTGGCAAGCTCGCTCAGTTAGAGATACTAGCTCTTTGATATTTGCTAGTCGCCAATTTTTTTTGTCAGCAAAATTGTGAAGAGGATGGTTGCCGTCCTTATTACGAATTTGTTTGGCTGTGGAGAGAGCGAGTTGCCATGACATTGTAGATCGCGTCCCCTGGCATTCTTGGTTTCCTACATTCCATGTCATACCAACTGGACAGCGCATCCATGTTAGACCTGTTTTCAGGTCAGTTACGGTACCGCTCTCAGAATATGTATAACGCGTGTTAGGTGCCGTTTTAGCAAAGTCAGTAGAACACTCTTGTGCAGCTATTGCAGTTTGAGAAGCCAAAGTAAGAGATAGTACAGTTATTAATTTCTTCATCTTATTGCCCCTTAACTGCGACTAGACGGATTGGGAATTGGTAAGAATCATCGGCACCCGCACTTGTGTTGCTTGATCGAATCTCGACGTATGAAATAGTGCCTCTATCTTTGCCCCGGGAGACAATCGCAGGGAAATAAATCTCGCCATCAATAAGTTGTGATGATGCATTCGTAAACTTAAAGTCGCTATGCCAAAACGCACCATATCCTAAATAAGGGCTACCTATGGTTTGCTGTGGAAAGTATTTAACATTAAAACCATAGACGTTGTATTTTGCATATTCATCGTTCGGAGCAAACAGTGTTTGTTCACCAAAGTCTAGTAAGTCATAAGTCTCACGGTAAGTAGGCAAGCGCCAACCAGTGATTCCACATAACGATTGTTTGTTTATGTACTGAACATATTGGCTAGTGGTACAAACTTCATCACCAGCGTCTTTACAACCTGCAAGCTCTACATCTTTGCTAAATGGCTTAAATGTTTCAGACTCAAACGCAAATAGGCGATCTTTAAATTGAACTGAGCTCGCATCCGCACTTTTGTTTTCCCAAACAAGACCAGTACGCTCGTCCATAGTACAAGCCCACTCAGTCGCATCTGCAGCTAAAGCAGCACCTTGTGAATCTAACTTAACGAACTTAAAGCCTGCGCCTGTCGACGTTTGCTTGTCCTCTTTGTCGAAGCCGTATTCTGCATCTTGACCAGGGTAAGACGCTTGAACCTCTGCTACGTCTGCTGCTCCTTCAGCAAAATAAAGAACGGCGCCCGTATCGTTACTACCAACCGTTTGTTCAGCAACCGCTACAATTTCTTCAGCAAATGCACTCACTTCCACTTCAGACAGAAGATCAGAGGCCAATGATTTACCCTGGAAGCTAAGGCTTTGAGCAAGCAGCGCTACGCCTTGGGTCATTTGTTGTGGCTGCATTGCAGCTAATAGTGCAACCGTGTTTTGCTCTAGCTTATCTAGCTCGCTGGCTTCTGCGTTAGACATTACCGTTCCAGACAGAGAAACACCGGCATCGGTGAGTTGTGCTTTCACAATCTCTTCAGCTTGAGCAACGGTTTTACCGTCAACCACAAGACCTGCGAGCAACGTTGTTACACCATTGACCGTGTTACCCGTTGCTAAGTTTTGGCCCGGAGCCGCAAGACGCAACGTTTGGTTCGAACCTTGATCAACTTGAGCAAGAATGGTGCTGGTTAGTACGTTTTTGTCGCTTGAAGTCAGGCTAAATTTACCGGCATTATCCGTTTTAGCACTCGGTTCAGTGGAATCACAAACGTAGTTTTGGTTTAAATCGATACATACTGGCGTATCAAGAAGTGTACCTGCAGAAACGATGGTGCCAGCTACATCATAGGTCGGTGCCGACGTGTCACCACCAGAACCTCCGCCACAGCCAGCAAGGGCTAGTGACATAGCAACGAAAGAATATTGAAACTTCATAGATTTTATCTTCTTTTGATTTTAATTAACGAGAGCGAATCACTCTCACCATTGAAAGCAGGAAAAGTCCTAACAAGGTCCAAGGCGAACCACTGCCACCTGAACCACCGCCACTGCTTTCTTTAGTGGTATCAGCACTACACTGATACTGAGCAAAGTGACTCACACCCCACTCTTTCAACACCCCAGAGTTCCCTGACACGCGGTCAGACACTTCGAGACGCCAAGTCCCCCAACTCGGTTGACCGACAAGTGCTTGTAACTCCTCGTCATACTGAGCGGTGAAGTAACCTTTAAATCCTTTGGTATTGCTTGATTGATGGCTAAGTAGCACGACCGATTTGCCTTGTGGAGACACTAGCGTCACTTGCAGATCTTGCAGTGAGTCATGTTCGATGTTCAGGTAAACCGCAAACGAGTCATCAATCGTGAGTGACTTGTCCGATAGCGTCTGAGAGAACAGCCTGTCGCCCTGCTCTGGCAAAGCGGAATTCACTGATTGAGGCTGGATATCAAGCTCTGGCGTACCATTAACCAGCATCACCTTTTCACTCCACTGGTGAGTCTTTAAGCCTTCTGCAAATTGGTAATCCAATGAAATAGAAGAATCGAATTGCGCGCCACACATCAGACTGCTTGGTAACGCCACCTTCATTGAGGTCGAGTCAGAAAGCGTTTCATCAAAGTCGAAAACGGATGCGTTGTTTAGCTGCCATTGCCCTTTGATGCTCGCTTCGCGGCCAGTTTGACTTAGGTTCACACCCACGTTTTGACCTTGTGCGATGTATCGAGCGTCATAGCGAACACGAAGAGGCGCTTTAAGTAAGTTGTGTCTGTTGAAGCTGTCCGTCAGGAATTGGGCGTAATCTTTATTTGGGAACAAGGTGTTTGCGGCATACACAGTCGATTCCGCAAGATCATGCATTTTCACGCCACGACCAATGCCATACATCCCTTCAAGAACAATGGCGTCAAACTCGCGGAACACGCTATCGGTATCATCACCGTATCGTTCAACCGATGCTTTAAGCGCTTGGAACAGTGGCGTTGACCATAGCTCGTCGCCTAGTTCACCGCCCACACTAACGTGCGCTGGATACTCTGAGCTCTCGAAATAACGCGCTCTCTGGTTCCATAAACTACGAGTCGTATTGCGTGTACCAAATACACCATCCCAGTTAAACACCGTGTCTAATTCGAATTCTTGACCACGACTCGAAGCATCTAAATATTGAAGACGGTAACTCGCACTGCCTGCCCAGTAATCGGCAAAACCTTCTGCGATAGCCCCAGTATGGCCGTATGCCCAGTCCGGTACGATTTGGTAATGAATACCATGTCCAAGCTCATGTATAACTACGTCAGCATCAATGGCATCAGGAGAAACCCCACCGACACCCAGCATGAGAGCTTTCGGGCCGTAATAGTAAGTAGAATTATCTTTGGATAGCCCACGAGCATCAAAACGAAGCGGCTCGTCAAACAAATCGTAACTTAGGCTTGTCAAATATCGGATCGAGCTATCAAGGTGATAAAATGCCATCAATTGTGGGAACGCATTGTCACCAAACTCAGTACTTTGCATTTCATCAACACTATCAAACGTTTGAACACCTTCCACGCTGAGAAAATCCGACGTATCAAGCACAGGGGATTCTCCAGGTGCTGAGACGGCAAATAAGCCCGTAGCATCCACTTGCTTTACTCTTAAGTTAGACAGGTAGAACTTTCCTCCCGACTGTAAAACCTCAATCGACTTGGTCACGTACTCGACAGGCTGAGGGTAATCAGACAGCGCGGACCACGTCGACTCTGGCGCGGCTTGTTGCTGCATGGTGCGTAGATCGGGGCTAAATAAAGGCACCTCTATATCAACCAGATTTCCGGAGCTCAAAGCTGGCGGCTCTTGTGCTTGTAGTTGACGCGGAGATTCTAGTTCTGCCGCAACCGTTGGCTTGCCATTGCGAATTACCGTATCTTCAAGGCTTTTAAACACTCGCACAACGTAGTGACTTTTATCGGTTGTTACTACTAGGGTGCGCTGTGCTTGATATTCACCGTTTACCCAAACATCAAAATTGTAATGCTCACCAAGCTGAGATTGGGTTTTGTAACGGAACTTAAACTCGCCCGCTTCTGAGTAGTGGCTGTCTAGATAAGTTTTCGCTTGCGCTTCATTCGTTACCACAGAGTCCGTTACGGGATAATCCCACTCTGCAGCCTGTGCCGCAGGGGTACAAGCAATAAGCAGCGAAAACGCCAATGGTTTTAGCTTCATGATTTCGTCCTAGAATTCGTATTTTGCAGTCAGCGTGAAGTAGCGCCCTGGCTCAGTTGAGTAACGCTTACTTTCCTCAGCGATACCCGCTACGTCTTGGTATCGGATGTATTCTTTGTCGAACAGGTTGATGATGTTTGCGCTAACACGAAGGTCTTTGGAAACGTGGTAAGTTGCGCCAATATCAAACGTATTCCACGCACTTGTCTGCGCGCAATCTGTCGCTAGACCAAGCGTGGTCTGGCATTTAGGAACGCGATCCATTGCCGCGGCCCAGTTCCAAGCCACGTAAGCATTGAAGTCTTGGTTGGCGTATTTCAGTTGAGCGTTACCTTCGAATGGCGTAATGCTTCGAACGTATTCACCTTCCGCGTCTTTGCCATCTACGTAGCCAAACTTAGTGCTGATGTCCCATTGTTTGGTGATCGCGTAACCCGCAGAAAGCTCTGCACCATACGTCTCGACACCATCGAGGTTTTGGTATTGTTTAATGTAATTACCATTGCTTGAGTCAAAGCCCGTGGTCACAACGTCGATGAAGTTTTCAAACTTGTTGTAGAACAAAGACGCATAGACATACGCACGACCGTTATCGAACTTGTTACCGATTTCAAATGAGTCGGAAGTTTCAGCTTCTAGATCCATGTTTGGTGCAATGACAAACGGCGTGAGCGGCACAAAGTCGTGGCTTACGAAGCCATACGCTTTATCGTATTCCGGAGCACGGTAACCATGGTTATAAGATACATAAGCAATGTTGTTGGCAAATACTTCACGAGAAACCGAAAGACTTGGAGATACCTCTGAGCTATCCATGTCTTTTAATGGGAAGCCGCCCACTTCACCCGCACCGTCTGGCGTGAGACGGTGCGCATCAAAGCGTAGGCCACCTGTGATGGTCCATTTATCCAGTTCCACCATGTCTCGAACGTACAAACCAATGTTATAAGCACGAGCAGGAGCGAAAGGTTGTTTGGTCGAAGGTGTTACTCCGTTCCAATCAATCTTGGAGTCGCTATCTGTGCGTTCGTAATAGTCAGTAGAAAGCTCGACACCGTAAGCCAATTGGTGCTCAGCATTTGCTGCATAAATCGTATTAGTGAAATCGCCACGGAAGCCAATTGTTTCGTCAATGAAGGTTTTGTGTTCCAGCTCGCGACGCTTGGTGATCAAACCATTGTGATCCACTTGGCGCATTAAACGGTTGGTGTCTTCCACCACTTCGGTGTGACGCCAGTAAACTTTGGTATCCAACTCTTCGAACCAAGTTGGATTAATCGGAGTCACCTCTGCACCAATATAAGCGCTGTACTCTTCTGTGGTTTCATCCTCAGCAAAGTCTTCAATATGCCAAATTCCATCAGGTTGAATGGACGGTGAACCCTCCAAACGCTCTTGGTTCTGGGTGTAGAGTTCCGCTTTGGCTTTCAACATCACCTCTTCATTGAAAAAGTGGTTGATCGTATAAGCACCGCTGTAACCATCGAGGTCGCGGTTATACAAATCTTCATCAAAGTTACGTGTCTCTTGTCCTTGCCAGTATGAAACGTTAAACAAACTCTCTGTATCACCGGAACGGAAAGCTAGATTACTCGTGCCTTTGTACTTGTTGCTGATATCGGTGTAAGTACCGGAAACATCGGTGTAGAAGTCTTTGTCTTTTAAGAAATCACCCGGCTGGCTGGATTCTAAAATCACCACACCGCCGATCGCGCCAGAGCCATGCACCGAAGAACTTGCCCCTTTAATGATTTGCAGCGATTCAAAATTGGATAAATCAAAAGTATCTCGCCCAACGGCATCATTAATGTCATTCGCACCGAAGCCATCCGCAGAACGAATGCCATCACGAACGATCATAATGCGGTTACCCGTCATACCACGGATGGTAATGTTTTGCGGACGTCCTGCACCGCCCGTCACGCTTACACCAGGTTCGTTACGCAGCACGTCATATAGCTCGGTCTCGCCTCTTTCTTCGATTTGCTCGTTTGTGATAACCGCGACACTACCTGCCACTTTTGACAATGGCTGATCGATTTTATTGGCGGTTACCACCACCTCTTCCATTGAGAAAACCTTAGATTCGGCGTGCACTTGACTGGCAGCAAGTACCGAAAGTACTGCCGCTGACACTGGGGTAAGCTTCATTTACTGCTCCGCTTTAGATGTTTTAATGAGTGATAGTAGAAATGCGTATTCTTTTGCTTGTTGTTCTTGCGCTTGTCGTGGGTCCATTTGGTGGCCCGAATTAAAATCAGTTTGCAACAAGTACGGCCCGTTGCGCTCACTTAACGCTGAAACTTTAGCCAGATACTTTGCGCCTTCCCAATATGGCACGCGCTGATCAATTAAACCGACTTGAACCAACATGGGTGGGTAAGCGTTTTTATGGATATTGAGAATCGGATCGTACGCCTTCATTAACGCCAATTGTTCAGGTTTGGTTGGGTTACCCCATTCGCCATACTGCTGTGTGGTAAGCGGAAGTGAGGTATCCGACATACTTGCAACCACATCAACAAAAGGCACTTTAAGTACGACACCTGAAAACAATTTAGGATCTTGATTAACCGCTCCGGCCACCAACGTACCACCAGCACTAGAACCGATGGCGAAAACCTCTCTATTGCCACGTTCGAATGTTTGCAGCGCCTTCGCGGCCGCGACAAAATCACCAATAGAATTGGCTTTTCGCACACCACGGCCTTGCTCGTGCCATTCATCGCCAAAGTACCCACCGCCACGGACATGGGCGATAGCGTAAATCACACCTTGGTCGAGTAAACTGATAACCTGAGGTATAAAGTACGGTTTCATCGTAAAACCATACGCGCCGTAACCGTAAATCATCACAGGAGATTGTGGGTGCAATTTGTCTTTGCGATACGCCAAAGAGACCGGGACAGAAACGCCGTCGTGCTTAATAAAAATACGTTGGGATACATAACGCTGACTATCAAAGTCTTGGTAAGCATCTTGAGAGTACAAGGATTTATTCAGCGTTTTTACATCGAACTCTTCCCACTGAGGAGGCGTAGTCATCGACATGCTTCGGATACGAATTTTGTTTGATTCAAAATCGCCCAATGTGCTTAGCCAAGCGACATTACCATCGTGTTCCAATGGCAGTATCACTTTTTCCTGCCCTTGGTAAGAATACACCGTCAATGTCGACAAGTTGTTTGGCTTACTAAGTGCCACAACTCCTGCATCATAAAGGTAGAACTGTTCAAGCGGCTCACGAGGATTGGTAAAGCGTTGCCATGTTGCGCCAAGCGGTGCGAGTTCGGCTTGGTAAAGGGCGAACTTTCCTTCCAGGTTGCTTTTAAGATAAATGTAACCTTTCGCCACATCCGCGTAATATTCCACACCCACTTCAGGCTTTCGCAATGAATCTGAGACAGTGCCCGTTTCTAGGTCGACAAGCTTCTGCTCTGTTGTTGACTCGTTGTTGCTTTGCAGCACAGCATAACGGCTATCTGCCGCACGATAGAAAGAAAGTAACCAATCTGACTTGGGTTCATTCCATAGGACTGTTTTTGCTAAAGATTCAGTGGAGATACGTAAGATCTGATGAGGTCGCTGGGTGCGCTTTTCTTTTGCAACGAGGAATGCCACTTTCCCGTTAGGTGACAACAATACGCCACTATCGACGTGCGTCGCCAGTTCCGTAGATTGACCGGAGAGTAAATCAACAACCACAGCACGATATTGTTCGCTGCCGTCGATATCTTCCGTGAAAAGTAGCGTGTCACCATTCACTTGCCATTGACCAAGTTGGTAGTACTGATGCGCAGATTGTCGTTCATCGAAATCGAACACCACGTTTTCTGGTGCATGTTGACTCGCACGGGATAATAGTAAGTAACGACCATCGCGACGCATTAGCGTCCACTCTCTTCCACTCACGATCGACCATGGCTTATCACCTTTGTCTGCCACAATGGTATCCCACTGCGTTAGTAGGTTTTTTGTCAACGTCTGATAACTTTTTTGGTGCTGTTCAGTTTTGTGGTTTTGTTCTGTTAGGTAGGTAAGAACTCGCTCATCTTTACGAGCATCATCTCGAAGCCAGTTGAAATCATCAGCAGCAAAGCCAGAACTAGAGGTAATTATGAGCCCTAAAAAAACATGAGTAAATTTCATATAGAGAGCGAATTCATTTATAGGATTAATACAATGGCGCGTATTCTGCCCTTAAATAAAAATGAGATCAATTATCATTTTCATAATCATGTTAGATTTTTATCTAGTGTGTGAGGAAAAACGTTTGCTTTGACCGAGGTTATAAAACTTAATAACTTCCTAAATTAGCGTTCTATGCTGTTTATATACAACCAGACAGATATAAAAGCTGACTAACGAGTGAGTATGGAAAGACGCTATTTCACCTAGCGACAGACATAAAAAATCCGAGTGCGAACACTCGGATTTTTAAGAACTAAAATCAATGGGAAACTACAGCAGCTTTTACTCTTCAGAGCTCGGTGCCGCTGGTTTTTTCTTAGGGATGAAGACATCATCACCCACAGATACGTTTTTGTAGAAGCTCTTGTCACGCTTAGCTGGTTTTTTCGCCGATTTTTTCGCTTGAGGGCGAGCTTTCTTTGCTGTCGCTTTCTTATTGCGGAAATCTGGTTTAGGTGGCTTAAGGCCTTTAAACTTACCTTTCAAATCTTCGAACACTGAAAACTCAAGAGCTTGTTGTAGGTATGATTCTACACGTTTAAAGCTATCCCAGTCTTTTGGACCAACAAGAGAGATTGCATCCCCTTTATTTCCAGCACGACCAGTACGACCAACTCGGTGTACGTATTCTTCGGTATGCTTTGGCATATCGAAGTTGATGACGTGTGTCACAGTTGCAATATCCAAGCCGCGGGAAGCAACATCAGTCGTTACAAGGATCTTAAATACTGCGCGCTCAAACTGACTCATAATGGTGTTACGTTGAGTCTGGTTCAAGTTACCACTTAGTGCTACAGCCTTCAGTTTCTTTTCGTTCAGCTTTTCTGTTAGTCGCTCAGTATCATCACGCGTTGCCGTAAAGATAATAACTTGACGGTATTCAGCCTCAGAAAGAACACGAGCTAAAATTGCCTCTTTATGATCTAGGTGATCACACAAGTAAAATTTTTGCGTGATATCTTTATGTTCTTCGTTAGAAACGCCGATAGCAATTCGCTTTGGCGCATTGAGCATTTCAGCCGCGATTTCATTGACGTCTGCATGATCTAATGTCGCAGAGAACATCAACGTTTGACGACGACGATGCTTGGCTGCTTTATGAATGCGACGAAGCTCTGGTGCAAAGCCCAAATCCAACATACGGTCTGCTTCGTCAAGAATCAGCGTTTCCAAACCATCCAGATAAAGCGAACGATGATCTAAGTGATCAGCCAAACGTCCTGGTGTCGCCACGATAAATTTCGGGTAACGACGCAGAGCTTTTACCTGATCGTTAAAGTTCTCACCACCCAAAATCAGTGCTGCTTCATAAGATAGGCCAGCTAGCATAGAACGAAGCTCACCATATACTTGTTTCGCTAGCTCACGAGTAGGAGCAAGGATTACCGCGCGAGGGTCTTTCGCAGAAAACGATTTTGTCTTTAAAGACTTATGAAGCATTGGCAATACAAACGCCAAAGTCTTGCCCGAACCTGTTTTCGAAGATGCCAATAGATCCTTGCCTGCAATCGCAACAGGAATCGCCTGTTGCTGAATGTCAGTCGCTTTTTTAAAATCGTAGTGTTTTAGGTTCTTCAACAATCGGTTGTCTAGGCCTAGATCTTTAAATTGCAAAGTATTCTCCAATAAATCAGTCAGCGTCTGAGCGCTCTGTAGTGTCGTTTCCGCTCTAACGCAGCAAAAAAATAAAGCTCGGTATAATACCGCAAATCATAGGAGTATAGATAGAGATCACACAAACTAATTCCCTGTGGTAACGGTAAAACATCATTTGTGGCTCAGTTCAGAGCAAAGACTAGCCTTTTTGATGAGCAGCTGGACAGGAAGTTTAGAGAAAAGCCGTTCAAATATGCCTTCTATCCATCAACAAAACGACTTAAATAGCAGTTATTTGGGCCAATAAACTTTCATTTGTGTCAATATCGTCTAAATTATTGATATCAGGAACGTGGCAAATACACCTGCTATGAAAACTGTTGTGAGAACGAAATAAAGGATAGGTAGTTAAACTTTGTTAAGTTCAGGTAAAAGTTGACGTCAGGTACTCCATGAAATTCTTGGGTTTTTTTGACTTTTGCTACATCATGTACTGATAAAATGTAACCACATTTAACCTCGCTACTGTATAAAATAATAGTTAGTGGCGAGACTTTCACTATAAGCAAGGAGTTCTTATATGAACAAAACGTTGATCGCAGCTGCAGCAACTTCAGTACTTCTACTAGCCGGTTGTGCTTCTTCTGATGACGCAGCTACAGCAAATGCAGCAAAATTAGACGAACTAAGCAACCAAGTTAGCCAACTAAGCCAAGACGTACAAGCTCTTCAATCTGACGTTCAAAAATCAGGCGCAGCAGCAATGGCTGCTCAAGAAGAAGCTGAGCGTGCTAACGAGCGTATCGATAACATCGCTCAGTCTTACACTAAGTAAGATTTGATACCGCGTCTTAACGCCCGTTAAGGCGCGGTTATTTCGACAGGAACCCCATTCTGTGCAGCGATTGCTGCTTTAGCCTTCACGTTTTTCATACCGAATTCATCCAGCCACCACTTTAACTCTTTCGGCACTTTGAGTTCATCTTTCTCGCCATTACTACGAGTCAAAGGCTCATGTGCTTCTAAGAACACACTTCTGTCAGGCTCAAGTGTCATTTTGATAGGCTGGTTAATGATGTTAACGTCTTCGCCGTTACGAACCTTGTCAAATAACCACTCAATGTCACTTGGGTCCATACGAATACAACCCGCGCTGACTCGCATACCAATCCCAAAGTCCTTGTTGGTACCATGAATTAGGTATTCGCCATTCCCGTAAGCTAAACGCAATGCAAACATACCAAGTGGATTATCAGGCCCCGCAGGAACAACGGCTGGTAGGTCAATGCCCTTTGCTTTGTACTCGGCACGAATAGAGGCTGGAGGAGTCCATGTAGGGTTCGGTCGTTTTTGGCTGATACGCGTTGTCATTACTGGGGTATCGCGCCCTATTCGGCCAATTCCGACAGGAAATACATGGACAATATCTTCTCCTTTCGGAAAGTAATACAAGCGCAGCTCGGCTAGATTAATAACGATACCTTTATAAGGTACGTCTGGGAGGATTAGCTGTGTCGGAATAGTAAGAACATGCCCCTCTTCTGGTAAGAAGGGATCCACGCCTTTGTTTGCGGCCATTAAACCTAGCATACCCACATCGTAGAGCTTAGCGATATTTGCCATGGTTTCGCCTTCTTGCACGACGTGGTTTTCAAGGCGACCAATTAAACGGCTTCCATCCTCTGGTAATTCGTACATCTTAGCGAATGATAGACCACTCACTAAAGATAACGACACAGATAGCAGGGTACGTTTTGCGAAACTCATTGATCGCTTTTTGCTAAGCATTTCACTCTATTCCTTGGCACTTTTAAAGAGCTGTAAGGTTATCTCTCTTTCTGTCTTGTGATCAACCATCGGCTTGTGATATTCCAGTAAAGAAAAGCCCTCCCAAGTCCAAGGTTTATGGATGTATTTGTTCGGTACACTTTTGATTTCTGGTACCCAGTGGCGCACAAATTCACCATTAGCATCGAACTTTTCGCCTTGGCTTATCGGGTTGAAAATACGAAAGTATGGCTGCCCGTCACAGCCCGTAGAAGCAGACCATTGCCAGCCACCATTGTTCGCTGCAAAATCGCCGTCCACCAGCTTACTCATGAAGTACGCTTCTCCCCATCGCCAATCAATATGTAAGTCCTTGGTAAGAAAACTCGCGACAATCATACGTAATCGATTGTGCATCCAACCTGTTTGATTGAGCTGACGCATTGCTGCATCAACGACTGGGTATCCTGTTGTTCCTGTCTTCCATCGCTCAAAGGCTTTCTCATCATAGGACCACTGGATTTTATCCTCCCAATCGATAAATCCTTTGCCTTTGACGAGTTTTGGTTCGAAAACCAATAGGTGCTGATAAAACTCACGCCAAATGATCTCACTTAACCAAGTTGCTTTCCCTTCTGTAAGGTCATTTTGTTGATTTTCAGCATACAAACGAGCAATACACTGCCTTGGTGATAGCGCGCCAATCGCAAGGTATGGAGACAGTTGGCTAGTGCCATCAATAGCTGGAAAGTCTCGCTCGCTTTGATACGCGTCACTGCGCTCCCGTGCAAATTCCCTAAGCTGCTTCAAAATATCATTAGTCGAAGCCAGCCAGTCTTCACTGGATTCTCGAGGATAGCTAAATGTGAAGCTTGAATTAAATCGAGCCGACTCTAATTGTTCGAGTACCTTTTTATTGAGTGGCGCTTGCTCGTGAGGTTTTACTACCGTCGGCATATGGAACTGCGTTAACCAAGCACGCTTGAATGGCGTAAACACCTTAAAATATTCGCCTTGCTTATTAAGAACCGTCGTTGGCGCGTGCACACATTTGTCATGAAACAGTTCAAATTCGATATCGTGAGAAGCTAACGCTTCACTTACTTGTGTATCGAGCTCTCGTTCGTTCACCTCATAGTGAATGTTTGCCATGACAGACGTAGCTTCAAGTGTTTCCGCCCACCCACTAATCACATCTGTACAATCGGAAAACGACGGTACCTCTTTGTACAAAAAGGGAATATTAAGGCTTTCAAGCTCCTCGTTAAGACAAGCTAAGCGACGAGCAATGAGGTCTGCCTGCATCGGCGCCATGTGATGCTCCCGCCACTGCTCTGGCGTCGCGATAAAGCAAGCGACGACAGGCTGACCTGAATCCAATGCCGCTTTGAGTGCCGTGTGGTCTAACGTACGTAAGTCACGTCGAAACCATACTAAAATCATGGTAGCTCCTATCTTTTGTCTACTAAGTTAGGTGTAATTTCTCTATCACTTCAGAGCACCCCATCCGATCACCTAGTTGTGCGTGAAGCATTTTGATGGACGCTACTTGTTTAGCAGCTAGCGCTTTGTTGGAGAAAAGGTAGATAAACGAACCATTTTCAACGACCTCGTGATCTAGTAGACCAGAAACATCATCAACCTTATCGATCAAAGTCGTGTGATACCCTTGTTCGCAAAGCTTCGCTGCTTGAATCCAACTCTCAGACTCTCTGTTTTGTTCAAAGCTAATGAGCAGACACTTTCCTTTGGAAGCGGCTTTGTTTTCAGAATCGATAACAAGGGCAAGTCGAGTGATCAAACAAGTCTGAAATAACCCGACCTGTAAAGATCGCAGCGATCCTTTCACCATGTCTAGCGCATCAAATACTGGGCTAATAAACTGATCAATAACGAGTTTTAGTGGATACTCTTTAAGAACAGAGGCAAGTAAACTCTCTGCTTTTCCTCGATTCAGGGTAGACAGCGCAAGCAGCATGTTTTCAACTTCTTCGAGTGTGCGAACCTCGTTTTTGACTTCGACATCGGCGCTTTTTCCTAGCAGCCCCTTCACTTTACCAATCGAAATCCCCTTCGCGAGCCAACTCTGGACTTCGCGAATCGTATCGAGATCTTGCTGGCGATAGAGTCTGTGTCCTTTTTCTGTTCGCTGAGGCTGGATCAAGTTGTATCTTCGTTGCCAAGCTCTCAGCGTAACTGGTTTTACACCCGTGATTTCTGCGACATCTCGGATCGCGTATAGTTTTTCTTCTGAACTACAAACCATAGCGTAATCTCATCTCCTGCGGATACGGTTCTAAAAACTTCTGTTTTGCTAAATACTCGTCTGGGTAAGTATTTAAGTAATGCTTAATCAATGTAAGTGGTGCTAACAGAGGCAGCATTCCGATACGGTAGTCGTGAATCACTGTCGCTAACTCTTCTTTTTCTTCTTTAGTTAGTGAGCGTTTGAAGTATCCTTGTAAATGCATCAACACATTTGTGTTATTTTTGCGGCTAGCCCGATTCGTTAACGCCTTCATAAGTCCTAAACGATACTCTTGGTAAAAGTCTTCAATTTCATAATTAGCGACATCAGCGACTAAGCGGCCAAGGGAGCGGTATGACTCTGGGTGGTGTGCCATTAACGTCAGTTTGTAGCGCGAATGAAAGTCGATGATTTTGCCACGAGTAGGCTCACCATCCATCGAGTCGTAAAAGTCATTTAGACAAAATACTCGAGTGATAAAATTTTCTTTCAATACAGGGTCGTTAAGTCTGCCATCCTCTTCAACAGGCAACCAAGGCATTTTTTGCATCAATGTTTGTGTATACAAGCCAACACCTTCTTTCGCAGCACTGTTCTTGCTGTAAACCTTGACTCGCTCCATGCCACAAGTTGGTGACTTAGCACAAACGATGTAACCACAAAGCTGCTCGCTTTGAAGTTCATCTACTTTATTGGCCGAGTAAGTGAGCATATTGTCGGTATGATCATTTTCTGGATTTTTGGTTTCAACCAATGCAACACGCTCTTCATTAGAAACAAGACGAATGGTTGGACGGGGTACTGGCATACCTACGCCGACTTCAGGGCATACCGAAATAAAGTCAAAATACGGGCTAAGCTCTTTAGTCACAAAGTTGCTCACCTTATGACCAGAGTCAAAACGCACTCGTTCACCCAAAACACACGAACTGATACCTACTTTGATCGAAGATTCCATGATGACGCATCCCTATACAAAAAGTTTTGTTGTATAACTTATAGCAAGCCTTTCCAGATTGTACAAGAAAATAAGTTGTACAATTTAATCGTTTTACTTCACTCGAAAGTATTTCGATCAACCAGCTTTCAGAAAAAAGTTTGGCCCAAAAACAAAGAATTTGTGCGCGCAATCGACAAACTGCTCAAAAGCAAATCGATTGCTCTTTTGGTTTCAACAGATTTAGTTATCAATAGGAGTTGCAGTTTCTAAATGCGTGGTTTTTGTGACTAAGCTCTCAAGGGGCTACTGTACGTCCCGATATTATTGCCTCAACGAAAACGAACAAGTTCAACAGAATTGGTAATAGCGTTCTATAATAGAGGCGTTTTATCAAAACAAAACTTTGGAGAGCACTTATGGCAACCCCACACATTAACGCACAACCAGGTGATTTCGCTGAAACAGTTCTGATGCCAGGCGACCCGTTGCGCGCTAAATACATCGCTGAAACGTTCCTAGAAGATGTGAAACAAGTTTGTGACGTTCGCAACATGTTCGGCTTTACTGGCACTTACAAAGGCAAAAAAGTTTCTGTAATGGGCCACGGCATGGGTATCCCGTCTTGCTGTATCTACGTACACGAGCTAATCGCTGAATACGGCGTGAAAAACGTTATCCGTGTGGGTAGCTGTGGTGCAGTACGTGACGACGTGAAACTAATGGACGTTGTTATCGGTATGGGTGCTTCTACAGACTCTAAAGTTAACCGTATCCGTTTTAACAACCACGATTTCGCAGCAATCGCTGATTACGGTCTTCTAGAAGAAGCAGTTAACCAAGCACGCGCTCAGGAAGTGCCAGTAAAAGTAGGTAACGTATTCTCTGCAGACCTGTTCTACACACCAGAAGCAGACATCTTCGAGAAGATGGAAAAACTAGGCATCCTAGGTGTAGACATGGAAGCGGCTGGTATCTACGGCGTAGCAGCTGACCTAGGCGCGAAAGCACTGACTATCCTGACAGTTTCTGACCACATCATCCGTGGTGAAAAACTAAGCTCAGAAGAGCGTCAGAAGTCGTTCAACGACATGATGAAAGTTGCACTAGAAACTGCAATCAACATCTAAGAACAAATAGTAAGTAATAATTTGCAGCCAGAGTTATGCTGGCTGCCCGAATTATCCCGAGGGGGCGATTGTGTCTAACGGCGAACTGCCAAAAGACGCAGATGGGTTACAACTCAACTTTTGTAAAACATTGGCGTGTGACAACTTTGGATTGAGTGATGCAAAGCGTTACGTTCTGCAACATGCGAACCCTAAGCGTCCGGCGATGGTATGCCGTGAATGTGGAGCTTTCCCCCCCTTACTTAATAATCGCGATGTCGTGAACGAACTTCATCGCCTGCGGCACGTCCACAGTGACGGGTTGCCTGCTTGCCGTAATGATGATTGCGACAACTTTGGACTTTCTGTCCACACTCACAAACACCTCTATCACGCTTTCGGTTACAGTGGCGATCGCCAACGTTACCGCTGTAAAGTGTGTCAAAGTACCTTTGTCGACAAGTGGTCTGGTGCCAACAAGAAGCTTCAATTTCAAGAGAACTTGATGGGTTTATTGTTTACGGGATATTCCGTACGAGAAATCTGCCGCAAGCTTAGTATTAATCCAAAAACCTTTTACGATCATGTTGACCATATAGCTAGCCGCTGCCGCCGCAAGCTGGCAACCATTGATGCGCGCTGGGTAAACCACGCAACGCATTATGAATTGGCCTCAAACTATATTGCATTGCAACCGAACAGCAATAATGGTGTGTATTGGATTGTTTCTGGCGAAGCGCATTCTGGCTATATTCTTTGCCAGCACGTCAATTATTCCGCTGATGAAGAGCCAATCGCAACGCTCGATCATAATCCTTACGATGAGGTGTCTCGTTTTGTTTCCCAGGAGTACGTAGCGGAAGCAAGTGAGCCGCTTGCGGAACCTTCTCATCACCTCAGAGAGCGAATTGACCAAAAATACCAAACAATTTTGGCTCGCGGTAACGTAGAAGACCCTCTTGGTAATCTATCTGTATTTCATTACCCTTCAAAAGGGGCATTAGTCCGTCCGCCATACACCTCGTATGCACACTATTTGCACGTACTTGATATGTGCTGCCCAAACAAACGTGTATCTCTATACATGCCTCAAGATCCCCTACTACGTTCAGCTGCACTGAGCGTTTGTTTACCTCGTATTAAAGAGAAAAGTGTCGACTTGATGTACGTAGAAGAGGACGCTAGTTGGGACATGAGCACTCCCTTTGGCAAAGTCGATATCGCCTATATGAGTTGGTGGCGCGATCGTTGGGCAATCTCTAGTCAAAACGAAAACCACAAAGGCATTTGCTACCTCGCTGGCGATCAAAATGAGCCTGAAAAATGGTTTAACGTTGCGACAACTCGTCATGTGAAGTTTTATCAAAACCGCTTTCAGATTCTTTTCGAAAGCTTCATTAACGAGCCACGTCGCAAATTACGACCTGCTGGTATTTTACCTCTTTTAGATATATTCAGAGCTTGGCATAATTTGTGCTATCAGGATAAACAAGGTCTTACCGCTGCACAAAGGTTGGAAGTCTCTGATGCACCTTTGACAATCAAACAGCTCCTATCGTAGCTATTCTATTGGTAATTTAGATGTAGTAATTAGGGGTTGTAACGGTATACATTACGGCCCCTGATCGTTTACCAAAACGTTATCCGCATCGCTTTGGTAAAGAAACATGCATCTAACCACTTAATATTAGGTGTGATTTCCAGTTCGATAGTCATGGATGTGAACGTTGGATAAAAACCAAATTCAGCTAGAAGATGATCTCACTAAGCTTAAAGGCCAAATAAAATCGGCCCCTAAACATACCTTTAATATTGCGCAGCAATATCGTATCCGCGCGGAACAAATTTTATTTGTGGACGGAGAGATCAAAGCCTTACTCATCATGGCGCAATGCTGTTGGTGCCTAATGGATTACCGACAAGGCTTAAAACTCGTCAAAGACGCTTACAGCAAACAAACACAGCTTGAAACCGACGATCATCTCCCGGAAATTCTCCATCTTTTTGCACTCCAATATTGGGGCCAAGCAAAGTATTATTCCGCGCAACAATATTGGATTAATGCGCTCGAACAATCTGCTCTTGTTGATGATGTTGAAATTCAAATCGAATCTCTAATTGGGCTTGGTAATGTATGGCGCATCACTAATGAACACCAACTTGCCGCTTCAACTCATGAGTTAGCCGTTAAAGTGGCAAACAATGTTCGTATTGCTTGGTTAGAAGGCAAAGCGCGCATCCTATTAGCTTGGGACTATTACTTACTAAATAAGTTTGTCGAGATGCTTACGGTACTGGATGGAGCAACCGAAGTATTAAAAGATCATGGTGACAGTACGTGGCAAGCCGAGATCTGGGACTTTAAAGGGTTAGCACTGCTTGGACTAGAACGCCTTGATGCGGCCGAAGAAGCCACCCAAAAAGCCCACCAGCTCGCCATTGAGCATGATCTCGTTTGGATGAAAGCACACTCTTTTATTAGCCGAGCAAGACTTGAGCTTTTGCGCCAAAATACAGACAGCGCTGCCAAGTTGCTACTTGCAGCAGAAGAGTCTGCACTCAGTTTCGACCACGGTGAGCTACTCAGCCAAATTTGCTTCCAACAATCACGAGTCGCTGAAGAACAAGGAGACTTTGAGTCTGCGTTTAACGCGTTCAAGAAATACCGTAAGCACGCACTCAAAATGCTCAAAGAACAAACTCACCGAATCAGCATGGATAAAGCAAGAGGCTCTAAACGCCAACTAGAGCAGCGAGCACGTAAGCTGATCAATCATATTCGCTCTCAACACGAATACGACCCTGAAAAACAGTTCTCTAATGTCGTTTCTGAGACCTACTGGTGGGAACAGTTAGTTTTGTTTAAAACGGAGCTCAAACGCTCTAACCACGCCATCATTATGATTCAGCATTCAAACCCCGAAGTTCTCGATGTTTGTACCGAGCTCGTTCATGCATTGACAACCTCCAGCGACCTCATCTCGAGAATTTCCAGTAACAGGCTAGCAATGTTAATTGCAGAAAAAGGTCAAGCAGCAGAAGAGGTCTACCGCACTGTCCAAGCGATGTTAGACATCTATCCATGGAAGCGACGCGGAATCAAAGGCCCTAAACCGATACTGTATTTGCAAGATATCCTGACCTTCCCATTCACGTTAGAACAGCTCGAAGAAAGTTATATTGAGGTAATGAAGAATGGAACAACTGCTTAGCAAGGTGACTGACGCAGGTATCGATCCTTCTTCCGTTTCAGGTGAAGAAGCGATTACGCTATGGGAACACATAGGGTTACATATTGCGTCAACAAACCGAGAGAAAGCGCATTGCTATATCATTAGCGCCGAGTATCGAAGAGAGATCAAACAGCTCAACGACAGCATTAGTGAATTGAAACAAGCGCTTGAGTTGCTTGTTTTACCAGAGGATGTAGAAGATATTCTTTCTGTGAAAGCAAGCTTGAGTGAGCGTTTAGTTGAAGTAGGTGACTACAATGCGGCATTAACCGAGTATGTTGCTTCAACCAATATCGCCGTCGAGTACGGCTATATTGATGAGTACGTATTGGCCATTATTGGAATGGGTAATTTGTGCGATGCCTATGGGGATCACCAACGTGCATTACGTTATTATCAAAAAATAGATGCTATCGATCACGCTATTGGCAGTCGATCCCTACGCCTTCGTTACAAGCTGTACATGCTTGCCTGTTATATCAGCTTGAACCGTACCGCAGACGCCAAAGAGCTATTGAGTGAATGTGAAGAACTGAGCATTCTCGTCAGTGATAAAAACCTCGCCGCACAAATTCACCTCTACCGAGCCAAATTACATCGTCTGCAAGAAGACTACCCCAGTGCGTTGCTGGCTATTTCGAATGTTCAGTATACAACGGGTAGTGCCACGACATACTGGTTATCTACGATGGTCAAAATTGAGACTGCGTATTGTCTAAACGGTGTAGGGCACACCTCTTTAGCTAATTTAACGTTGGACTCCATCAGTAAAAGGATTCAAAAGCAGCTATCTCCTATCGTTACTCAGCATTTTTATAACGCGATGAGTCAAGTTTACGCCTCTCAAGGGTTGTATCAAGAAGCATTAAATTGTGAAAAAAAAGCGCATAGAATCGAATCTGATCTTGTAAAACATATTCCGATCGGTGAGTTAGGGTCTGCTCAACTACGCCGACTTTCACGCTTTGAGTTACGACTCAAACTCATTTTGTCAGAGCTAGAAAACAAAGAACTAAAAGAAACCACCAAGCAGCATAAAAATACTGTTGCTCAGCTACAGCAGGACGTCTTTACCGATCCACTTACGTCTTTACACAACCGACGCTGGTTAGAAGTTAAACTAAAAGATCTACTTCTGCACGATACTGCATTTGCATTGATGGTCATCGATATCGATCACTTCAAATCTATCAATGACGAACTAAGCCACTTGGTTGGCGACAAAGCGATCAAAAGTGTGTCACAGGAACTGGCGTCCTACTTCAGATTTAAAGGCGCATCGTGCGTACGATTTGGTGGTGAAGAGTTCCTCGTGATCCTTGAGAATACCCAACTGGAACGCGCAGAAATGCATGCCGAGAATTATCGTGAACGGATTTATCAATATGGTTGGGACGATATTCTTGGTGAACGGGGGCTGACAGTATCCATAGGGATTACCTTGCATCGAGAAGGCGAGAATACTCAGCGAACTTTTTATCGTGCAGACAAAGCTCTTTATCGCGCCAAAGCCAATGGCAGAAACCAAGTCTGTACCGAACTTTAAACCATGCCCCGGTTGACACCTGGGGCTTTAGTATACTTTTTACTTATCCTTCCTATATCACTTCACTGCTTGTTTAAATAAGTACTCAGCAACACCTTAACTGCCAATAAACATCAGTGGATACTTACATCGCATAAACATAATTCCTACATAAAAACCGCTTGATTCACCTGTAGTTAAGACAAATACTTAAATTGTTAATTTACGTAGATTTTCCATTTCGCAATACGCACAGGTAGGTAAGATGTTTCTAGACTATTTTGCACTTGGGTTACTCATCTTCGTTGCTTTAGTGATCTTTTACGGAATCATTGTCATCCATGATATTCCATATGAAATCGCCAAAGAGAGAGAGCACCCGCACCAAGACGCAATTCACTACGCTGGCTGGGTCAGCCTTTTCACTTTGCATGCGCTGTGGCCATTTTTATGGATCTGGGCAACATTATGGCGCAAGGAACGCGGCTGGGGTTTTAAACAACTAGAACAAGAAACACACGACATTCATCACCGCCTTGAAGAACTCATCGATGAAGTCAACGAACTCAAAAACCAAGTATCGATGTTGAAACAACAAAAGATTCAGCAAAAGCCTTTGCCTGAACAAAGTAAAGAGGACGAATAATGGACTTATTGCTGATTCTGACTTACGCAGCTCTTTGTATTGCCATTTTTAAAATTTTCAATATTCCTCTAAACAAATGGACCGTTCCAACCGCCGTACTTGGCGGCGTAGTGTTAGTGGGCACACTCGTGCTGCTTATGAACTACAACCACCCATTTACGCAATTGGGTAACCAAGTGTTCCCGACTACGCCTATCGTCTCTGGCGTGCGTGGCCGCGTGGTGGAAGTGCCAGTCCAAGCCAACCAACCGCTCAAAACGGGCGATATTCTTTTCAAAATCGATCCTGTGCCTTTTGAAGCAGAAGTTGCTCGCCTTGAAGCGAAAGTCAAAGAAGCAAGCCAAGGTGCGTTGGGTTTAGAGTCTGATCTAAGAGAAGCAGAAGCTGCTGTATTGAAAGCGCAAGCGGACAGAGATAAAGCACAAAGGGAGTTTAGCCGATATCAAAGGGGCTTTGATCGTGGCGCGTTTACTGAACAAGATTTAGATACTCGACGCCAAGCGTATAAAGCGGCAGAAGCCATGTTAGACGTTGCGATTTTGCAACAAGAACAAGCGCAAATCGCTCTGGACTCTGAAATCGGAGGCGAAAATACCCAAGTCGCGCAACTTCTTGCCGAGCTGCGTAAAGCAGAGTTTAACCTAGAGCAAACCGTCGTTCGTGCGCCAACCGATGGTTACGTTACGCAATTGGCTTTGCGTCCTGGTGTTATGGCTGTGCCGTTGCCACTTGCCCCGGCAATGACCTTCGTACATACCGAAGACATTACGTACACCGCGGCATTCAGACAGAACTCATTACAACGCTTGAAGCCAGGCTTTGAAGCAGAATTTATGTTCCGCGCAATTCCGGGCAAAGTGTTCCGTGGCGAAGTCATTGACGTGATTCCGGCCATTGGTGAAAGCCAAATTCAAGCGCGAGGCGCTCTGCTTGGGACTGATGCCTTGCGCACGAGCGGACGTGTTTTTGCGAAGCTGAAAATTACCGACGACTTGAGTGGATACCACCTACCAATGGGTACTGCGGTTGAAGTTGCAGTTTATTCAGACAGCTTTACTCACGTATCAGTGATGCGCAAAGTGCTTATTCGTATGAAGAGCTGGCAGAACTATTTATACCTCGACCATTAATGAACATATAGCGCATTCATTTATTGGTAAAAATAACATCAAACCGTGTAATCAGGGGCTGACGATCAGCTCCTGATTCATTCTAGCCATCCAGATAGATAGCATTCCCACTTTTATTAATATTCTGTATAATGCGCGCCTTATTTTTAATGCTTGCTAAAACCAAAGCCAGTCAAAGGGATGCGTGAATCAAATCACACATTTCCTGAAGAAAAATAGAGCAAACAATAAGCAGCTTGGTTGTTTTGAATATATGTTACACAATCAAATAACTAACGCTTTCCAACAATATAAATGAACGTTCTTTAAAATCGACTATTGAACTGAGGTTATCTATGAATCTTTCCGCTAAAACTGTTGTGGTTATTGCAATCGGTGCTGCTCTTTACGGTATCGGCGGCTTACCTATGTTTGGCATCCCTGTGTTTGCAAACACAACGCTAAAACCAGCAATGGCAGTATTAGCATTGTTCTCAGTACTATTTGGACCACTTGTTGGCTTCTTGGTTGGTTTTATTGGTCACTGGGTTACTGACCTATTTGCAGGTTGGGGCGTATGGCTCACTTGGGTACTTGGTTCAGGTATTGTTGGTTTGATTATCGGTCTATTCCCTTCTCTAACGCGCTACCGTTTGGAGAAAGGTGATTTCAATATGAAAGACTTCGCGTTATTCGTAGTACTTGCGCTATTAGGCAACGTATTTGGTTACGGTTGCTCTGCATTCCTCGACACGATTTTATACGCAGAACCGTTCACTAAAGTGTTTACCCAGCTTTCTATTATCGCGATCGGTAACACCATTCTTATTGCTATTGTTGGCTTCTTCATTCTTAAGTCTGTCGCTAAACGTAACAAGCAAAGCCGTAACTTAACAGAGGCTTAATGTCGAATGACAATCGAATTTTCTAACTTCTCTTTTAGATATGAGTCGCTGGACAAACCGACGCTAAAAAATATCAATCTAAGGATAGAGAAAGGAGAGAAAATCGTCATTATCGGTCCAAGTGGTAGTGGTAAATCTACTCTTGGGCAATGTCTTAACGGACTGATCCCACACGCAATCAAAGGGGAAACCAGTGGAACATTGACCATCAATGGTCAAGACACCGCCCCTTTCGACATGCACCAATACACTGAGCAAGTTGGCACCGTACTGCAAGATACGGACAGCCAATTTGTCGGTTTGAGCATTGGCGAAGACATTGCATTTGCGCTGGAGAACCAGCTAACTTCAAATATCGACATGTACCCATTGGTCAAAGCCACGGCCAAAATGGTCGACTTGGAACAGATGCTAGAACGCTCACCCCACGATTTATCTGGCGGGCAGAAACAGCGTGTTTCTTTGGCGGGCATTCTCGTCGATGATGTCGATATCCTTTTGTTTGATGAACCACTAGCTGCGCTTGACCCTAAAACGGGTAAAAAAACCATCGAGATCATCGATGATCTACACCGCGAAACGGGCAAAACCATCGTAATCATTGAACATCGTCTTGAAGACGTTCTGCATTGCTCAGTTGACCGTATTATCTTGATGGAAAGTGGCAAAATCATTGCCGATACAACGCCAGATGAAATTTTAGCGTCGCCTTTGCTAGAAGATTACGGCATCCGCGAACCGCTTTATATTTCAGCACTGAAAGAAGCAGGCTGCGCGATTGAGGGCGATGCAAAACCTTCTAGCTTAACTACCTTACCGTTGGAGCAATATAAACCGGCAGTACAAGCATGGTTTGATGGTTCAACAGCACAACCGCCCAAAACGCCAGCCGAGACTTTGCTTGAAGTCCGTGGCCTCACCTATTCTTACGACGGTGAGAAAAACGCGTTAGAAGACGTGAGTTTTGACATCAAGCGTGGCGAGTTTGTCTCTGTACTTGGCAAAAATGGCTCGGGTAAATCGACCATCACCAAACTGATTATGGGCGTTATTGAAGCGGATAGCGGCTCAATGAGTATGAATGGTCAAGATCTTAACGAACTGACCATCTTCGAGCGCAGCCAGAAAGTGGGCGTGGTGATGCAAAACCCGAATCACATGATTTCCCATCACATGATTTTCGACGAAGTGGCCTTCGGCCTCCGTAATCGTGGCGTTGAAGAGAAACAAATCGAAGCTAAAGTCCTTGAGCTGTGCGGTTTGAGCAAATACCGCCACTGGCCAATCGAAGCATTGAGCTACGGCCAGAAAAAGCGCGTAACCATTGCGTCAATTTTGGTATTGGAACCAGAGCTTCTGATCCTTGATGAACCGACGGCAGGTCAGGACTATCGAAACTACACGTCTATGCTGAGTTTCATCGAAAAGCTCAATCGCGAGTTGGGCGTAACCGTGATGATCATCTCTCATGACATGCATTTAGTGCTGGAATACACCACGCGCTCTATCGTGATTGCAGACAGTAAATTAGTCGCGGATGCACCAATGACGCAGGTATTCAGCAGTCCAGAGCTACTAGACCAAGCAAACCTCACCACAACAAGTCTGTTTGAGTTGGCTACGAAAGTTGGCATCGAAGACACCAATGGCTTTATGCAGCACTTTATCAATGTAGAAAAAGCGCACCGCCAACAAAAAAGCGACGACGTAAACCAACTAGAGAAAGCGGTGGCATGAAAGACAATAAGATGAAGTTTGGTATCAACTACATCGATACCCAATCACCACTTCATAAGTTGAATGGCATTACTAAGTTCTTGCTTTTCATTGCTTGGGTAACGGTGGTGTTGACCACATTTGACTTGCGAATCATCGCACTGTTGATCGTGCTTGGTTTAGGCTTACTGAAAATGACCAAAGTGCCCTTTCATGTCTACAAACCGCTGTTATTCGGTACAGGCACGGTATTACTGATCAATGCCCTGTTTATGTTCGCGTTAGCACCGCAACAAGGTACTGAATTCATGGGCTCATCAACGGTTTTACTCTCGTTACCCGGTAATTACTCGCTCACTCAAGAGACGTTGTTTTACCTAGTAACAGTGACGTTGAAATACTTCAGCATGTTTCCAATCGCGTTGGTGTTTGTATTTACCACTCACCCGACGGAGTTTTCAGCCAGCTTGAACCGCTTGGGTGTACCTTACAAAATCGCCTATGCCGTAAGCTTAACGCTGCGCTACTTGCCGGAAGTGAAAAAGGACTTTGTTAACATCATGCACGCGCAACAAGCACGCGGAGTAGAACTGAGCAAGAAGGCTCCGTTGTTCAATCGTATGAAGAACGTCGCGAAGATTCTTGGACCTCTGATTTTCTCTAGTTTAGACAGAGCCGATCAAATCTCAAACGCGATGACGCTACGTGGTTTTGGCCGCCACTCCTCTCGCACTTGGTACAGCTTAAAACCACTGACCAAAGCCGATATGATCTGCATGGCTGGGATTGCGGTGATAGTGATTGCTGCGATCAGCAAGCGTGTGATGGACACACAACTGTTCTGGTATCCGTTTTAAATTCTGAAGCTTCAAACTGAACATAACGTGGTTAGTGTTGTGACCACGTTATCTTCCGTCTTTCCCCTCGATAACTCGCCTGTTGGCTTCTTGCTTGCAAGTATTCAAAAGAAGCGGTAATTTCAGCGGCTCGCTGATGTGCCAGAAAGTTGCTTATTCAAACGACCAACATGAACTAAACTCATCAGTTTTATCAGGGGCTTAATGATCAACTGCGCACTGCCTACAATGAAAAGCCAAGTACCACTTTCAATCAACGAATCATTCAAAAAGAAAAAGCTACCAATTAAAAACCAAATAGCAATGAGTAGGTCGTTTGCAGCACCTAACGCCTCATAGCGGCGCTGAATAACGATGTGACGGCTTCCTAGATCTAAATCCAACTCTCTGCCATGTATCTGCACTGTATAGCTCCCCTCTTATTGTTTCGCGTCAGTTATGCCCAAGTTATTTCGAAATACTTAGTTCTAAACCCTAACGGACGTGGCATGCATTGACAACCATTGGAGGGATTATCTATTTGCAATAAAAAGAAAAGGGCGCATAAGCACCCTTTTTAGCGAGTCTAATTACAGGTATTCGCTTTAATGATTAGATAGTGAGTACCAACTTAACTCCACTTCAACAAGCGAGTTTCGTTGCCTTCTTCCGGCTTCGCTGGAATATTGAGTGACAACAGCAAGCTCACTGCTGCCATACCAGCGCCGATGTAAAATACGCTAGCAGGTGAAACCAGCCAAATCACACCAAACGTAACAGGTATTACAACCGCCGCAATATGGTTAATCGTAAACGCAACGCCCGCGGTCGACGCCATATCTGCTGGGTCGGCAATTTTCTGGAAGTAGGTTTTAATCGCAAGCGCTAACGCGAAAAATAGATGATCGACAACATACAATGCTGCCGCCCACTCAGCCGTTTGCACCAAACCGTACCCGACAAACACGAAGATCAAACCGACGTATTCAAACATCAACGCTTTGCGCTCACCTACAACGCCGATAAAACGGCCTATTCGCTTCGCAAACAAGAAGTTAAAGACATAGTTAATCAGGAACAGCAACGTAATATCTGCGGCGGAGTAACCAAACTTTTCTACCATCAAGAAACCAGCGAACACCGTAAAAATTTGACGGCGTGCTCCACTCATAAACGTAAGCGCATAGTATAACCAGTAACGTTTACGCAGGATGAGCTTCTTGTTCTGAGGCACTTTTGTCTTAAATTGTGGGAAGGCAAATGCCATCACCAAAATGAGCACAAAACCTAAACCACCAGCCATTAAATAGACCGTTTTAAAATCAAGTTTGAGCTGTTCGAGCGAAACCCAAATGGCGCCGTAGGTAAACAGAGAAGCCAAAGCTCCAACAGAAATAAACTTACCCAGCATTTCTGGCGCTTCTTCTTTAGATAGCCATTGTAAAGACAAAGACTGCTTGAGTGTTTCAAAGTAATGGAAGCCGGTGGACATTAACAAGGTTGTAAAAAGTAGACCGTACAAAGTGGGAAAATAACCTGTTAATGCCGTACCAAGCGTAAGCATCGCCAAAGAGACGAGCATAAAGCGTTGCTCTCGGATAAACAGCAATACAAACACGGCGGTAAAGGCCAAAAAACCCGGAATTTCGCGCACACTTTGCAATAGGCCTATGTCGGCACCATCAAAGTTTGCTTTCTCGATAACAAAGTTGTTCAACAACGCCATCCAGGTAGAAAAAGCAATGGGCACGATAATGGAAATTAACAGGAGGAAATTTTGCGGCGTTCTCCAGCCGTGCGATGAGGTAGTCATGATGTTTCCTTTAAATATGAAGGCATCATCATAGCTTTAAATGTAACAAATTCGCAATATCATTATTATTTTCAGCCCAGAGCAAGCAGATATGGCTGAGGGATATTGTTATGAAGATAAACATCGCGCTTAACTCCTTGGCTAAGCGCGATGTTCAAGTATCAAGAGAAATAAAGCATGAGTAAATGTGCTCAGTGGCTTAATCAATGACTTTTACTGATAGGCGATTTTTAAATTCAAACACATGTTCTGGACATACATCCAAACAACGACCACAGCTAATGCAGTTTTGATCCATAACTCGACGATCTCCCTCTTTCAAAGGCTGCCGAAGCACTTCTGGTTCTGGGCAAACGTAAAAGCAATCCATGCATTTGGTGCAATCTTCGCGGCGAACAGCAGTAACGCGCAACAGGCTTTTTCGGCCTATCACGCCATAGGTAGCCCCCAGTGGACATAAGTGCCCACACCACCCATGCTCAACCAAGAGTAAATCCAACACGAACACCAGGGCGATCAACACCCAACCTGCGCCCATACCAAACACCAACCCGCGATGCAGTGCCGCCACTGGATCTAACCATGTCCAAAGAATTGCGCCAGACAGCGCACTGCCCAACATCAAAACAGGGATCAGCCAATAACGAATCACGGGAGACCAACGATAGCTCGCTTTAATGTTGAGCTTTCGACGCAACCACGCCGCCAAGTCTGTCACGATGTTCAACGGGCACACCCAAGCACAAAATGCGCGCGGCGCCAAAATCGCGTAAAACACCACGACAATCACTACGCCTAACAACGCATTAAACTCCGGAACATGCCCTGTCGCCAAAGCTTGAAGCACAATTAACGGGTCACTTAACGGCACGGTATCGAGCAACATACTTGATGACAGATTACCAGTTAGAATTCCCAGCGTCGGCCCAGCCATAAATAGCGCAATGATGGTGAACTGACATAGCCGACGTAAAATCAAAAACCGATGCGCGCGCCACCAACCAAGCTTTTCAAGCGCTTCTTTGCCAGCATTTTGAGCTAAATTCTTTGCCATTACTTACCTCCTTTTAGCGATTCAAGCGCACCTTCCGGCACAGGCGTCTCACTAGAGAGGATATTTTCGAGTGGTTTGTCGATCTCTTTCCAACCAAAATTGTAGTGGCTGCCCACTTTGCCTTTCGCCAAATCCGTCGGGACAACTTTAATAGCAGCGACATCCAACACGCACGCTTGTTCACACTTACCACATCCGGTACACACTTCGGAATTCACTGTAGGGATAAGTTTGGCGTGATAGCCGGTTCGGTCGTTGTGAACCATCTCTAACGTGATGGCTGCATCAATCAGCGGACAAACGCGATAACAAACGTCGCATCGTAACCCTTGCCAGTTAAGGCAAGTTTCATGGTCAATAAGAACCGCTGTACCCATTCGAGCATCATCAATATCGGTTAGTTTCGGATCCAGCGCCCCACTCGGACAAGCGACAACACAAGGAATGTCTTCGCACATTTCGCAGGGAATATCGCGTGCAGTAAAGTAAGGTGAGCCGGTCGCGACGGGTGAAAGTAATGTCGCAAGTTTCAAGGTATCGTAAGGACATGCCTGAACACACAAGCCACATCGAATACAAGCTGATTCGAAATCGCCTTCCGGCAGTGCACCAGGCGGACGAATAGGCACACCTTTGGTTTCTCGAGCTTGGCTTTGTAGCGATTGTAAGCCCAATACACACGCAGCTGCGCCAACACCAGCCGCAGTTCGAGCTGTATCACGCAAAAATCGGCGCCGACTTTGCGATATTTTAGACTGAGAGGATTTCATGCTATTTCCTCAACAAAACTCCCTTATCAAGTTAAGCATAAATAGCCCTAAACGTGTCGTTTCCCTATACCTCATAGGAGGTAACCCCATCCTCTATTGATTCAAGTCAACTGACGCACAGTGCCGTCGTCACAGTTTGACTAAATGCGTTTATTTACTGCGACATGAAATTCACCACGATACTCTGCAGTACGCGCCATTCTCAGTACAATAATTCAACACCTTTGCAATCTACTCGCTCAATTCGATGATAAATCACTACTAAAAATTCAAAAAATGACATCATAACAAGCTAATTTAAAAGGCATTTATCCATTAAACATAAAAAAACACTATCCAAATAAGAAAACTGTGGTTAGATTAAAAATTAAAACTAAAAAGCGAAGGAGAGAGGCATGGAAATTATCGTACGTCCAACGACCGTCGAAGACGCAGCGGCACTCGTAGAAATCTATTCACAACCAAAAGCACAACGTGAAACCCTGCAACTCCCAAAGCCTTCGCTCGCGATGTGGGTGGAAAGATTGTCAAACATACCTGATGGTGTTTATAGCTATGTCGCTGAAATTGATGGTAAAGTCGTCGGTAATATTGGCTTTCACCACTCTCTACGTCCAAGAACGATGCACACGGCATCGTTTGGCATCGGAGTACATGATAGTTTCCACGGACTCGGTATTGGTAGCAAGTTGATAGAAACAGTCACTGAACTAGCAGATAACTGGTTAAATGTGAGAAGAATTCAGATAGAGGTCAATGCCGATAACGACGCCGCCATTGGGCTTTATAAAAAGCATGGATTTCAAATTGAGGGTGAAGCGATTGACGGTTCCTTCCGTGATGGTGAATTCATCAATACCTATTACATGGCGCGCATCAGACCAGGCCAAAGATAAAACAAAGCCTCCTACTAATTGGAGGCTTTTCTTTTTAAACTTCGACTCACTTTCGTAAGTAAGCCAACGCTCTGCGAGTCAATGCTTCTGTGTATGGATTGATCTTCCAGTGGTCGGGACTCCAACCTTTCACAAATCGCTGAAAGTCTGCCCAAGCCACAGCAAACAAAGGACGCCATTCACGCTCGACTTCATTAGGGTCAAGATTCGGTTGATAGCCCATTAGCGCGTGTTGCAACTGAGCAAAATACGTATCCAAAACCCAAACTTCCATCTCTGCACAACGTTCTGGCTTAACGGCACTACTCATAAACAGTGCCACATCTTTCATGGCACACCCACATCCAACGTATTGAAAGTCAACCGCAGCAACGTTTGATTCTTCTTCATCAAAACAGAAGTTCGCCAATTTGGCATCACCGTGTACTAGTGTTTTAAACTTAGCTTGCGAAAGCGTTTGATCAATCAATTGAGCCGTATTTTGTAGCTCAGTGTCTTGCAATGCTTCAAGCTCGTCGGGTCTGGTTGCTAAGTGCCAGTATGTACCGATATGCCACAACTTATCAGAACGAACATTGATGTATCGCGCATGAAAGTTCGCCAACCAAGTGAGGCAGGCTTGTAGATGCTTTAGCTGTGCATCTGTGATGACTTTTGGAAAGCCCACCTCGGCGAGATCATCCATCACAATGAGCCATTCATTCTCCGATTGGAACGTTTTTAGACCTTGTGGTACTCGGCAGCGAGTATCCACCCCTCCAGAAAAATACTCATACCAATTCACTTCCACCTGATAAGAGTGCAACTTTCTTTGATGAGAACGGTCCGTATTCCAGCCTCTAGGATGCTCTGAAGGCTTAGGGAGTTTTACATGCTTAATGATCACCGAACGAGTAGAATAAGTAACTCGGACTAACTCCCCATAGCCTCCCCATAGCGATTGTATGACTTCTACAGAGCGGTAATTACCGAGATTGAGTTCCTGGCCAATATTTTGGTAGCATTGGTGGTTGTTACTCATCATGCGATCAGATGTGACCACGTTTGGTTCTTCTCCATATAGTGAATAACATATGGGCAAACTGGTTTGATTTGATAACCGAGTGACTCAATTTCTGGCAACACCGCTTCCATCATCACTTTTCCGTACCCCTTACCTCGCAGTGCTTCAGGAACAACCGTTGATGTAATGTGCATGACATTACCCTTAAGCTGATAAATCACCTTGGCTTTATAACCCTGCTCTAAATCAACCCAGAATGTACTATTCGTGGTCTCATGAGTTACTTTATGCATATCTTGCTCTCTAATTTTTGTTACAGATTGATTGAATCAAACTATATCACTGAATAAAATCGATACCATGCGAGAGTGCTGCTTCGCCTCACGCGATTACCTTCTTACATCAGGTACGACAATTATAATGAGAAATATGAGCCCAATTGCCAGAGACGGCAAGCTACCTCTGCAAAGCAAGAAGGCACCAGAACGTCAGGCAAGTACATTAAATAGCACCGATGCAATGGCAATGGTCGAACATGGCAGTGAAGTGAGCTTAAACGTCACCACCCCCGTTGGTACAAAGTTTATTACAACCAGCACATTTGTTGGCTGTCACGGCTTTGTTGCGTAATTCGATGGAACTAAATCAAGAAACTACGATCTGAGCGGCTACGCCCATCAATCGTCGTAGC